>JBAZCG010000003.1:0-78121 GCA_041671085.1 Desulfurivibrionaceae bacterium | reverse complement strand
AAGCCCAACAGCGATTGGCGCAGACGGAGGATGGTCGCCTGATCGGTCTTGGGATGGGCCATCACCAGAAAGGACGGGGCCGCTGGTTTCGCACGGTAAATTTCACGGAGCTGGCGATGCTGTTCCGCGCTGACATGAACCCACTTATCCCAGAGCAGGGTAGGAGTTGCCCCCGCATCCACCTCACCCAGGAACACGGACTGGACCACGTTGGAAAAGGTAGCGGTTTCAAGAACCTCCACATCCTTGCCCAGAGTAATCCCCTTTTGGGCGAGCGCCTCCTCAGCCAAAAGGTAGGTTACGGATCGCACGTTGCCGACAGCCAACTTCTTGCCCCGGAGATCCTCAAGCCTACGGATGCCAGACTCGTTGCGCACCAGGATCACCGTGGCGGTTTTCTGCCCGGACTGAACCACGAGCTGCCAGCCGTCGCGTTTCTGGGCAAGGCGGCCCATGTGCGGCGCGGTAAGCACCAGATCGTATTCACCCTTGGCCGTGCGGTCCACATAACTCATGAAATCGGGAGCAGAAACGAGAATAACTTTTTTGCCCAGCGCTACCTCGATACGTTTACACAGCGGGGAAAGTTGTTCCATCATCTGGTTCGCCGAAAGATACGGGAAGACGCCCAGGGTCAAGGTCTCGATCTTCGAGGCGGCGTACAGCGACGGGGAAAGGATAAGGACGACGGCAATGGCCACAAGGAGACGCTTTATGATCCTGTTCATCCAATACCCTCCTGTATGGTTTTAGCCCTGGCGGAGTGCCAAAGACGAAAAGACGCGAGGTACGGTAGTCCTGATCAAGCACCCTCGGCCATCTCGCACCGGTCCTTCCCCGGGGCAAGTTTACAGCACCAGAGGGCTGATCCAGGCCACCGCCAGACAGACAAAGGGGAAGACACTGTAAGAAAGGAGCACTTCCTTGATCGGATAGTTAAAATCAAAGACCCGCAGGCTGAAGGCCGCACCATAGAACCAGGCGTAGAGAACAATCACCAGAGCCCCTCCGCCCTCTAGCCAGAGATTGACCCCAAGATCGAACCAGAACACAAAAAAAGCGACAACCATGGCGCAAAGCAGCAACTGAACCAACTCATACACAGCCTTGGCCATCAGATAGAGGATATTGAAAAACCCAATCCCACCAAAAAACAGCGAGGCGCATACCAAGGCGAGAGCTCCGAGCAAGCCTGACGCCAGAAGCACTGTCCGGTTAGCGGCAAGAAAACCCACCACCGCAGCCATCACCTCTGCGGAGGTAAACCCTGCAAGATGGAGGGCCGCAACCGTGCAGCCGGAAAGGAAAAAATATCGGCCCATCTATGCAGATCCCCTATGCGAAGATTCCGTCAGCCGGATATTCACTCGGTCACAAAGCCGATGGCGCGGTCAAGTTTATGGAGAAAGGCGAAACCCTGCCCCTTTTTCTCAAGCCGGGCTGCCTTGACCACCGCGTCAAAGACCGCATCGGTCTGTTCATTCTTGGTGATGATCAGGATGATCTCTTTTTCCGGCTTAATGAACATCCCGGCAAAGCCGAGTTTTTCGCGGATGCCGGTGCCCCGCCCATAATACAGGGTCGCACCTTCCGCGCCGGCCTGCATCGCCGCTTGCACCACCCGGTCTGCCTCGCCGCGCTGGACGATACAGGTTATCAGGTTCGGATTCACATTTTCCATACATCCCCCTTCCTTCTGAACTGAAGCGTCGCCCGGACATGTCCGTCTGCGCCCTGAAAACAATCAGCTATTCGATGTGGATACAGTCAACCACCTCCAGGCTTTGCCAAGAGGTTCTCTAAGTGAATTATCGAGCCAGGGCTGTATATTGTCAAGCTTTCAATGGTGACGTCAATTTTTTCTCCTTGCCGGCTTCATAAACGAGGAGGAGAGAGCAAGCATTGCTCTTGGCGACATCCAGGCGGTCGGTTTTCAGCAAGCGTAGCTAACCTGCCGTCAGCACAAGGAATAGCGCTACAATATTCTGTTCGATTTTCCAACCGGTTTCTGCTAGCCTCAAAGTATGGACATCCCAGAGATTGACCACGCACAACCGGAGCAACCGGAGCAACAGGAGCGGTCCCTTGGCCATTCGGGGCGAACGCTAAAGAGCATATCCTTGCTGGTGGCGGTGCTGTCCATCTTCGTCGGGGTAGTTGTTCTCTTGGGCTGGACTTTTGATGTCCCGGCCTTCAAAAGCATCCTCCCCGGCTGGGGACCAATGAAAGCAAACTCCGCTCTGGGTTTTATCCTGGCCGGTGCGGCGTTGCTGGTTTTTTCTCTGCCCTTCTCCGCCCTCTCGGCTCGCCTGGCACGGCTCTGCGCGCTACTCTGCGGCCTGATCGGTCTGCTGACCCTGGGCGAATATATCTTTGCGTGGGATCCCGGCTTTGACCAGTGGTTATTTGCCGAGCCTGCTTACCCGGTGGGCACCTCGCATCCAGGCCGCATGGCCCCTGACACCGCAGCCTGTTTTGTCTTATTGGCGACGGAACTGACGCTTGCCTACGGTGCGCGCAAGACGACGATGCGATTCTGGTTCACAGCGATTTTCGGCTCGCTGACCATGGCCGTGGCCCTGGCAGCCATTATGTCCTACTGTACGATGACCATCGGCGCTTTTGGCATTTGGGGCCTGGCCCTCATGTCTTTTTCCACCGCGACGCTGTTTGTTCTCCTGAGCATGGCGATTGTCCTGTCTGCCTGGCCGGAAGACATCTCTCTCCGGTCCCTCCCTGGAAAAACCGCGCTGGGATTTGCCTTTTGGAGCGTGATAATGAGCCTGTCGCTCATCTGGGGCCTGCACCAGCAAGGGCACTATCTTTTGGAGTCGGCCATGGTCGCCGCCCGAGTCAACATCAACAAGGATCTCAGTTTCCGCAGGTGGGCATCCTCCCACGGGGGCGTCTATGTCCCCCCCACCGAGCACACCCCACCCAACCCGTATCTCAAAGTCCCCCATCGCGATGTGGTTACCACCACCGGCAAACCCCTCACCCTGATGAATCCGGCCTACATGCTGCGCGAGATGCAGCATGATTTTGGCGACGAATACGGCACCAAGAGCCACCTCACCAGCCTGAATCTCCTCAACCCGGCAAACGCCCCCGATGCTTGGCAAGTCAAGGCTTTGTCCAGCTTCGCCCGAGGCGGCAAGGAGTTGCTGGAAATGCAGTACATGGATGACCAGCCCTATTTGAGGCTGATGCTGCCTGTCTTCGTAGAGGCCGGATGCCTCAAATGCCATGTTCAACAGGGCTACAAACTGGGTGATGTCCGCGGCGGGATCGACACCTCCATCCCCCTGGCTCCTTTTCTGGCGCGGACCCGGGCAAGCAGCATCGCACTGACTTTGTCCCACGGCGCGATCTGGCTTCTTGGCATCTCAGGCTTGCTGCTTTTTTATCGGCGTGAGTATTACCTGGATGCCGAGAACCAGAGATCGGTAGCTGCCTTGCGCGAGAACGAGCAGAGCCTAAAAGAGGCCCAGCACATCGCCCACATGGGAAACTGGAAACTCGATCTGACCAGCAACAAGCTTCTCTGGTCCGATGAAATTTACCAGATCTTTGAGGTCGACCCGAAGAAGTTCGCTGCCTCCTACGAGGCCTTCCTGGAGGCCATTCATCCCGATGACCGGGAGGCCGTCAACCGGACATACACCGAATCGCTCATAAACAAGACCCCTTACGAGATCGTGCACCGACTCCTGATGAAGGACGGCCGGGAAAAGCATGTGCATGAAAGAGGCGAGACGTTCTACGATTCGGAGGGCCGACCACAGCGCTCAGTCGGCACGGTTCAAGACATCACCGAGCGTAAGCTGGCGGAAGAGGAAAATCAAAAACTTGAATCCCAGCTGCGTCAGGCCCAGAAGATAGAGGCCATCGGCACCCTGGCCGGCGGCATTGCCCATGATTTCAACAACATCCTCTCCATCATCTTTGGCTATAACGAATTGGCCATGGAGGAAAAAGACCCGAAAAATCGCCAGCACCATCTTGAGGAACTCAAAAAGGGGGCGGAGCGGGCCAAGCAGCTTGTGGCCCAGATTCTGGCCTTCAGCCGCAAGGCGGAACAGCAGCAACAGCCCCTACAGATCTCGCTGATCATCAAGGAAGCCCTCAAGATGTTGCGCGCTTCCATCCCGACCACCATCGAGATCAGACAGAACATCACCTCCACTGGCTTGGTTTTGGCCGACCCTACCCAGATCCACCAGGTCATCATGAATCTCTGCACCAACGCCTACCACGCCATGCGAGAGACAGGGGGAACCCTTGCCGTTTCCCTGGAGGAAATCCAAATAGGGGCGGAGGACTACGGCTATGCCGATCTCACCCCGGGGAACTATCTCAAGCTTGAGGTGAGCGATACAGGCTGCGGCATTGATCCGAAGATACAGGGGAAGATCTTTGAACCCTACTTCACGACCAAGAAGCCGGGGGAAGGAACCGGGCTGGGCCTTGCCGTGGTGCATGGCATTGTAAAAAGCCACCACGGCCATATTACGGTGTACAGCGAGTTAGGGAAAGGTACGAGCTTCCATGTCTATCTGCCGCTGCTGACCGAACAGGTTGCCGTAGCCTTGCCTGACAAAACCGCACCCCAAGAGCTTCTGGGGAAAGGGGAACGGGTTTTGGTTGTTGATGACGAAGCGCAAATTCGTGAGGTCGTTGACGCCATTTTGTCAAATAATGGCTATCAAGTGGCAGTCTTTACCGAGGGGAAGAAAGCCTTGGCGGAATTCCAGAAAAATCCGGAGCAATTTGATCTGGTGATCACCGACATGACCATGCCTTCCATGACCGGGGTAGAACTGGCGCAAAAAATCCTGGCCTTACGTCCTCGGACCCCTGTAATTCTTTGCACCGGCCAGAGTGAACTCATCAACAGAGAAAAGGCCCTGGCCATGGGGATTTGCGATTATCTCAATAAACCGGTCCTAACAGAAACACTGCTTGTTGCCGTAAAGAAAGCCCTTGGGAAAAAATAGCGGCTACCCTTCCCCAAAGGCAGTGCCCTTTTCATGTCGGTTATCCAGGAGATGACATTGGCCACCACACCATCCACCAACCCCGCGGGAACCAACAGATATAGCATTCCCCTCTTCTTGACCCTGATCGGTGCCGGCCTGGCCGGAAACTATTTCAATTTCTCGATCTTCCTCAATATCGACTTCCTGTTCGGCGGCATCTTTGCCATGCTGGCCTTGCAGTTCTTCGGGCTTGGCCGGGGCATTGTCGCGGCCGCCATCATCGCCGGCTACACCTACTTTCTCTGGAATCACCCCTACGCCATCGTCATCATGACCACCGAGGTGGCGGCTGTCGGCTGGCTGATGGGGCGCCGCAAGATGGGTCTGGTGCTGGCCGACACGCTCTACTGGCTCATCATCGGCATGCCGCTGGTCTACCTTTTCTACCACTTGGTCATGCATGTTCCTGTCTCTAATACCTTTATTGTCATGCTCAAACAGACGGTGAACGGCATTGCCAATGCCCTGGTCGCCCGGCTGATCTTTACCGGTTATGCACTCCGGTTGCGTTCATCGCTGACGTCATACCGTGAGATTATCTACAACCTGCTGGCCTTTTTCGTCTTATGTCCGGGGCTGATCTTGCTGGCCGTTGGCAGCAGAACCGATTTTGCCGAAACCGACCGCCATATCCGGACAACACTGAGACAGGACAGCCGGCGCATAAGTGATCGAGTAGAAATCTGGGTAGTAAACAGAAAATCCGCCATTCTCAATCTGGCGGAGATGGCCGCAAGGCAATCACCGCAACAGATGCAACCCTATCTGGAACAGGCAAAGAAATCGGATATCAATTTTAAGCGTATCGGGCTGTTGAACAGAGAAGCCACCATCACCGCCTACTTTCCACTGCTCGACGAGATGGGACAGAAGAACATCGGTAAAAACTTCGCTGATCGCCCCTTCATCCCTATTCTCAAGCAGACGCTCAAACCGATGCTCTCGGAAGTGGTGTTGGGTAGAATCGGCCCTCCCAAACCAATGGTCACGATGCTTGCGCCGGTGGTCATTGGTGGAGAATATAACGGCTACGTCACCGGCATCCTGAGCCTGGAGCAGATACGACAGCACCTCATCAAGAGTACAGATGAAAATGCCATGCTCTTCACCCTGCTGGATAAAAACGGCAACGTCATTATGACCAACCGCACAGATCAAACGGTTATGACCCCATTTATGCGGGGCAAAGGAACATGCAACCGCATTGATACCCGGATCAGTCAGTGGGTGCCGACACTCCTTCCGAATACCCCGCCCACAGAACAGTGGCAAAAATCGTTCTATATCGAGGAAACCGAGATCGGTGACCTGGCAGAGTGGAAACTGGTTCTGGAGCAGCCGGTGGCGCCCTTCCAAAAAACGCTCTACGACAACTATACCGGCAAGCTGACCCTGCTGTTCCTGATTTTGCTCGGGGCGCTGGCGCTTGCTGAATTATTGAGCCGCCGAATTGTTGTCACCCTCGAAAAGCTGCGGCTGATCACCCATGACCTTCCGATGAGACTTGTGACAAATGCCAAAGAGATCACCTGGCCTGAAAGCGGCATTAAAGAAGCCAGTCATCTGATCTACAATTTTAAAATGATGGGAGATTCTCTGTCAAAGCAGTTCAATGAAATCCGGCAGATCAACGAATCGCTGGAGCAGCGGGTGGAAGAACGGACGCGAGAACTGCGAGAGAGCGAAGAAAAATTCCGCACCGTTGCGGACTACACTTACGGATGGGAAGTCTGGGAGGACTCAGAGGGTTCCTGCCTCTATTGTTCGCCCTCCTGCGAACGTGTCACGGGATATTCGCCAGAAGCCTTCAAGGCCGACCCCGGCTTGCTGGAGCGCTTGATTCATCCCGAAGATTTGCCGAGATGGAAGGCCCACCATGCGAGCGTGCATTACGGGCCAAAGATGCAGGAAACCCTAAGGGTATCCGCAAACGAACTCGAGTTTAGACTTCTCCATCGCGACGGCGAGGTTCGCTGGATCAATCATATCTGTTATCACGTCTACGACCGGGCAGGACACGACTTGGGCCATCGGATCTCGAACCGGGACATCACCGAGCACAAACGCCTGGAGGCCGAGGTCGTGAAAAACAGAAATCTTGAGGCCCTTGGCATCCTGGCTGGCGGCCTCGCCCATGATTTCAATAATCTGCTCCAAGGGCTTCTCGGCAATCTGGAGCTTGCCAAAATGCATACCGAGGAATCAAGCGAGGCCTTCCCGTTTCTGGAAAACGCAGGGCAATTGTACGCATCAGCCACCAAGCTTACCGGCCAGCTTATTGCCTTCTCTCCCGGCGGCAACTTGCTCCCGATAAACATCCAGCCGGCAAGTCATCTCAAGGAAGAGGCCCTTTTCGCCCTGGAAGGTTCCGGGCTGATGGCCGAATTTGACTTGGCCGAGAACCTCTGGCCCATCGCTGTTGATCCTTCCCAATTTCGTAACGTCATAAAACACATGGTGCTGAATGCCCGGGAGGCCATGGTCTCGGGATCAGGCGGCAAGCTCAAGATAACTGCCGCCAATGAATCCTTGCCGGAACATCATGGAAAGCACCCAACCCTTCCCCCCGGGAACTATGTGAGGATTTCTATCCAGGACCATGGCTGTGGAATCAGCAGAGAGAACCTGCCCCGCATCTTCGACCCCTATTTTTCCACCAAGCAACTTGGCTCCCAGAAGGGCATGGGGCTAGGGCTTACCCTGTGCGATACAATCATAAGAAAGCACGGCGGAGCGGTTACGGTGGAGTCGGAACTGGGTAAAGGAACCACCTTTCATATCTACATACCTGCCGTTATGAAGGAGGTTGGACCGACATAAGGAGGCATCATACTTATCCCCCTCCAAACGCGCTCACCCCTTGATCACCGCCAGGGGGCGTAGCTCGACCAAGACCTCCACCAGATCCAGCTGGTTGTCGATCACCTCGTCAATATCCTTGTAGGCGCCGGCCGCCTCTTCCAGATCCCCCACCGAACGAATGGCATGGATGATCCCCTGGTCGTCCAGCCGTTTCTTTTCCTGGTCCAGGTTCAGCTGCCGCTGGGCCTGCTTGCGTCCCATCTTCCTGCCGGCGCCATGGGCGCATGACTCAAAACTCTCCCGGTTGCCCTTGCCCCGCACGATATAGCTGGGTGTTCCCTGGGAGCCGGGGATAATGCCAATCTCCCCGGCCTGGGCCCGGGTTGCCCCTTTGCGATGAACCATAACATTCTTTTTGAAATGCACTTCCATGGCCGCGTAATTGTGGGCAATATTGAGCATGGGCTCGAAGAATACCGGCGGCGTCACCGCCAACAGAGCATCCTTGATCCGTTCCATCATCATCTTCCGGTTGGCATAGGCAAAGTCAACGCAGTAGCGCATCTCATGGAGGTAGGTCTGGCCGGCCTCGCTGTTAAGGGGCAAATAGGCCAGCTGCCAGTTCGAGGGGATCTTTGACCCCCACCGCTTGTTCAACTCCATGGCCAGACGGTTGTAATAATTGGCCACTTTAAAGCCGATATTGCGGCTGCCGGAATGGACCATCAGCCAGACATGGCCGTCATTGCCCTTCTGGATCTCGATAAAATGGTTCCCTCCCCCCAAGGTGCCAAGCTGGGTAAGGGCGCTTTGATATTGACTGGCAACGATGGGCAAATCGGCCAAAGGAACATCCGTCTGCGGCATAAGGCTTGCCTGTTGCCTATGCTGGTGGTGCTTGAACCCAAGGGGAACGGTTCTTCTAATCTCACTGAGCACCGATTTCAACTTTTCCGGGGAGATGGTGGTCAGGGAGGTACGGACGGCGCACATGCCGCAGCCGATGTCAACGCCAACCGCATTGGGGATCACCACCTCTTCCGAGGCCATCACCCCACCGATGGGCATGCCATACCCCTGGTGGGCATCGGGCATCACCGCTACATGCTTGAAGACAAAAGGGAGGTTAGCAAGATTTCTGGCCTGGGCAAAGGCCCCGGCTTCAATATCGTCAAGCCAGAGCTTGATCGGCTGTTTCTCTGTGGTGATTACCTGTTTCATGGGAATTGACACCGGCCAATTTTCAAAATATGGTTACTGTCGAATATTAAAAAATCAGGGCCCACAACTCATTGTCACGAACCTCTGGCAACGGCGCAAAAAATATCTTCGCAGGAAAAAATGGAAAACTTCATCCTCACCATCTCCTTTCTCCTCCTGGGCATGGGCTTACGTCGTCTGCCCCATTTCCCCAAGGAAACCGGGCAGGTGCTCAACCTGTTTGCCATATACCTTTCCCTCCCGGCTTTGGTCTTGCTCAAGGTTCCGCATCTGCATTTTTCTGCGGACATCCTTGTGCCGGTCATCATGGCCTGGGCCATGCTCGCGGTTTCCGCCCTGATGATCATTATCCTGGGCAAGCTCCTTGGCTGGCAGCAAGAGATCATCGGTGTCCTGCTGCTCTTGATTCCCCTAGGCAACACTTCATTTTTCGGCATCCCCATGGTTCAAGCTTTTTTCGGGGAGAGCGGCATCCCCTACGCTGTGCTTTACGACCAGCTGGGTTCGTTCCTGGCCCTGGCCACCTATGGGGCCGTCGTGCTTGCTCTCTACGGCAGCGGAGGCAAGCCGACCATGACCTCGGTGCTTACCCGGGTTGTCAGTTTCCCGCCCTTCATCGCGCTGATTCTGGCCCTTGCCTGCCGATCCCTGACCTTTCCCGCGCCGTTGCTGGCCTTACTCAATGCCCTGGCTGCAACCCTTGTCCCGGTGGTCATGGTGGCGGTTGGTTTTCAGCTCAGCCTGCGCCTCAGCCCGGAAATCTTAAAGCCTTTGGGCGCAGGCCTCATTATCAAGCTGGCCGTGGCCCCGCTCATCGCCCTGCTTTGCTGCCGCCTCCTTGGTCTCGGCTCCCTTGCCGCCCAAGTAGCCATATTTGAGGCCGGAATGCCGCCCATGGTTTCCGCAGGTGCCCTGGCCATCATGGCCGGGTTATCTCCGAGGCTTACCGCGGCCCTGATTGGCCTTGGCATCGTGCTTTCCTTTGTTACCCTGCCGATGCTCGCCCGGCTTCTCTGATCGCGTTCGACAAGCGCCTTTCTGCCCGCCGCCCGCACTTGGAGCCTTGCCCTTGCGCGCCGACGCTTGCTGGCCGGAAGCCCTGATATCCAAAGCCTGACGCTGGGCACGGCGTTCGCTGTCCTTTTTGGCCACAGGCAGCGGCGTCCGTTTCTCGCAATCCAGGCCCGTGACATACATGGCCGTGGAGATCGTTCCCGGGGTGGGGGTAAAATCCTGAAACTGCCGAACCGCAAGACCGAGAGTACCGAGGCGTGCAGCCATCTTCTCCGTGTCGACGATGGTGCAGCCGGGATGGGAGGCAATCAGATAGGGGGTGAAATGAAAATTTTTCCCCGCCTTTGCGCCGATCTCCCGGCACAGGGCAAGAAATTCCTCCAGCACCGCCACCCCTGGCTTATGCATGAGCCGCAGCACCTTGTCCTCGGTATGTTCCGGCGCGATCTTCATTGCTCCGGGGGTATGCTCCAGCAACAGCTTGCGCAATAGCCGCGGGGTTTTGAGCAGCAGCTCCATCCGTAGCCCGGAGGAGACAAAAAGATGTTTGATCCCCTCGCAATCCGCCACTGCCGTAAGCAGGCCGAGCATGGCCTGCTCGTCGATCTTGAAAAATTTGCACACCTTTGGGTACAGGCAATCGTGGCGTTTGCAGGGCTGCGGGCTGGTGCATCCGGTGCCATACAGGTTGGCGGTGGGGCCGCCCAGATCGCTGATGGTGCCGGAAAAATCCTTCTGCCCGGCAAGACGCTTCGCCTCCTGAACCACGGAATCGCGACTCCGGCTGATGATCTTTGGCCCCTGGTGCCTGGAGATGGCACAAAAGGAGCAATTGCCGCAACACCCGCGAACAATGGTGATCGAATCCCGGATCATCCGACAGGCCGGAACATCGCCGCAAGTTGGGTGGGGTTTACGGGTAAAAGGCAGGCTGTACAGTCCATCAAGTTCTGCCGTGTCCAGCGGCGCGGCGGGCTGGTGCTGCACAACCCAGGCTGCCTGCTGGTACTGCAACAGGGGTTCGCTGGCATAGGCCCTGGCCTGACGGTCCACGGTGAGTTCGGCCTCAAGGAACAGGGGAAGCTCCGCCTGAATCTCCGCCCAGGAAGGGAGAAGCAGAGGCGCAAAAATCCCACGCGCCTCCAGCTCCTTTTCCGTCAACCGTTCGCAGGTGCCGGGAATACCAGACAGATCCTGCCCATTGGCAAGCCGGGAAGCCACCTCCAACACCGCCCGCTCCCCCATGCCATAGATCAACAGATCACCCTTGGCATCGGTTAAAACCGAACCCCGAAGCCGCTGCTGCTGGTAATCATAATGCACGAACCGGCGCAAGGATGCTTCCAGCCCACCCAGAACCACCGGGATCGCCGGGTAGGCGGCGTGCGCGAGATTACTGTAGAGGATGGTGGCCCGGTCCGGTCGCCGCCGCAGCTTTTTTTCCGCCTGATCACCGAAATAGGGATTGCCGCCGGGGGAATAGTCGTCGCGGTCGCGGACCTTGGCATTACCGCTATAATTGGCCACGATGGAATCCAGGTTGCCTGCGGTGATACCAAAAAAAAGGCGCGGCTCACCGAACTGCCGAAAATCATCAGGTGCATGATGGCGGGGCTGGGAGAGTATAGCCACCCGGTAGCCGTTGGCCTCAAGCAGTCGGCCGATCAGGGCCACGCCAAAGGAGGGATGATCCACATAGGCATCCCCGGTGACCAGCACCACATCAACATATTTCCAGCCGCGTGCTGCCATCTCCGCCCCGGAGGCCGGGAGAAACTGTCCTGTTTTTTCGTGGGCCAAGGTTTGTTCTCCTCTTCCCGAAAAATCAAAGCCTCGGGATACCTCCTGTTTATAATCCAATTCCGTTATGATATAAAGAAGACACTGGGGGGCAAACGGGTTTTGCCTTCCTCCTACCCAGGATACACACCGGAGACTTCCCCCATGCAAGAATCACCATATCTGGAAGGCCAAGGCTTTCTGGTGAATAAGCTGCACCAGCTCCCTTTCCTTGGCTCGCTGAGCGAAAAATACATCAAACATATCCTGCGCCTCAGCAAGATCCGAACCTTTGAGCACGGCGAAATAATCACCCCGGAAGGGGCTTATGACAACTGGGTCTACATCCTTTTTTCCGGAGCGGTGCGGATTGTAAAAAACGGCAAGGAGCTCGCCAGAATCGAAGAGATCGGCGGCACCTTCGGTGAGCTTGCCGCCATCGACGGCAAGGCCAGATCCGCCTCGGTGGAGGCCATCGGCGCCACGGTCTGCCTGGCCATTGATGCCTCCTTCATGAGTGAGGCCGCCGAACCCCTGGACCAGGCGCTTTTTGTCTCTGCCCTGTATCGACTGTTCACCGAAGTCATCGCCCAGCGCCTGCGCACCTCAAACGAGGAGCTGCTCAAGGTGCGTTCCGAGCTTGAGCAGCTGAAACGAAAACAAAAATGATCCCCTCACAATGCAGAAACACCCTGCCCCGGCAGTAATTCCGAGGCTGCCCTCACCCGCTCGGGGTCTCCCGCCATATTCCCGCCACACCACAAGGGACTTTTGCTTCCCGACAGGATTTGGTAGTATGCCGCTTCACGCGTAACACCAGAAACTCAAATCAGTAGGACTTCCGGTATGGATTCAGAAAAGACTCTGGCTGGCGGCATCCCCATGGTCAACATAGACGGGGCCAAGATTCGCCGGATCAGGGAAGAAAAAGGCCTGACCCAGCTCTATGTCGCCACGGTGGTCGGGGTCACCACCGACACCATTTCCCGCTGGGAAAACCGCCGCTATCCCACCATCAAGAAAGAGAACGCCATCAAGCTCGCCGAGGCCCTGGAGGCCCAGATGGCGGATATTATTGATCACGGCCAACCCGCACCCCCCATAGAGCCGCCGTCCCTACAGGCCTGTGCGCCGCCCGAGCAAGAAACGCCAGCACCGCCGCCAGAAACGGCCGCAGAGCCAGCCAGGCCGGAAGCTGCATCTGCAGCTGAACCAGCCACGCCGCAAACCGCACCACCCAAGCCCCGCCATAAATCACGGCCTGTCGTTGTCCTGCTCGGCGCCTTCCTGCTGCTCGCCCTTGTCGGCTTGGTCCTAATCCGTTGGTATACCGGCAACGATGGCGAAGGCCAAGTGACGGCCTTCAGAACCCTGCCCACGCATGTAACCCCCGGCATCCCTTTCCCGGTGGTCATTGAAGTAACAACCAACGCCTCCCGCCCGTTTTCCCTGATCCTCAAGGAAACCCTGCCCCCGAACTGCATCCCGGCCCAAGGCAAGCCGCAGTTTACCAACCAGGAAACCGACCCTCCGGTGCTCAAGTGGATTGGCAAGATCACCGGCGAGCATGCGGTGTACAGCTACCTCGCCAAGCTTAAACCCGAGACGAAGCTGGACACCATCCATCAATTCATCGGGGCGGTCACGGTCCGCTCGGACGACAACCCCAGCATCCCATTATCCGGAAACGACTCCCTGCAAGCAAGTCCATTCCATTGGGCGGACAGTAACAGCGATGGCCGGATAGACGATGAGGAACTGCTGTTCGTCAACGAAACATACGGGGGGATTGACGGCCTGCATTTCGGCAAGAAGCTGATTGAGGAAATCTGGGCAGCCAAGGGCTACCGGTGGAATCCTGAGACACGCAGCTATGAAATCCTTCAGTAACCAGCCAACAGAAAGGAACTGAATCAGGCGCTTATTTACCGGCCTGATTCAGAACTTTTCGGCAGATGCTAGCAAGATCATGGATGGAAATGGGCTTCATAACATAGCCCTGAATCCCCAAGGCCAGGGCCTTCTCCTCGGTAAATATCTCACTGAAACCCGTACAGAGAACAATCGGCATACCTGGCCGTAAGGCAAGAATATGCTTGGCCAGTTCGCCGCCGGTCATGTTGGGCATGGTGTAATCAGTGACAACCAGATCAAAATTGTCCGGCTGACTGCGGAAAAGCTCCAGCGCCTCTATGCTGCTGGTCCTGGTGGTCACCTGGTAGCCAAGATAAACAAGAATCCTCTCACCCAGCTCGATGAGGGCGACCTCGTCATCAACCAGCAGCACCCGTTCCGTGCCGGTAGGCGGGGCATCGGCCACCGCAGCCGAAACGGTTTCCGAAACACTTTCCAGCACTGGGAAATAAAGGGTAAAGCAGGTTCCCTGCCCCGGCGTGCTCTGCACCTCAATGCCCCCGCCATGGCTGGTGACGATACCGTGGACCACCGACAGGCCCAGGCCAGTGCCTTCGCCCTGATTCTTGGTGGTGGAAAACGGATCAAAAATTTTATCAAGGATGGTCGGGGCAATACCTTGCCCGGTGTCGCGCACCGTGATCTTCAGATAGCTGCCGGACTCAAGGGCAAAGGCGCGCAGGACCGGCTCATCCTGTAAACGCACCTGGGCGATACCGACCTCAAGCAGGCCTCCAGTTTCCCGCATGGCATGGGCCGCATTGGTGCAGAGATTCATGAGCACCTGATGAATCTGGGTGGGATCGGCCAAAATCTTGCCAATATCCTGCCCCATGGTTTGCCTGAGCTCAATGGTGGTCGGCAGGGAAGCCCGCAGCATCTTGAGGGTCTCCTTGATGATGGACACTACATTGACCGGAGCCTTGACCATTTCTCCCTGTCTGCTGAAAGCAAGGATGTGGGCGACCAAATCCTTTGCCCTGCCGCTGGCCCTGCGCACCTCGGTGAGGGTATCCCGAAGACTTCCTTCCCCAACCTCAAGCAGGGCCAGCTCCGTATAGCCCATGATGGCGGCCAGGATATTGTTGAAATCGTGGGCAATCCCACCGGCCAGGGTACCGATGGCCTCCATCTTTTGGGAGTGGCGGAGCTGGGCCTGCAAATCCTCCCGCTCCGTTCTTTCCCGCACCCGTTCCGAGATGTCGCGGACAATGCCCACGGCCCACCAGCCCTCTTCCTGAAGCAGGGCGGAAACAGCGAGCTCCACCGGAAACTCTTTGCCATCTTTGCGCTGGGCGGTCATCTCCAGAATTTGACCGATGGCCTTGCCCTCGCCGCTGGCAAAAAACCGCGCCAGCCCATTTTTCATGGCGGTGGCAAACCGGGTCGGCAGGATCAGCTCATGGAGATCGCAACCCAAGGCCTCGCCCTCGGTATAGCCGAAGATCCGCTCGGCAGCCGGATTCCAGTAGGCAACTCGGCCATGGTTATCCATGAGGACAATGGCGTCCTGGGCAGTACTGGCAATGACCCGGTAGCGATTTTCACTGACAACGAAATCGCGCAGGGTCTTTTTCTTGTCGGAGATATCCTTGAAGCTGACCACAGCCCCGACCAGCCGCCCCTCTTCCAGGATTGGGGTACTGGTGTACTCTACGGGAAAGCCCGTGCCGTCCTTACGCCAGAAAAAATCGTCTTCGAGGTGATGGATCTTGCCATCGGACAGGGTCGAATAAATCGGGCACTCGACATCCGGGAAATGGGCGCCGTCCTGGTGGCTATGGTGCCACAGGGAATGACTTGGCTGGCCGACAAGCTCTTCGGGTTCATAGCCCAGCATCCTCGCGGCCTGTGGGTTGACAAAGGTATGATTGCCTTGGGAATCCAGACCAAAAATCCCCTCGCCCACGGCATCGAGGATCAACTGATTCTGACGGCTGGCCCGCTGAAACTCGCGCTCCACCTCTTCGCGCCGGGCAATGTCCTGTCGAAGCTGAGTCGAGGCCTGGAACAGGGCGACATCCTTGCCGGCAATGGTCTCCTGGAGATGTGTCTGCTTCACGGCCAGCCTGCGGTCCAGCCTGACAATATACCAATAAAAAAAGAGAAAAAGCAAAATCGCGACAGCAAGACCAACTCCCCAAAGGTAGAAGGCCATGGCCCAGAGGGAAACCACCTCAGGGGTAACGTCCTGCAGTAGCACCAGAGCGCCGAGGTTCTGCTGCGCCGGATCGAGAAGGTCGATAATGCCGCCCCGAAAATACCTTTTCCCTTCCGTAAAATTAAAGGTTCGGATGCCCCCCTGGCTAGTCTCGGCCATGAGAGCCGCGCATAATTTCCTTGGCACAGATGGCATGGTCTGGGCCAAGACCACACATTGAGCCAGCTCCTGCCAGCGTCCGGTCCTGCGGCCTGTAGCAGCCTCAGCCTCCCACTGTTTCTGGTCAATCCCGGCCTTTCGCGCGGTGAAGAATATCTCGTATCCGAGGATCGCTTTCAGCCAGGGGCCCCAAAGACCAATATCCTCATTCAATTCCACATAGCCCGCGCCACCGCTGACCATGCCCCAGGGAACCACAACCCGCAGGAGAATCCGACCATCCCCGTCGAGTTCCAAACCATGGGCCATCTTATGCGAGCTTGAGGCCTGCCGGAGTGTTTGGTGTTCCAACACCTCGCCCGAGGCTTCTGGATGGTTCGCAGCAAAAACAAGCCTCCTCTCCGCATCCATAAAAAACAACCGCCCCGTACCGGAAGCACCTGCCACCGTGGGAGCAAGTCGGGCAAGTGCCGCCTGGAGCCGGGAACTGTCCCTGGCCAGAAAGGCGTCCTGCAAGGCCGAATCTGTCTGGAGGGTTTCGATTTGCCCCTGCAACTGCTTTGCTTCCCTCTCCAACAGGGAGCTCAATTGCTGCTGCCCACGAAGCACGTCATTGTGCAGACACTGATTGGTGTTCTGCTGCTGCACCCACCGCATCCCGTACAGCGAAGCGCTAAGGCTGAGAATAAGGGCGAGGGCCAGAGGGAAAACCAACGGCAAGGTGATACTTTCTCTATTTTTCTGCATTTCTGCCATGATTGTATCTTAACAAGTTAATAACGGGGCCGTCGGCCCGCACCTCCAAAATTATCCCAGGAGCGGTTGCTGAAAAATTTCGGCAGAGTTCGGGGTGAGGCGCATGCCTTCCTCAATAGTTATATTGCATACAAACAGCCCGCCAATGTCAAGGGCAAAACACTCCTTCACCACCCCCTGAAAATCACGGAAAATACACCTGCTGATTGGACTTGAGTGATTTTAAATGGTCAGCAAACAGCTCCAATTCCCTCTATCAGGTGTTCTCTTACGATTTGTTCCAACAATTCAGAATTTGACATTTCTTAATATTCGTGACAGCTTTATAGACGTGATGGTGAAAAATGAAAAGATATCCCTGGTGATTCTTTAGTCGAGAGGGGCATAGCGGTAAACTTCTGCTCTTATTCTCATGAGGACAAAACTATTTTTTATAAAATTTTCACGAAGAAATACATAATTGAAAGATGATTAAAAACTAACATTAGTTCCCAATTTGGTGTGCCTTATGCGTTTCAACCTGTTAACAGGCATTTTTTTTCTTTCTATCGTAGCGGTGTCTCTGCTGCCTATATCAAGCATTTTCTTTATGGTCCCCCATTATGAGGCTGTTTTGACCTCCATAACCGAGGAGGACGCAATACGTGTCGCCAAACACTTAGCGGACGCTGTTAGGAACAATGGCACGTCACCCAACGGTATTACATTACAGGCCGATTATGAATCAGTCATCGAAGAAGTCATCAAAGACTTCCAGATTATGAAGGTCAAGATATTTTCCAAAGAAGGCGAAATAGTTTTTTCTACAGACCATAAAGAAATCGGCATGACGAATACCCATGACTATTTTTTTGATGTCGTTAGCAAAGGGAAAACTCTTGCCAAGGTAGTTAAAAAAAACACCCCATCCCTGGATGGTCAGGTTCAGACGGCTGAGATTGTCGAGATCTACGTGCCTATCACAAAAGAAGGAAAAATCCTTGGTGCATTTGAAATTTATTATAACATTACGCAACGTAAGCAACGACTTGACCTCGTTATCAGAAAATATATGGCAACGGTCTTTCCCGTTTCCATATTCTTATTTGTAGCTGTTTTGATTGCCGTAAATAAAGCACGGCAGCACATGGCGCAACGTCAAGAGGCTGAGGCGGCCCTTCAGAAAACGCACAACGAACTTGAGAAGCGAGTCGAGGCGCGCACCGTAGAGCTCAACCGGACCAATGATGAATTATTGAAAGAAATTCATAAACGAGAAGCTTATGAGGGGGAACTTCGACTTGCCGCCATGGTCTTTGAAAATGTTATTGAGGGGATCTGCATCACGGATGCCACCGGCACAATAAAACGTGTCAACAAGGGGTTTTCCGCTATCACTGGTTATACCGAAAGTGAGGCAGTTGGTCGAAATCCTCGGATTCTCAAATCAGGAAAACATCCAACTAAATATTATAAAGAGATGTGGAAAACCCTGCTCACTACCGGGCAGTGGCATGGAAAAATATGGAACCGCCGCAAAAATGGTGAAATTTATCAAGAATGGCTGTCTATTTCCTCAATTAAAGACACAAAAAACCAAACCACTCACTTTGTCGGTCTATTTTACGATATAAGTCAACTACTGAAGCACCAGGAACAATTAGCCCACAAAGCTTATCATGACATACTCACTAAACTGCCAAATCGAGAATTGTTTTTTGACCAGCTGCAAAAGAAAATATCCAATGCTAAACGTCATCAAAAACTATTAGTCGTTCTGTTCATTGATTTAGATGATTTCAAGATCATTAATGACTCACTTGGTCATGATTTTGGAGACATCTTTTTGCAAGAGGTTGCTAAACGTCTTGAATTCTGCTGTAGGGAGGAAGACTCTGTAGGCCGATTCGGTGGTGACGAATTTGTAATGGCTCTAGGTGAAATAACCGATACCTATGAAATCAAACTTATTACAGACCGTATCTTTGAAGTTTTTTCTGACCCTGTTTGCCACCAAGAAAAAGATATGGAAATAAAGGCCAGCATCGGTGCTGCAATCTATCCTTTAGATGCCGAGGAATCGGCTGATTTAGTCAAGAAGGCTGACCTGGCAATGTATCAAGCCAAAAAAATGGGAAAAAATAAATGCCAGTTATATGCCCGGCCCTAACCATCTGATTTAATAATATAAAAAATAAAGAGGAAGCTCGCAAGTTCTTCGACTATGTTTGACCCTTAAAAAGGGACAACCACATTGATCTTGCGTATCTTTGCCCTGATCAGGTATGGTGTTGCCCCGTACTTTCCCTTGCGAGGGAGTTGCCATTTCAATCAAAATACCAAGGATACGCCAGATGAAAAAGATAGCGGTATTGGCCGGTGACGGCATCGGCCCGGAAGTCATGCAGGAAGCGATCAAGGTTTTGGATGCGGTCCAGCAGAAATTCGGTTTCAGCCTTGCCTACGAACATGCGGATGTGGGCGGCTGCGCCATCGACCGCCACGGCGAGGCCCTGCCCGCCTCGACCCTCGCCGTGTGCGAGGGTAGCGACGCCATCCTCTTCGGCTCGGTGGGCGGCCCCAAATGGGAATCCCTGCCCCCGGCCCAACAGCCGGAACGCGCCGCCCTGCTGCCGCTGCGCAAACATTTCGAGCTGTTCTGCAACTTCCGGCCGGCCAAGATCTTCAAATCCCTGGCTGCGGCCAGCCCGCTGCGGGCCGATATCGTGGGGGACGGCTTTGACATCCTCTGCGTGCGCGAACTCACCGGTGACATCTATTTCGGCCAGCCCAAGGGCAGGGAAGGTTCCGGTCCAGAGGAAAAGGCCTTCGACACCATGGTCTACCACCGCTGGGAGATCGAACGCATCGCCCGCCGCGCCTTTGATGCGGCCCGTCTGCGCCGCAAGATCGTCACCTCGGTGGACAAGGCCAATGTCCTCACCACCATGGTGCTCTGGCGGGAGGTGGTCATCGAGATCGCCAAGGAATACCCGGATGTCAGCCTCAACCACATCTATGTGGACAACGCCACCATGCAGCTGGTCCGCAACCCCCACCAGTTCGACGTCATGCTCTGCGGCAACATGTTCGGCGACATCATCTCCGACGAATGCGCCATGATCACCGGCTCCATGGGACTATTGGCCTCGGCCAGCCTCAACGAAAAAGGCTTTGGCCTCTACGAGCCCGCAGGCGGCTCCGCCCCGGACATTGCCGGCAAGGGTATTGCCAACCCCATCGCCCAGATCCTTTCCGCAGCGATGATGCTGCGTTTCAGCCTGGATCAGGGTGCTGCCGCGGACGCCATTGAAAAAGCCGTTGCCGCGGTGCTGGACAAAGGCGTGCATACCCCGGACATTGCCGTGGACAAAAGCAAGGCCGTGGGCACCGCAGCCATGGGCGATGCCATCGTCAGGGAATTGCAGCAGTAAAACACAGAAAAAACCACTGGCCCAATACTCTGGGCCTCCGTATTTTTTAATGAATTTCGTAACGAAAGAGGAGCATCATGAGCGACTTGACCGCCACAATGACAACGAGCAAAGGCACTATCACCCTCCGGCTGTTCGCCGACAAAACCCCTTTAACCGTGGCGAACTTTGCCAATCTCGCCCGGCGCGGCTTTTATAACGGCCTTAAATTCCATCGGGTCATCCCGGATTTCATGGTCCAGGGCGGCTGCCCCAAGGGCACCGGCACCAGCGGCCCCGGCTATGACTTTGCCGACGAATTCGACGCAAGCCTCGGGCACACCAAGCCGGGCATCCTCTCCATGGCCAACGCCGGACCGAACACCAACGGCAGCCAGTTCTTCATCACCCATGTTCCCTGCCCCTGGCTGGACGGCAAACACACGGTTTTCGGAGAAGTCGCCGGCGACAAGGATCAGGAGGTGATCGACAGCATCAAACAGGGCGACACCATTACCACCGTGACCATCGAAGGCGATGTAACCGAGATTTTTGAAAAAGCCAAAGACCAGCTCAAGACCTGGAATCTCGCGATCAGCCAGCGGTTTCCCAATCTTGCCCCTGCGGAATAAGGCATAGGCCGGGAGCATTTGCTTCTGGCTCCAGGCATAAAAAAAGGCGGGGAAAACCCCGCCTTTTTTTATTATCTCAGCAACACCATCCGATCAGGGCAGCATCTTTAAACTTTGCGCGGCATTGACATTGCCATTGGCCGCAGCCTTCTGGTACCACTTCTTGGCCTCGCCCACATCCTGCTTGACCCCGCCCCCGATCTCCACCAACTGACCGCTTCCTGGTCACTCTTTTTCACACCCTTGCCAAGGCTGAACATGAAGCCAAGCCGATACTGCGCCTTGGCCTGACCCATCTCCGCAGCCTCGACAAAAAGCTTGTGGGCCTGGGCATAATCCCGGGTTACCCCTTCACCCTTAAAAAACCGCATGCCTTCTTCGTACAGGGTATTTTTATCCCTGGCAACCGGGGCCGGAGCGGGAACAGCCTTGGCGATCTGCTCCGGCTTTGGCTGCTCCTTCACTGCCGCCTTAACCTTTTTATCCTCCGGCTCCAAGGCCTTGGGCTCTGCCTGGACGCGCGGCTCTTCGAGCTTTGCTTGGGGCGACGACGAAACAGCCAGGGCAACCTTTTGGCCCGTCTGCAACTGCACCTTGGCCGGGGCAGAACCCTTTTCCGCGGCAAGGGTCCACCATTTTCTGGCCTCCTCGGGATTCCGAGCTACTCCCTTGCCCTGACTGTACATCCCGCCCAGGCGGAACATAGCCTCTACCTGGCCATTTTCAGCCGCCTGCTGATAGAGCTTGGCGGCTTGGCCAAGGTCTTGCTCCATAGGATCTGTTCCTGCCTCATATTTCATGGCCTGGGCATAAAGAGAATCCGGCCCGCCCTGGCCGGGGCCGTTCCAGACCCGAATCGTCCCATCCAGACTCGCAGAAACGAGCTGTTTGCCGGAGGCGGGAAAGGCCAAGGAGGTTACGGAAAGATCGTGCCCTGCATAAAAGTTGCACAGCTTGCCCCCGCTTTTCTGCCAGGACAGAATATGCCTGCTTTGGGTGGCGGCCATGACATAACGACCATCTGGGGAATAAACCACGCTGTTCACCGGGTCCAGCTCAGGGTCTCGCAAAACCCTCAGGCGTGCGCCGGACTCGGCATCCCAGGCATACACCGATCCATCCCGACTGCCGCTGACAAACTCCTTGCCGTCTGGGGAATAGGCCACACACAGCACCCAATCGGCATGCCCCTGGATCGAACGGATCAGGCGGACATTAACCGCATCCCACATCTGGATCTTGCCGTCCCAGTTCTCGGTGGCGACAATTTTTTTGCCGTCCGGCGAATAGGCAAGGGCCAAGAGATTATTTTTGGTTTCCTTCTGGGTGGTCTCAAGGGTCCCATACTTCACGTTCCAAATCCGCAGGGTGTTGTCATTGCTCACCGAGGCAATGCGATTGCCGTCCGGCGAAAAAGCCAGGTCATTGATCTGCTGGGTGTGCTCCCGCATGTCCTGCACCAGTTGACCGTTTGCCAGGTCCCAGATCTGCACGGCATTGCCGCGCCGGCCACCGGCGTTCACCGCAGCGGCAAGCATCTGGCCATCAGGGGAAAAAGCCACGGCATCCGCGCCTTGCAGATCCTTGCCCAGGGTAAGCAAAACTTTCCCCGAAGTAGCATCCCAAACCTTGACAGCCCCATCATCCCCGGCAGAGGCGATTTTTTTCCCGTCGGGAGAACAGGCCACCCCATTGATGATGTCCGCCTTTTGTCCCTGGATGGTTTTGACAAGATCAGGGTTACCAGAGGCACCAACAGGTAAGGCCGAAACAACAAAAAAAACGCAGCCCAGCAAAACAGCAAAACCCCGCCCATGACAACCCGGGTTTTTCTCCCGACGCGAAAAAATGCGATGCAAAACGGTCATGCTACCTCCATCGAGTTTTTGTATGTAATGCGGAACAAGAAAAAACAGGCTGCTGCCTCAGCTTGCAAACTCTTGCAGCTACGCACCATTGTATATGCAGAACGCCCAGGAATACAAGTAGGATATTGCAATAAAAAAAGGCAGGCGGATACCAAGGTATCCGCCTGCCTTATACGCCCAACAACCGTCCTTGCTTATTTAGCAAATGGGCTGGCCAAATCCTTGACCTTGCTAACTTCCTCTTTGAGGAAAGCGGCCTCTTTCACACCGGGGACGGTTTCTTCCACCTCGTGCAGTCCTTTCTTAAAGGAGGATATGGCCTTGCCAAGGCCGGAGCCAATTTCCGGCAGCTTCTTGCCGCCAAAAACCAGAAAGGCGATTCCCAAGATAACAATCAATTCCGGAGTACCCAAACCAAACATATCCATTCTCCTTTCATAAAATTATTACAAGCAACCGTGCAGTATCTTATCAGGCGGAGCCAGAGCCCCCTTCCTTATCTTTTTCTTCGATCTTTTCCTGCTTGTCCTCATCGCTGGTGGCTTTTTTAAAATTCTTGATGCCCTTCCCGATTCCCGAACCGATCTCGGGCAGCTTACCCGCCCCGAAGATAATGACGATTATCACCAGAATAACGATGAGCTCCGGCATTCCAAGTCCAAACATGAGAAACCCCTTTCAGCTGACGGCGTTTTGGTGGATAAACCCGACAAGACAAGCAGAAAAAAAAGCAATTGCTTATTTATACCATAAGGAGACGAAGAAGCAACCCCCCTTTTAAGTTGGATCTTACACACAAACAGGTGCCGCTTTGCGGAGATTTCGGTTTACTCAGGTAATACTTTGTATTACGATCAGAGCATACCATTCATACATCTCAGAGGAAAACCATGCACAACAAAAAACAGGAAACCATCACCTTCAAGGCTGATGAAGCGCTGGCCGAAGCCCTGCACAAGGTGCCCAACAAATCGGAATTTATCAGAAGCGCCATCCTGAACGCTTTGGAAAACGGCTGCCCCCTCTGCCAGGGTACAGGCATTCTCACTTCGGAGCAACGCACCCACTGGGCCAAATTCCTCAACACCCATTCCCTGCAAAAATGCGATGAGTGCAAGGCCGTACATTTGGTCTGCGGAACCAAGGAAATTCCATGCCAACATTGAACCTTTCCAGACTCCTAACCGCCGCTGTTTTTTTTGGGGCCACCACCTTCTTCGCTGCCACAGCAGTGCCAGCGGCGGGGCCAAAAACACAGATCTTTGTCACCGTGCCGCCCCAAGCATATCTTGCCCAAAGAATCGGCGGCGAAGCGGTGGAGGTACACACTCTGGTGGGCAAAGGGCAAGACCCTCACACCTTTGAACCTACCCCGCGTCAGGCTGCCGCCCTGGCCGGAGCCAACCTGTTTTTCACCGTGGACATCCCCTTTGAAAAGCAGCTGGCAGCCAAAGTAGCAGCCAGCAATCGCAATCTAAAAATTGTGGACTCCACCAAGGGGATTGTCCGGTTGCCGCTCACAGAACCAGACCACCACGAAGCACACGGCAATGAGGCAGACCCCCATCTCTGGCTGGCCACGGACAACCTGCGGATCATGGCCGACAACATGGCCACCGCCTTGAGCGCCGCCATGCCGGAGCGCAAAGAAGCCTTGCACAGAAATCTCGCCGCCCTCCAAACCGAGATCAGCGCTCTGGACAAACGGTTGGCAACCACCCTGGCCCCGCACCGGGGTAAAACCTTTTATGTCTTTCATCCAGCCTTTGGCTATTTTGCCAATGCCTACGGCCTGAAACAAAAGGCCGTGGAAATCAGCGGCAAATCCCCCACCCCGAGGCAGCTTACCGCTCTTGTCCGCCAGGCCAGGGAGGATCGGGTACATACCATCTTTGTCCAACCGCAATTCGACAGCAAGAGCGCCGACACCGTGGCCCAGGCCATCAACGGGGCCGTGGTGCCCATCGACCCCCTGGACCAGGAGGTGCTGCGCAATCTCACCGCCATCGCCGCAGCCATCGAACAAGCGCTGAAACAATGAAGGAGCCGCCCATGAGCGCCAGCAGCACACAGGAAACAGCCATCCGCATCCGGGATCTTGATTTTGCCTACAACGGCACGCCCATTCTCGAAGGCGTCAGCCTGGAGATCATGGCCCGTGATTCCCTCTGCATCGTGGGCCCCAACGGCGGCGGCAAGACCACTCTGCTCAAGCTCATCCTCGGCCTGCTCAAACCGAACCGGGGCGAGATCGAGGTACTGGGGCAAACCCCGGAGAAAAGCCGCTTGCGCATCGGCTATGTGCCGCAGTATGCGCGCTACGATCCGCAGTTTCCAGTAACCGTGCTCGATGTCGTGCTCATGGGCCGCTTGGACCGGATTTTCTGCGGCGCATATGCCAAGGCCGACCATGAGGCCGCCCTGGCAGCCCTTACGGAAATGGACCTGGCAGATCTGGCCGGCCGCCTGTTTGCCGAAATTTCGGGGGGACAAAGACAGCGGGTCCTTATTGCCCGAGCACTGGCCGCCGAAGGCGAACTGCTGATCCTGGACGAGCCCACGGCCAACATCGACGCCGCCTCGGAAGAGCATCTCTTTGAACTACTCACCAAGCTCAACGAACGGCTCACCGTCATGCTGGTCACCCACGATGTGGGCTTTGCCTCGAAGTTCTTTAAAAGCATCGTCTGTGTCAACCGCCAAGTCGTGCTCCACCCCACCAGCGAACTGACCGGCGAGCTGATCCGCAACATGTACGGCGGCGACATCCGCATGATCCGCCACGATCACCGTTGCTCTCCCGAGGGACACTGCAACCATGGAATTTCTTGACGCCCTGGCCGACCCGGCCATTCCCTTCCTGCGCTACGCCTTTGCCGTCGGCATCCTAGCCAGCATGTCCTTCGGCATCATCGGCACTTACGTGGTGGCCCGCCGCATCACATACATTGCTGGGGCCATTGCCCATTGCGTACTCGGCGGCATCGGCGCGGGGCTTTACTGCCAGCACAAGTTGGGGATTACCTGGTTCGGCCCCCTCACCGGGGCCATCGTCGCGGCGCTTTTAGCGGCAATCATCATCGGCCTGGTGAGCATCCACGCCAACCAGCGGGAAGACACGGCCATCGGCGCCCTCTGGGCCATCGGCATGGCCATCGGCTTGCTGTTCATCGCCAAAACCCCGGGCTACATCGAGCCGATGAGCTACCTGTTCGGCAATATTCTGCTGATCTCGGAGTTTGATCTCTGGATGGTGCTGGTGCTGGACGTCCTGGTGGTGGGAACCGCCACCCTGTTTTACCATAAATTCCTGGCCGTCTGCTTTGACGAGGAATTTGCCAGGTTGCGCGGGGTGCGCACCGATCTGTACTACCTGCTGCTCCTCTGCCTGACAGCCCTGACCGTGGTACTGCTGGTCCGGGTAGTGGGGATTGTTATGGTTATTGCCCTGCTGACCCTGCCTGCCGCGGTGGCAAGCAACTTTGCCAAGGGCCTTTGGCAGATGATGGTGCTGGCCACCCTGTTCTGCCTCGCCTTTATCGGCTCGGGACTCGCCATCAGCTACAACAACGATTTGCCCAGCGGCCCGACCATTATTGTAATCGCGGGGTTGGTCTATCTGGGGGCAACCGGGTTGCGCCAGTTTTCCTCAAGAAAGAACTAGCCGTCGGCCCTCATCGCCGCCCGGCTTTTACCAACCCGGAGATCTTCGCACCGATCTCGCGCAACCTATCCAGCACCGCGGCCTCGTCCATGGTGAGCAGCTTTCGATTGCGCATCACCACCCGGCCGTTGATCACCGAATGCTCCACATCCGAACCGGTTGCCGCGTAAACCAGATGGGAGGGGATGTTGTACATCGGGGTCAGGTGCGGCTTGTTCATATCCAGTACGATGAGGTCTGCTTTTTTCCCCACCTCCAGACTGCCGATCCGGCTCTCCGCGCCCAACAGCTTGGCGCCGCCCAGGGTGGCCATCCGCAGGGTGGTCTCAGCGCTCATCACCGTGGGGTCGAGCCGATGTACCTTGTGCAGCTTGGCCGCGGTGTCCATCTCGCCGAACATGTCCACATCGTTGTTGCTGGCCGCGCCGTCCGTACCCAGACCCACCGTGACCCCGGCCGCCAGCAGCTCCACCACCGGGGCCACGCCCGAGGCAAGCTTCATATTGCTTTCCGGGCAATGGGCCACCTTAACGCCCCGCTCGGCGAGAAGGTCGATCTCCGGTTCGGTCAGCATCACGCAATGGTCCGCCACCACCTGGCTGTCGAGAATCCCCAGGGCATCAAGGTGCATGACCGGGGTGTACCCGTATTTGGCCCGGCACCCCTCCACCTCGTCCCCGGTTTCGGAGAGGTGGATCACATAGGCGGCCCCGTGGCTTTCCGCCACGCCCTTGAGACGTTTGAGCAAATCGGGGGAGCAGGTGTACACGGCATGGGGATCAACGGTGATGGAGATAAGCGGATGGTTGCGGTATTCGGCCAGCATCTCCTCCAGATACGTGATGCCGTTTTCGGGTGCGCCGTAGTTGGGCGAGGGGAAATCGTACAGCACCTCGCCCAGCCAGCCGCGCATCCCGGAATCCACCGTGGCGCGAGCCACCTCCTTGGCAAAAAGATACATGTCGCAGAAACTGGTGGTGCCGGATTTGATCATCTCGGCCATGGAGAGCAAAGAGGACTGGTAGACCATCTCGGTGTTGAGATTGGCCTCCACCGGAAAAATGTACTCGGTGAGCCAGGTCATCAGGGGCAGATCATCGGCCAGCCCCCGAAAGCAGGCCATGGCCGCATGGGTGTGGGTATTGACCAGCCCAGGCATAACCAGACCATGGGGCTGGACGAGCTGCTCTACGTCTGGGTACTTGCCCGCCAAGGCTGCCCGGCCCCCCACCTCGACAATGGTATCTCCGGCTATGGCCACGGCGCCGTCTTCGATCACGGTATTTTGGGGGTCCAAGGTCAGAATCTGGCCGCAAACCAGCAAGGTTGGCTTAAAGTTCATGGAGTCCTCTTCTAAATCTCGGGTAACACGGCAAGGAGAAGACACGACAAGCGGTCTTCCGCCTTTTTGGTTTCCTCAATGATGTCTTCCAAAATGATGGGTTTGAGATTGTCCGGATCGTTGACGTTTGCCACCACCGATAGCCCCAGCACCCGCATTCCGGCATGAATGGCCACGATCACCTCGGGCACGGTGGACATGCCCACGGCATCGGCACCGCATTGCCGGAGATACCGGGTTTCCGCCGGGGTTTCCAGGCTGGGGCCGGGGATGGCCACATAAATACCGGTGGCTACCTGGGCGATCTGCTGCCGGGCCGCGCAGGCCAGGGCCGTATCGATCAAGCGCCGGTCATAGGGGGCGGAGAGATCGGGAAAGCGGGGGCCCCAGGCATCAATATTGGGGCCGCGCAGGGGGTTGTCCAGGATGAAGTTCAGATGGTCGCGCAGCACCATCAAGGTGCCGGGCGCAAAAGCCGGATTGAGGCCGCCTGCCGAGTTGGAAACGATAAGAATTTTTGCGCCGAGCAGGGCGAGGGCCCGAATCGGCATGGTCAGCTCACGGGCGCAATAGCCTTCGTAATAATGGAACCTGCCCTGCAACACAGCCACCGGCTTACCGCAGAGCCTGCCAAAAACGAGATTTCCTGCATGGCTGGCCACGGTCGCTTTGGGAAAATTGGGAATCTCCGCATAGGGCAAAACAACCTGCGACTCGATCCTTTCTGCCAAGCCGCTCAGACCGGTGCCGAGCACCAGGACAATCTCCGGCGACTCCGGCATGCGATCCCGTAAAAATCTAACAGCCTCATCGACCCTCTGCTTGTAAATTTCCATTATCATCCGCCCCTGCTGACTGATCTATAGCTCATCAAATATGACACACAACACGGCCACAGCGAAAGAATAACCGATCAGCAGTGCCGACAAAGAGATCAGTCCGCAATACATGCGGTATGCGGACTGATCGATGACAGCTAAGCGAGCGCAGAGCGAAACTGCGAAGCAGATGCAGTGCTGCTGGACGGTTACGTAATTATTTACCCGATTGGGGTGGAGAAGGGAAGGCGGATGGTGAAGGTCGTGCCCTGACCGGGCGTAGACTCAAAAGTGAGGCTGCCGCGATGGGTTTCTTCGATGATCTGCTTGCAGGAGATGAGGCCGATCCCATTGCCGTCGGCCTTGGTGGTGAAATGGGGCTGGAATATTTTCTCCCGCGCCTCATCGGGGATACCGTGACCATGGTCAATGACCTTGACTATGGCTTCGTCATCCTGACGGGAAAGGGCAATGGTGATCCCACCCTCTGCTTCACTGGCCTGGGCGGCATTGACCACCAGGTTTGAAAGCACCCGACAGAGACCGAGAGAAGAAAAAGGGAATTCAGGCAGACTGCCGGTGACCTCTACCCTGAGACCACGCCCACCAATCTCCGGATGCACCATCCAGGCCGACTCTTGCAGATCAACGATCAGCTGATCCAGCGAGGCGACATGGATAGGGGTTTCGATCTGGAGTCGCCGGGCCTGGGCCAAGGCGTTTTCCATGAGAATAAGGAGATCCCACCGCGCCTTGACCATGCAGGCAAGGTATCTATTCCCGGCAAGCCCTGGTACGGTTCTTTCCAGAACCTCCAGCAGGTGAAAGGGGGTAAGCAGATTCTTCATATCATGCACCATGATATTGATCTGCTCATACTCATGCCCGAGGATTTCAAGATCGCGGCGGACCCGCTGGCTCAAGGTCCGCATCATGGCGACCAGCGATTTCGGCTGACGGGAAAAATACTCCTGGAAAACCGCCAAGGGAACCCGGAGAAGGACCGCATCTTCCAGGGTGGCCACGCTGGCGGAGCGAGGCTGGTTTTCGATGATGGCCATTTCGCCGAAATAGTCGCCAGGCTTGATGATATCAATCACCCGGTTGCCGCGAAAGACCTTGATCAGCCCACGCAATACAATATACATCTCCTGCCCTGGATCGCCCTCGTGAAAGAGGATGAAGCCCTTGGCGAGCTGCACTTCGGTAGCCTTTTCCAAAAAATCCTCAAGCTCTTCCGGGGAAAAGAAGTGGAACAGGTCTATCTTGCTCAGAAATTGCAGAAGTTCAGTTCGATTCACGAAGGCCTCTTCAGCGGGCTTCCATCTGTTTTTCTTCCAACGACTGCGCCATCGATATGTAACAGTATAACAGAGGAACACAGCGTCGTTTCTAAAAAAATAGACCGCGCTTCATCCGGGCGAAAGAATCTCTCCCCGGAAAACCTACAGGGCATGTTGCTCGACAAAGGCCTGCACAGCGCCGACCTCGGCTGCTATCACCTCACAGCGGCTCTCCCGGTCGGCCAGCGCGGCAAGGCTTGCCGGCAGTTCAGGCTCGTGGCCGATGGCGCTCCTGACTGCCGCGCCAAACTTGGCAGGATGTGCCGTGGCCAGGCAAATCATCGGAACCCCGACCTCCTTGCCCGCCAAGCCGGCCTTGACTCCCACGGCAGTATGCGGATCAAGCACATAACCATGCAGCTTGTGAAAATCGCGGATGGTGGCGATGGTTTCCGCTTCGTTGACGCTGCGCGAGGCGAAATCCGCCCGCACCCGTTCCTGGGCAAGCTCGTCAAACTGGAGACTGCCGCTGGCACCGAAACGATCCATATCCCGACGGGTCCGATCGGCATCCTCGCCGTTTAAGTAGTAGAGATACCGTTCAAAATTACTGGCCACCTGGATGTCCATGGAAGGACTTGAGGTCTGCGCCACCGCCCCCAGGGAATAATCGCCGTTTAGGATAAAACGGGTCAGCAGATTGTTCTCGTTGGTGGCCAGAATCAGGTTACGGATTTGCCGAGGCAGCATGCGGCGGGCCACATAGCCGGCGAAGATATCGCCGAAATTGCCGGTGGGCACGGAAAAATCCACCTTGTCCACCCCTTCGCTTTCGGTAACCTTGAGCGCGGCATAGATGTAGTACACAACCTGGGCCACAATCCGGGCCCAGTTGATGGAATTGACCGCGCCCAACTGGTGCTTTTCCTTGAAACCAAGATCGTTGAAGATGGTCTTGACTATTGCCTGCCCGTCGTCAAAGGTGCCGCGCACCGCCAGATTGAAGACGTTGGCATCGGTCACGGTGGTCATCTGCAATTCTTGATGGGGCTGACCCGCTTGTGGGGATGGAGGATGAAGATGTTGATCCGCTCCTTACCCCGCACCCCGTAGATCGCGGCGCTCCCGGTATCGCCGGAGGTGGCGCCGAGGATGTTCATCTTACCGCCGGATTCCTTGAGCAGATACTCAAAGACATTGCCCAAAAACTGCAGGGCCACGTCCTTGAAGGCCAGGGTCGGCCCGTGGAACAGCTCAAGGATATAGCAGTCGCCCTGCTTGACCAGCGGGGTGATCTCCGGGTGATTGAAAGTGCTGTACGATCTTACGACGAGGTCGCGCAGATCGTTTGCCGGGATATCGTCGATAAAGCAGCTGAGCACGGCGGTGGCCAACTTCGGATAACTGAGCTGCCGCCATTGGGTCAGGGTCTCGGCTGGAATTTCGGGGATAGACACCGGCAGCAGCAGGCCGCCGTCGGTGGCAAGGCCCATCATCACGGCTTGCTTGAAGGATATGGGGGCGATGCCGCCCCTGGTGCTGATGTATTGCATGAGAGATTGTTCCTTGGTTATTAACTATCGGCTATCAGCTTACAGCCTTGTTCCGTACCAGCAAGCTGGTGCTTTCCATCTCAGCCGGGATGGGCAGACCCATCAGCTCAAGAATGGTGGGGGCGAGGTTGGTCAGGGTGCCGCCGTCCTTAAGGCCAAAGCCGGGCTTGGCTCCCAACATGACCAGGGGCACCGGATTGGTGGAGTGCGCCGTCACCGGGCCGCCGGTTATTTTGTTGATCATAACCTCGGCATTGCCGTGGTCCGCAGTGATGAGCACCACCCCGCCGAGTTCGGTGAAACGCTCCACCACCCGACCGATACACCGGTCCACGGTCTCCACTGCAGTGATGGCTGCGGCCATAATCCCGGTATGGCCCACCATGTCGCAGTTGGCGAAGTTGAGCACCACCAGACTGTAGGGGTTATCCGCAAGGCGGCGCAGCAGCTCCTCGGTCACCGCATCCGCGCTCATCTCCGGTTTCAGGTCGTAGGTGGCCACCTCGCGGGGGGATGGGAGCAAGGCCCTGTCTTCCAAAGGATATGGGGCTTCGCGGCCGCCATTAAAAAAGTAGGTAACATGGGCGTATTTCTCCGTCTCGGCGATGCGGAGCTGCCTTAAACCCTGGCCGCTCACCTCTTCCCCCAGGATATGGGTGAGAGGTACCGGCGGAAAAGCCACAGCCAGGTCAAAATCTTTTTCATACACGGTGAAGGTGAGATAATCAGCCAGTTGGGGACGGTGCGTGATGGGGAAACCGGCAAATTCCCGGTCGATAAAGGCATGGGTCATCTGCCGGGAGCGGTCGGCCCGGAAATTGAAGAAAATAACCGAGTCCCCATCGTTGATGGTACCCACCGGCTGCCCGTTGTGCATGATAACCGTGGATTTGACAAACTCATCGTTCTCGCCGCGCCCATAGGCCGCAGTCATTGCCTCGCCAGCGTCGGTGGCAGCATACTGGCCCTGGCCATCCACCATGGCCTGCCAGGCCAGGGAAACCCGATCCCACCGGTTGTCGCGGTCCATGGCATAATAACGGCCGCAAACCGAGGCGATCTGGCCCACGCCAATACGTTTAATGGCCTCGGCAAGCTCGGCCATGTAACCTGCCCCGCTCTGGGGCGGGGTGTCGCGGCCGTCCATGAAGGCGTGGACATACACCTTGGCAAGACCGATTTTTTTAGCCATTTCCAGCAGGGCGATGAGATGACGGATATGGCTGTGTACCCCGCCGTCGGAAACAAGGCCCAACAGATGCACTGCTGTGCCCTGCTTTACGGCACGGCCGAAAACCCCGGCCAACGGTTCATTTTTGAAGAAATCTCCGGTTTCGATATCCCGGTTGATTCGGGTGAAATCCTGGTAGACAATGCGGCCGGCGCCGATATTGAGATGCCCCACCTCGGAATTGCCCATCTGCCCTTCCGGCAGCCCCACCGCGCCATTGTGGGCAACCAGGGTCGTGGCGGGCTGATTGGCCTGCCAACGGTCCATGTTGGGCGTACGGGCAAGATGGATCGCATTGCCCTCCCACGGCTCCCCAATCCCCCAGCCATCGAGGATGGCCAGTAATACCGGTGTGATCTCCTTCATCGTTTCTCCAGAGCCTAACGCCTGTTCAGGATGCTGCTTCCGGCTCCATCTCCACTCTGGGGGCATCGTGCCACAGACCTTCGATGTCGTAGAAGCTGCGGTCTTCGTTGTAGAAGATATGCACAATCACATCGTTATAGTCGAGCAAAACCCAATGCCCCTCGTTGAGGCCCTCGGTATTGCCGTCTTTGACGTTTTTATGCCGCAAGGCCGCATCCACCGCCTGGGCCAAACCCTGCACATGCCTGGTGGAACGTCCGCTCATGATGACGAAAAAATCGGTGAATGAAGACAGGCCCCGCACATCAAGAACGACCAGGTCCTCCGCTTTTTTATCCAGGGCGGCCAGGGCGGCAAACCGCGCCAGCTCCAAACTCGACACATCCTGAAAATCCTTATGGACCTTTTTCATTATGACTCCTTGTTGGGATAGCTTCCCCATTGTTCGCCATGAACAAAATGGGAGCGCTATCATACTACAACAACGGACAATCTAGCAACCGGTTAGTTCTGTAAGCGATCACATGGCGGCGCATCTGCTTTGTCATCGGCCTGTCCGTATACCTGGTGTATGGCGGACAGGCCTCTTTCGCGCATCTGCACCGCCATGTGATCGCTTACAAGGTTGTCGGCGGGAAAGAGCTGTGTTAGATTGTTTCACGTTTTTACCCTGACAACCCAGCTTGAGGAGTAACAATGCGAGACAGGATTCTGGCGGCCCTGGCAAAGATTCGCCCTACATTACAGGCAGACGGAGGCGATGTGGCCCTGGTTGATGTGAGCAAGGACGGGGTGGTCACGGTCCAACTGACCGGCGCCTGCAAGGAATGCCCCATGTCCAGGAACACGCTCAAAAACGGGATTGAAAAATTTTTAAAAGGTGAGGTCCCCGAGATCCGTTCCGTGGAATCGGTGTAACCGAAACCGGCTGCTACTTATGATACCCGGTTCCGGCCTTGATGGAAAACGCCCGGTACAGCTGTTCAAGCACCAGCAGACGGGCCATCTCGTGGGTAAAGGTCATCCGCGAGAGCGACAGCACATAATCCGCCTTCTGGACCAGCTCCGGAGCAAGCCCGGTGGGGCCGCCGATCAAAAAGGCAATCTCCCGCACCCCCTGATCCTCCCAGCGACATAACAGATCAGCCAGATCCTCGGAGCTGAGCTGCTGGCCTGCCGGAGCAAGGGCTACCACCTTGGTTGCCCCGCCCAATTGCGGCAGACTGCCAAGAAGTATCTGCGCCTCCTCGCTTTGCTGCCGCGCCGTATCTTCTTTGGTGGCGTTCTTCTTTTCTTTGAGCACCGGCAGGTCAAGCTGGGCATAACGCCTGAGCCGCCCGGCATAATCATCGATTCCGGCGGCAAGGTACTGTTCCTTGGTTTTACCCAGGAACGGGAGGATGATCTTCACCGCCCTGCCTGTTTCCGCTCAAGAATCGCCGCAAGCCTGGCCCGAAATTCCTCGTAGCCCATCTCCCCCTTGATGCCTGGACAAGATTGCCTGATGGCCTCGAAATTGGCCTGATCTTCCAGGATGCTCGGATGCAGGGGCCATTGCGTGCAACGCCACGGCTTGCCGGGATGCACCGTACAGCCTTCGTTGAAAAAAATGCAGTGGCCGTCCACGGTCTTCATCTGCACCACCCCGTCGGTGATTCGCAGATACCGCTCCTTCACCTGCTCAACCGGCAGATGAAGATAGGCAACCAAGCGCGCAAGGTCGTCCGGCGTCAAAGAGACCGTGGTTTCTCCATGGCAGCAATGGCCGCATTGCCGACAGTCAAATATCCGCTGCTCATTGTAGATATCATCATATAATTCGTTCATTTTTGTCACTTCCTATGCCACTCAAACGGCATCTCGTTTTTTCTCATAAAAAAAACCAGCCCAGTCTCTGGATATGCGCCAGTAAATCAGGATTATCGATCTGACGTTGCAAGGGAATATCCTTTCATCCCCACGCATTTCGCCGCAAAAATATACACCAATTACGCCAAAGCCGCCGCAATTTCCCGAAAGCTGTTCAGCCCCGCTTCAAGATTGTCGATGATCTCCCCGGCCAACACATCCGGCTCGGGCAGGTTGTCCAGATCGGCCAGGCTTTTGTCCTTGAGCCAGAAGATATCCAGGCTGGTTTTATCGCGGGCGATGATCTGCTCGTAGCCGAATTTGCGCCAGCGCCCTTCCGGGTTGTCCTGTTCGCTCCACAGTTCCTTGCGTGCATGGCGGTTTTCCGGATTGTAGCAGACGATGAACTCCTGCATATCCGTAAAACGCAGCGGCTTCTTTTTCAGGGTGTGATGGATATTGGTGCGATAGTCGTAGTACAAGACCTCCTTGGTCCACGGCTCTTTGGAGGCGGCGCGGTTGTCGAAGAACAGGACATTGGCCTTCACCCCGTTGGCGTAGAAGATGCCGGTGGGCAAGCGTAAAATGGTGTGCAGCTCGGTGGTTTCCAGCAACTTTTTGCGCACCGTCTCCCCCGCGCCGCCCTCGAACAGGACGTTGTCCGGCACCACCACCGCCGCGCACCCCGTGGTTTTCAGCATGGTGCGAATGTGCTGCACGAAGTTGAGCTGCTTGTTGGAGGTGGTCGCCCAAAAATCCTGACGGTTGTACGTCAGGTCATCCTTTTCCTGCTCGCCTTCCTCGTTGGTGAAGCTCATCGAACTTTTCTTGCCAAAAGGCGGATTGGCCAGGACATAATCGAAACGCTGGCCGCTGTCGGCCACCAACGCATCGTTGGACGACACCATGCTTTCCCCGTCGATCTCACCGATGTTGTGCAGAAACATGTTCATCAAGGCCAGGCGGCGGGTGCCCGCGACAATCTCGTTGCCAAAAAAAGTCTCATGCTTGAGAAAGGCCTTCTGCGCCTTGTCCAGCCGGTGCGCAGCCACCAAAAAATCATAGGCCGCCAAAAAGAAGCCGCCCGTGCCGCAGGCCGGGTCGGCGATGGTCTTGCCCGGCTCCGGCCGCACGCACTCCACCATGGCCTTAATCAGGGCGCGCGGCGTGAAGTACTGCCCTGCCCCGGATTTGGTGTCCTCGGCATTTTTTTCCAGCAACCCCTCGTAGATGTCGCCCTTCACATCCGCGCCCATGGTCACCCACTGGGTTTCGTTCACCATGTCGATCAGGCGGTAGAGCTTGGCCGGATCTTGGATCTTGTTCTGGGCCTTGGTGAAGATCTGCCCCAACATCCCCGGCTTGTTGCCCAGCTCGCGGAGCAGCGTCACATAATGCACCTCCAACTCCGCGCCGCGCATGGGCTTGAGGCTCTGCCAGTTGTACTCGGTGGGGATGCCCACCTTGCGGCTGTAGGCGGCTGCCTGTATTCGTCCGCCATCTTGAGAAAAATCAGATAGGTGAGCTGCTCCAGATAATCGCCGTAACTTACCCCGTCGTCGCGCAACGTGGTGCAGAAACTCCAGACCTTGGAGATGATGGAGCGGTTGTGTTCATTACGTTATTACCCTCTTTATTACCCTTACCAAAGAGTAATTACCCCTTCTTTTTCCACCGAGCCGCAGGCCCACGGCCTTGACACTCGACAACGTTTGCTCTTTTCCGCTCTCTCAACACACGCCGGATCATATCTCGACTCACACCGGGACAAGCCTGCTCTAACTGCGATACGGTAAATTCATCCGCAAATCGGTTGATGGCCGCTAACACCAAATCGGTTTTCGAGCCGCGCGGCGCTTTCATTTCGCCCACCCGCTCGGCAAACTCACGATAGGCCAGCTTCAGGATGAACAGCACATAGTCGATGTAAGGCCAAGGATCATGCCGACCTTCATGCCATCCCTGCGAACTCAGCTCCAGCGTCTCGTAATAGCGATCCTTATTTTCTTCGATCAAGCGCTCAAGGCTGATGTAGCGTCACACCTCGTACCCCAGCTGGTAGCACTGAAGCAGCAGGGTCAGCCGCGACACGCGCCCGTTGCCATCACGGGAAGGATGAATACAGAGAAAATCCAGATTGAATTATTCCCGCACCGCCTGACCAGCCCCGTCGGCCAGATCGATTTTTTTACTGTGCTGGACCGACCAGCCCGCTTGGGTCAACAGCGCATCAATGGCGTCACGGGCTTTCTGTTCTGGATTCTGGTTTTCGCTCATGGTGCCTTCGATTGAAAGACATACCCCAGGGTCCGATAGATCAGTTTAGCCACGGTAAAGGCCGCATGTTCCGCGCCAAGACGCGGAGAAAATTCGACAAAATCCATGCCCACGATGCGGTGCTTAGCGGCAAGCTCCCGCAACAGGTCGATGGTCTGCCGCCAGGTCAAACCGTCCGGCTCCGGAGTGCCGGTGGCCGGCACGATCGTTGGATCCAGCCCATCTACATCACAGGTAAGATAGACCGGCCCCTTGATCCCGGCGCAGACCTGGGCGATCCAATCCGGTTCGGCATGAATCCGGTGCATAAAGAATGGGTGCCACCCCTTGGCCTGGACAAGTTCGTATTCTTCCTTAGAAAAGGAGCGGATGCCGATCTGGGTAAAGGGAACCCCCAAGTCGGCAAGCCGCCGCATCACGCAAGCATGGCTGTTGGGGTTGTCTTCATATTGATCACGTAGGTCAAGGTGGGCGTCGATCTGCACCACATGCAGATCCGGGTATTGCGCCAGACATGCCTGTACCGCAGGCACGGTTACGGTGTGCTCGCCCCCGAGCAGCACCGGGAACATGCCCCCGGCCAGCTCCGCGGCCACGGTTGCCTCTATCTGTCGACAGGCCTCTCCTGCGGTTATTGCCGTGAAATCCGGCACCGGCCTGGTGGCGATGCCGAGTCGCACGGTTTCAGCCAGAAGCTCGTCATCAAACACCTCCAGGGCCGGGGAAGCATCGATAATCGCCTGCGGCCCAAGCTCCGTGCCGCCCAGCCAACTCACCGAGGAGGCCAGCGGGGCCGAGAGAATAGTGATGCGTTTTTCCGGGCCAAGATCGGCCTCTTCCCCAAGAAACTGCGAGATGTGCGTCATTGTTTTTCCTGTATACAATCACGGGACCAACCCGTATTTTTCATCCCACCGGCCACTCAGGCCGTACCCACCACATCCCCGAACAGGGCGATATCAATCCCGTGCCGTTGCGCCGCCTTCTGCCAGCGCAACCTGTCCGGGGTATGGAAGATGATGTCGTCATCCGCAGGCAGGGTGAGCCAGCCGTCCACGGTGAGCTCTGCTTCCAGCTGTCCCGGTCCCCAACCGGAATAGCCCAAGGCCACCAGGAGATTTTTCGGACCCTGGCCCGCGGCGAGATCATAGAGCAACTGCGGATCGCTCGTCAAATGGACACTCTTGCTCACCTCAAGGAAATGCGGCGCCCTGTACTCGGAGCTGTACAGAAAAAAGGCGTTTGCCACCTCCACCGGGCCACCCATATACACCGTCGGCAACAGCCCCGGCGGCAGCGGAATATCGGCGCTTTTGAAAACATCCGCCAGGCTGATATCGACAATGGGTTCGTTCACCACCAGACCCATGGCCCCCTCGTCGTTGTGGGCGCAGAGATAGACAACCTTCCCGGCAAAACGGGGGTCCGGCATCTGGGGGGTGGCAATGAGAAAATAGCCTTGCAGGGTTTCGATCATCAGGGAGGGATGCCCCATGTCCGGGTTCTGTGCCGTTGATCGCCACAAGCGACCGATTTAAATCCGCCTGCAACTTAGCATCTGCCAAGGCTCTCAGTCAAGAAATCCTACACATCCAACAAATTTATCCCCTCCCCGGAAAAGAGTTGGAGTTTCCTCTTTGATCCGTGCTAGAATTGCCTATCTACTCTTGCAGCAACTTGCAAAGACCTCAATAACCCATACTAAATAGAAACCACTTATGACCTCTGATATAACTTCCGAAATTAACCGGATTATTGCCTCCGAACACCATGACCCCTTTCAGGTTCTCGGCTTCCACGTTCTGGACCACGATGCCACTTCCTCGGTTATCAGAACCTTTCAACCCAACGCCAACGCCTGCTGGCTGATCACCAACGGGGAAAGAAAGGAGATGTACAAAACAAGACCGGAAGGCTTTTTCGAGATTGTCATTACCGAGTGCACCGAGCCTTTCCCCTATGAATATGAGGCGTCCTTTTACGATGAAAACCGGTATATTTTCAAAGATCCTTACCGTTTCCTGCCCCAAATGTCCGAGTACGACCGCTACCTCTTCAACAACGGCACGAACTACGAAATTTACAACATCCTGGGTGCGCAGCTTGTAACGATTGACGGCGTCAGCGGGACAATCTTCCGCGTCTGGGCCCCAAGCGCCAAAAGGGTCAGCATCCTGGGCAACTTCAATTACTGGGACGGCAGGGTGCATCAGATGCGGGTTCTAGGCCATTCCGGCGTCTGGGAGCTGTTTATTCCGGACATCGGCCAGGGAGAACCGTACAAGTTCGAAATAAAAACCCAGCAGGATGCGCTTCTCGAAAAGGCTGACCCCTTCCAGTTCTTCGCCGAGATCCGACCCAAAACCGCCTCGATTGTCTGGGGGCTTAACGGCTACGCCTGGAACGACGCGGCCTGGATTAAGGAGCGGAAAAGCAGGAGAAGCTACGAGCAACCCATGTCCACCTACGAGGTCCATCTGGCCTCCTGGCGGCGCGACCCGGCAGACCCCGCACGATTGCTCTCCTACCAGGAGCTGGCCGGTTCCCTGATCCCGTACGTCAAAGAGATGGGCTTCACCCATATCGAGCTGATGCCCATCATGGAGCATCCATTGGACGAATCCTGGGGATATCAGGTCACCGGCTACTTTGCCGTGACCAGCCGCCACGGCACGCCCCAGGATTTCATGTATTTCGTGGACCAGTGTCATCAAAACGGGATCGGCGTAATCCTCGACTGGGTGCCCTCGCACTTTCCTTCCGACGGCCATGCCTTAAGCCGCTTTGACGGCACCGCGCTTTACGAGCACGAAGACCCGAGGCAGGGCGCACATCCCGAATGGGGCACCCTGATTTTCAACTACGGCCGCAAGGAGGTGCAGAACTTCCTCATCGCCAACGCCCTCTTCTGGATGGATAAGTTCCACATCGACGGGTTGCGGGTCGATGCCGTGGCCTCCATGCTCTACCTGGACTATGCCCGCAATGACGGAGACTGGGTGCCCAACATCTACGGCGGCAAGGAAAATATCGACGCCATCGAGTTCATCAAGCACATGAACGCCATCATCTACAGCCGCTATCCCGACACCCTGATGATCGCCGAGGAATCGACCAGCTTCTACGGGGTTTCCAAGCCCCTGGACTGGGGAGGCCTGGGCTTTGGCTACAAGTGGAACATGGGCTGGATGAACGATATCCTGGGTTATTTCAGCAAGGAGCCGATCTTTCGCAAATACCACCACAACGCGCTGACCTTCTCCCTGCTCTACGCCTTTACCGAAAACTTCATCCTGCCCATGTCCCACGACGAGGTGGTGCACGGCAAGCGCTCCCTGCTCTTCAAGATGCCTGGGGATATGTGGCAGAAATTCGCCAACCTGCGGTTGCTCTTCTTCTTTCTCTGGACCCATCCGGGCAAGAAGCTCCTGTTCATGGGCGGCGAATTCGGCCAGATATCCGAGTGGTACTGCAAGGTGAGCCTGGACTGGCATCTGACCGAACAGAACACCATGCACCAGCAGCTGCAAAAATTCGTCCAGCAGCTGAACGCGGTCTACAAGGATACCCGCCCCCTCTGGGAGATTGATTTTTCCTACGACGGCTTCAGGTGGATGGATTTCAAGGATGTGGACAACAGCATCATCGCCTTCTGCCGCCAAGGCAAAAAGGCCAAAGACCATGTGGTCTGCCTGCTCAACTTCACTCCCCAGGTTCTGCACGACTATAAACTCGGGGTACCGACCGCGGGCTGGTACCAGGAAATCCTCTCCACGGACACCGCTGAGTTCGGCGGCAGCAATGTGTACAACCCGGATCGCAAGCAGGCCATTGCCGAGCCTTTGGGTGAGGCCCCGTTCCATATTCTGGTCTCGGTTCCGCCCCTTGGCGGCATCATGGTAAAGCCGGTGTAAAGGAGAGGAAAATGGATTGTGACAGTAGGCTGCCAACCGGCAGTGACAAGATGAAAAAAGCCCTGCGCTGGATGAGCGAAGAGTTCATCAATAGTCCGCAAAAAAAACGGGACATGGTGATCAACGAAGCAGAAATTCGCTTTGATCTCTCACCTGCGGAATGCGAATTTCTCTCGAAAAATTTTAGCGGAACAACTACGAATTCTTCCGGCCCCTGTTGAAAAGCCCACCCCATAACGACAATCAAGGAGCACAGCAAAACTAAAAGTTTCCTAACCGACAATCTCAGCAGAACGCCGCAAATCTGGCGTAAGGAGGGAGGTATGTCAAGCTCAACAGCAAAACGGAGATATAAGTTCCTTTTGGTTGATGACGATGAAGCATTCTGCCAAACCTTCCTCCAGCTTCTCGAAGAAGAAGGCGCACCGATACAGTGCGAAACCTGCTCTGCCCCATTTATTGCCCTGAACAAAGCCCTGCATGAAGATTTCGATGCGGTGGTGGCAGACATCGGTATGCCGGGCATGACTGGCATCGAGTTGATCCATAAAATCCATGCGCATAAACCGGACCTGCCGACCATCGTGATCACCGGCCACCCGGATTTCACCTACATCGATGCGGTGGACGCGGGAGCCTCCGATTTTATCCGCAAGCCCTTTGCCATGGATGAATTCTGCGCCCGTTTCAAACGGATCATGCGGGATCACCAACTGCTTTTACAGATACAAGCGGCGGTCCACCACGTGGAAAAAGTGAATCCAAAGAAACAAAAAGACAAAGCCCAGCGACAGCTTCTCATAAAAGAAATAGAGTGGCTGCAGAGCATGCTTTCAACTGAGGGGTGAAGGCCCGTCCTCCTCGGCATGCCCCCTAAAAAGCCAGCCATCGCTGGAAACTATCCGTCAACGCTGACCAGGCAAAACGACTGGTCAGCGCCTCTACTTGATCCATGGCTAGTCTTCCCGCCTCCATGGCCGCCATCAGTTTCTGAGCAAAAGCAGCATCCTCGTAGCGAAAGGCGGGGGCAAAAAGCTCTCGATACGACAGGCGGTCTGGCACCAAGGGCCGACACCCTGCACGCACCGCCTCAAGAACCGCAATGCCGTAGAATTCGTGCCTGGCAGTGGACACGACAATATCCCCCTGGCAGAGCAATCTGCAATACTCTTGCCTATCTTCCGCATAGCCGAAATGGACAATATGCGGGGCAAGTCTCTGCGCTGCCTGGACAAAAACCGGCGGCTGACTCCTAAAGGATTCCCCGAGCACGATCAAACCAAAAGGAACCCCCTGATCTGCAAACCCGCACAGTGTGTCGAAAAACAATTCCGGATTCTTATCGTGCTCCCAGCGATGATTCCAGACAAGAACCGGAACCCTGCCCGTCTGCCTCTCGGCCAAACAGGAGTCAATCCCGCTAAAATCCAGCCCCGGATGCAGAATGGTCGCCTTGGCGCGGATCATCGCCTCGTAACCAGGCAAGGACATGTCCGGCATCTTTACCAGAAGCTCCCGACAACCAACCAGAAAAGAATCCAGATTATACTGTGAGTTAAAGGCAAGACTGTCCGAGGCCAAGGCTGTGGTGAGATTGGTCAGACCAAAATGCACATCCCGCGCCTCAGACACCTGCACCGGATAGGCGAACTGGTTCTCATGGAAATAGGTCAAAAGGGGGATGCCGCGCAGATGCGATGGCAGCAGACCACGCAGGGCGGCGACATCGACAAGGGAGGAACAGAGAATCCGGTCAAAGGTCTTGCCTGTATATTGCGGATCGCCGGCGAGAATCCTGGCAAAATGCGGGGCAGCAAGGCGCATCCGCCATTTCCAGCTATGTGCAGGCAAGGTCAACAGTTCAAAGGAACAAGGAAGATGGTGGATCAACCCGGCAAGAAACGCCTTATGCGATCCGCCGTAATAGGGTTCAAGAACAAGGATATTCATGCCCGGCCCACCCTGTTCAGGCTGTTTTCTTTAAGTGCTGATAGGCCTCATTCAGCTCTTTCATCTTCTCCTCGGCCACCCGCCGAAACTCCTCTCCCAGATGCGCCACCTTGTCCGGGTGATACTGCATGCTCAATTTCCGATAAGCGCTTTTGATTTGTTCAGGTGAAGCCCCCGGCGCCAGCCCGAGGATTTCATAGTACTGAGTTTCGCTCCTTCCCTGGCCAGGGAAGGAGCGACCACGACTGCCACCGACATATTTACTCCGAATGGCATGATGGTCATAGGCGGCAATCCCAAGGAAATCGGCAATGGTCTGCACCATGGCCAGTTCCTGGGGGGAGACCTGGGCATTGGTGTACAGCACTTGGTAGATGAGCTCCAGCAGAATCAGCCGAGGTTCATAGGCAAAATGTTTTTTGAACTCGACAAGCATGGCTTCGAGGGAAGCCTGGGAGGCAAGCGCATCTTGGATCAGGTCGCGCACCCAGTACATCTGGCTCTGGTTATAATGGAGATGGTCACGAAAGAAATTCTCGATGGGGCCAAGTTCAGCCTTGGTGACAACCCCGTCCGCCTGGGCAATCCGAATCAGGATGTTGATCAGCAGAAAGACAAACTGGTTGTGACTTTCCGTTTGGGATCGTTCATAGCGGCTCGCCATCCGCCGGACATACTGAGAAACCCCCCATATCCCGACAAAGACCATAAGGACAAGAAATACCCCGGTGAAAAACAAAAAACCCAACACATCAAGGATGAGCGGAGCGCCGCCCATGGCGAACAGAAGCAAGGCAACAACCAGAAGAAACCCGCCACAGCCCGGCGGCTTATGCTGACGATACACGATCATGAAGGCCTCGAACTATTTTTAAACTGCGCCACACCCTTTACGACAATCGATCACAGGAGACACGACCAAGCAAAACACTCCCCCCAAGCTGTCAGCGATACAGGATGCGGCAGCGCGCGACAAAGGCTTTAAAGCGGCGGGGAAGGGAACGAAACAAGACTGCGAAGCAGATGTCGCGGGCCTGTAATCACTTACCCATTATGCCTCACCCTCGGCAAACAGAGCCTCCACAAACTCATTCGGCTCAAAGTCACGCAGATCCTCCATCTGTTCCCCAATACCGATGAAACGAATAGGGATGTTAAACTCATGACAGATGTTGATCACAATGCCTCCCTTAGCGGTCCCGTCAAGCTTGGTCAAGGCCAGACCGGTAACATCCACGGCCTCGTTAAAAAGTCGCGCTTGGGAAATAGCGTTCTGCCCCGTGGTGGCGTCGAGTACCAGCAGAATTTCATGGGGTGCGCCCGGAACTTTTTTATCCATGACCCGCTTGATCTTTTTCAGCTCTTCCATAAGATTTACCTTGGTGTGCAACCGGCCTGCCGTGTCCACCAGCACCACGTCAAAATTGCGCGGCCTGGCATAGTCAAGGGCATCGTACACTACGGAGGATGGGTCTGCCCCGGCTTGCTGGGCCACGACCTCCACCCCGACCCGCTTGCCCCAGATTTGCAGCTGTTCGCTGGCTGCAGCCCGAAAGGTGTCGGCCGCAACCAGTAGCACCTTTTGCCCTGCCTGGGTGAACTTATAAGCCAGCTTACCGATGGTCGTGGTCTTACCCACACCGTTGACACCCAACACCATGATGACAAAAGGTCCCTGCGTCGGCAGGGCACGATCTGCAGGTCGGCCCGCATTGACCAGATAACCGAGAATCATCTCTTTGAGTGCTTTTTTGAGGGCCAGAGCATCGCCCAAGGCGTTGCGTCGGACCTGATCCCGGGTTTTCGCAAGAAGTTCCTGAGTGGTGGTGGCGCCGATATCCGCCATAATCAAAATTTCCTCAAGATCCTCAAGCAGCTCGGCGTCAATTTTCTTCTTTCCCAAAAAGAGCGCGTCAATCTGGCGGACAAAAGTTTTCCGCGTTCGGGACAGACCTTCCTTGAGTCGCAGAAAAAACTTGCCCCCAGTCTCCTCCTGCTCCACTGGGATTTCCGCCAAATTTACAGCCGGAACAAGCGTAGGGATTTCTGATAATTCAGCGCCCTGCTCCGAATGGATATCCTGTGCGCCTCCAAGTTTCTTCTTAAACCAGCTCAACATTATTCTTTCCTCTCACGGCGTCTTTGCCGTCATATTTTCAAGCACTTCAACAATCCGACTGATCACCCAGTTCGGGGTGGACGCACCTGCCGTAACCCCCACCCGCCCATAGCGCACCAAAGCCTGAGGTTCAAGATCATTTTCCGACTCCACCATGAACACTGGGCAACCCAAGCTTTCTGCAATCTCTCCCAGCCTTTTGGTGTTCGCACTTGTCCGCCCCCCGACCACAACCAGCGCTTCAACCTGCTGACAGAGCTGCCGGACCTCCTCCTGCCGTTTATGGGTGGAATCGCAGATGGTGTTAAACACCTCACCCCCGGGATACTTTTGCAGGATCGCTTCTTTAAGCTTTTCAAAAAGATGCTCATCCTGGGTGGTTTGGCTGACAATGATGTAGGGACCGTCAAGCCGCAGAGCCGCTACATCAGCCTCGCTGTTCACCACCTGTCCGGCATTGTCGGCATAACCCATAAGCCCCTCGACCTCGGCATGATCACGGTCGCCTATAATCACTGTGGGGTAGCCCTCTTTTTTATATCTGGCTATGATGGCCTGCACCTTGAGAACGCGGGGGCAGGTGGCGTCCTCCACCCTGGCGCCGGTGGCTTCAAGCTTCTTTTTCTGCTCAGGGGGAATACCGTGGGCTCGGATAATTATGGCGCCGGCGGCCTGGTCCGGAATCTCCGTAAGAATTTTCACCCCCTGCTCCTCAAGCAGTTTCAGAACCTGCGGGTTGTGGATCAGGGGACCAAAGGTAGCAATGGTAGTTTCACCCTTCTGAACCATGCCGAGGGTGGTCTCAACCGCCCGACGCACCCCCATGCAAAAGCCTGCGTTCTTGGCAAGCACCACTTCCATCTCTTCACCTTTTTCGGGGAGGAAATCTTCCGAATTTTCTTATCATTCGCCGCCCAACAACAAACCTGACAATCTATACGGATTCCTCCGCATTTGCAAGAAAAGCAACGCGCCCTTGGCAATGGAATCAATTGCAAGAATCCTGCGGCACCCTTATACTGATCTTAGCAAAACTCACAGGAGTCCTATGAACCTGCGTCCGCTTTCCCTTGATGACAGACTGACCGTTACGGAATATCTCAGGCGGTTTCCTCCTGCCGTCTCGGAGCTAACCTTCACGAATCTCTATGCCTGGCGGCACACCCGACCAATCTGGGTAGACGAGTTCAACGAATCACTCCTCTTTTTTGCCAAGACCCAAATGGGCCTGGTCATCCTAGGGTCCCCCATCGGTCGGGTATCCCTACCCGATATTTTTAGTAAATACGGCAACCAGATAACGGGGGCCGAGCGCTTTCCGAAGAAAAACCTCCCGGACGCAGCCCTGCTGCCAGGCGCAATGGTTGTCGAAGACCGGGACAATGCCGACTATGTCTACCGCAGGGAAGACCTGGCCACCCTGTCCGGCAGGTATTTCACCAAAAAACGAAATCACATCAACCAGTGTCTGGCCGCGTACAACTGCCAGTACGAAATCATTACCCCGGAAACAGTTCCAGAATGCCTAGCCATGCAGGATCGGTGGTGTGCCGCCCGAAATTGCAAGACTGAACCAGGATTGTGCGGGGAATATCAGGCAATAGAAGAAACCTTGCGGCACTACAAAGAATTTCCCCTGACCGGTGGCGCCATCCGAATTAAGGGGACCATCGAGGCCTTTACGGTGGGCGAAGCGCTCAATCCATCAACCGCAGTCTGCCATTTCGAAAAAGCCATGCCCCAATTTCATGGCTTGGCCCAGCTTATCAACCAGTGGTTTGCCAGAGACAATTTAACCGATTTCTCCTATGTCAACCGGGAGCAAGATCTTGGAATTCCCGGCTTACGTAGGGCTAAAGAAAGTTACTCTCCGGATCATATGATCGAAAAAGTGAGAATCGTCCTACCTGGTTCGAGCACGGAAAAAACAGCAGAACACCAGGCGTGCGACTGGTAAAAACCGGATTGTTATTCCGGAGCCAGACTATCAGGGCGTTTTTTACATAACCCCTTGTTTGATGATGAAAATCCGCCGCTCCCATCACAGGCGAAGCCATTAATTTATGATGATTTCTTCTCGCCAAGTCGGAACAAGATGCATTCTTTTTGCCATGCCGCTACTGGCACTTTTTGACCCTGAACTTTTTCACGAATAACCCAAAAAAATAGGTGGACTTCAACAGTGAAGTCCACCCAAAATCAGTAAAAATGCCCAGCAATGACTACCAGCGGCAGGAGCGTCGCTGGGAGACGCACCCCATGCCCATCCCAGGCCCGCCGCAAAAGCCAGGGCCGAAACCGACCTGGGACAAACCTGCATCCTGGGCCGTTTTACGCATCTGACCACGGAGATCAAACAACTCCTCAGAGAGCTTGGCCGCTTTTTTTTCATCCGGCTTTTCCCCGCTCATGACCGCGTCCAATTCTGTCTTCTTGGAAAAGATCTTCTTGCGAAGCTCTGTTGTCTCGTTAAAAAATTTCTCCCTGGCCTTCAGGGCCTCTTCGCTCATCTGCACTTGACCTTGCCCCGGACCAGCCATCATTGCACAGCCAGGCCCCATGCCCATGCCTCCGCCCCCCCCTGGTTGCGCCTCGGCAAGCTGATACCCGGCCAAACCAATCGTAGCTATTGCAGCAACTGTAAGTAGTGTTTTTTTCATCGTTTACCTCCTAATCATATGGTGTTGGATAAAATGGGGTTGCAATGGTTTCTTCATGTAATCTGTTCTTATTACAACAATCATGCCAACAGCCGAACAAAAACATAACCTGCTGAAATTACATTTTTTTAGTTAAAAAAGACACAAGACCTCACACAAAATTAGGACAGAAGATACGGGTTGAGTATTTTTTATCCAAGCGACAGGTAGCTGTATGGCTACTTTTTATCCAACCGAAACTCCCCCGGAACAAAGATATATATGGCATGGTGACTGCATTTCTGGGAATAGAACAGAGGAGGAACAATAATTGCTTGCGCAGCATAATCGTGGTTTCATAAGGATAAACATTTTCTCCTTGCCGACAAAGATTTCTCCCCTGGATAAGGCCTCATGAAAAAAAAGACCCAAATAATTACCTCCCCATTTGCCTATGCCTCCCCCTGGATTCTCGCCACGGCCATCGGCATGCTCATTGCCATTGTTTTTTTCTTCGCAGCCAATAACCTACAGCGGGAAAAACGGATCATGACCGAAAGTCTTTTCAACAAAGGGCAGGCCATAATCCGTTTTATCGGCGCAGGCACCAGGGCCTCAATGATGATGGGTGCCCCCAACATCCAACAATTCCAACACTTGATCGAACAAGCTGCGGGAGAATCGAGCATTCTCTATATTGCCGTAACCGACAGCACGGGGAAGATCGTGGTGCACAGCACTCCCGGCCTGGTGGGCACCGATCTCGACCATCCCCTGCTTACTGACACTGATCTTGCCCCCATCGGCAAATACCATATCATCAGCAACCAGAGCACGAAACAAAAGGTCTTTGAAATTGTAGCACCATTCAAACCGTTCATGCGCGGACGCGGTTATTTCTTCAAAAGACACATGCAGGCAATGCAGCAGGCGGAGAAACCGAACAGCCCTGCCGGGGAAGATGCGCAAGGCCCGTCTGCCTGCCAATCTTTTCCAGGCAAGGACACCTGGATGCACGGGGACAATCTCTCTATTGTTGTCGGCCTTGACATGACGGAACAGGATAAGATTATCCAGCAAGACCGCTACCACATGATATATATGTCCATCGCCATGCTGCTGGTGGCGATTGGCGGCTGGATCGCCTTGCTCACCGCGCAAAGCTACCGATCGTCCCAGAAAACCCTCATGAATATGCGGGCCTTTACCGACTTACTTATTTCCCGTCTGCCCGTGGGCATCATCGCAACCAATGCTGAAGGACATATCCAGACCTTCAACAGCACTGCGGCAAAATTCACCGGAAAAACCCCGGAGCAGACCATTGGCCACCTTCAGGCAACCGTCCTGCCGCAAATCCAGCAACTCATCCCCCCTGGAGAACATAAAAGGGAGGTAATAGACCGAGAGATTCTCCTGCCCCCGGATTCTCCAGCGCCTAATCACCTGCACATCAGCTCTGTACCCATCACCGATGGCCAAGGCAATATGATCGGCAGAGTCATGCTGATGTATGATATCTCGGAGATCAAAAAACTAGAAGCCCAGGTTCGGCGTCATGACCGTCTTGTCGCCCTCGGCAAGATGGCCGCCGGTGTTGCCCACGAGGTGAGAAACCCCTTGAGTTCCATCAAGGGGTTTGCCACCCTGCTTGGCTCCCGGTTTCCTGTGGAAAGTGAGGAGGGAGAGGCCGCCAGGCTGTTGATCAACGAAGTGGAACGACTCAACCGCAGCATCACCGAACTGCTGACTTACGCCCGCCCTCTCCCCCTGACCATCAACGAGGTTGCAATCGAACCGTTTATCGAGGCATCCCTCAAGCTTATCCAGAGTGACGCCAAGGAATTGGGCGTTACCGTGCACCACGAGATCGCCTTGGACCGCCCCCAGGTACGTCTGGACAAAGACCGCCTCAACCAAGTGCTCCTAAACCTTTACCTCAACAGCTTGCAGGCCATGGAACAGGGTGGAGAATTACAGGTGTCGGTGCATGAGGGGAACCGGTCGGGCACTGTGGAAATAACCGTACGGGACACGGGCTGCGGAATCGCGGAGGATATTCTGGAACGGGTCATGGACCCGTATTTCACGACCAAACCGGAAGGTACCGGTCTGGGGCTGGCCATGGTTTACAAAATCATTGACGAACACGGGGGCACGATCAAAATCGCGAGCACAGTAGGGGAAGGCACCACGGTGAGCATTGTCCTGCCGGCTTAACTCACTCTTTTTCGCGCCTGATCCTGGCACCGGCCTCGGAGAGCTTGCCAACCAGGTTGTCATAGCCCCGGTCCAGATGATAGACCCGGGAGATATGTGTTTCCCCCTCGGCGGCAAGGGCCGCGATCACCAAGGAGGCGCTGGCCCGCAGATCCGTGGCCATCACCGGCGCTCCGCTCAATCGGCCTGTGCCGGTGACGATGGCGCTGTGACCATCCACCTTGATATCCGCCCCCATGCGGTGCAGTTCGGCCACATGCATGAAACGGTTCTCGAAGATGGTCTCGGCAATCACGCTCAGGCCATCGCTCAAGGTCATCAACGCCATGATTTGGGCTTGGAGATCCGTTGGGAAGCCGGGATAGGGCATGGTTTTGATATCCACGCTCCGAAGCGGTCCCGTGCGGGCGACATGGATACGGTCCCGGTCCTCCTCGATCGACAGCCCCGCCGCCCGTAATTTTTCCAGCAGGGCGGGCAGATGCTGCGGGTTACACTGCGTCACCGTGGCCTCGCCGCCAACCGCGCCAACCGCGATGAGATAGGTCCCGGCCTCGATCCGGTCGGGGATAACCTCCTGTTCGGCCCCGTGCAGCTTCTTCACCCCCTCAACCACCAGGGTGTCGGAATCCTTGCCCTTGATCCGCGCCCCCATGGCAATAAGCAGATCGACAAGATTCCCGATCTCCGGCTCACGGGCCGCGTTTTTGATCGTGGTGACGCCCTCGGCCAGGGTAGCGGCCATGAGGATATTCTCCGTGCCGGTAACGGAAGGGATATCGAAACAGACGGTACCTCCCTGCAATCTTCCCTCGACCTTGGCCTCGACATACCCCTGGCTCAATTCGTTCTGGGAACCGAGTTTTTCCAGACCCTGGAGATGAAAATTGATGGGCCGGGCGCCGATGGCGCAGCCTCCGGGCAGGGAAACCCGGGCCGTACCCATCCGGGCCAGGAGCGGCCCTAAAACCAGCACCGAGGCCCGCATGGTCTTCACCAGCTCATAGGAAGCCTCGCAGCTGGTAATCGTTGAGGCATCAAGCACCAGCACCGTGCCTTCTTTCTGCCACTTGACCCCGAAAGACTCCAACAGGGTAAGAAATGTTCGGACATCCCGAAGATCCGGCACGTTACGCAAGATGATCGGTTCAGCGCTCAGCAGACAGGCAGCCATCAGCGGCAGGGCCGCGTTTTTGGCGCCGCTCACCGGAATTTCACCATGCAGGGGATATCCACCTTCAATAACTATCTTATCCATAAGGTTCTCACTTAATTAAAAAATCGCGGGAAAAATTCGGCTTACGGCTCAGCAGCGACGGGCCTGGAAAATACGCGGCAAACCAGCCAGATCAGGATGGACCTGCAACCTATCATATTCGGGAAAGGAAGAAAAGATTTTCAGCACCGCCTCCTTCTGATCCGCACCGATCTCCATGAAAAAGAAGCCGCCGGCCAACATGACCTGGTGTACCTGTGCCGCCAAGGTACGGATATCGGAGAGACCGTCAACCCCGCCAACCAAGGCACGATGCGGCTCGAAATCCCGCACCTCCGGCTGTAGGGTGTCCATTGCCATTGCGGCGATGTAGGGCGGATTGGAAACAACCAGGGCAAACCTTTTTTCCTGCTTGATGGCAGTCAACCAGTCAGCATTCAGTAGCAAAATTTTTGACTGCACCTGATGCCGAACGATATTGTCCCTGGCAACTTGCAGGGCGGCCAGAGAAAGATCAACCCCAAACACCAGACGTTCCGGGAGTTCGCGGGCCAGAACAACGGTGATCGCGCCACTGCCGACGCCCAGATCCAGCACCGGACCCGGCGGCAGGCCAACGAGGCGCACCGTGGCAAAAATTTTTTCCAAAAGCTCCTCGGTCTCGGGACGGGGAATGAGAACCTGGCGAGAAACCGCAAAGGGCAGCGACCAGAATTCCTGCTCACCAATGATGTAGGCCAATGGTTCCCTCAAGAGACGCCGGGAAAGAAGGGTATTGAAAAAATCTAGGGACTGCGGAGAGATTTCCTGCGCCAACGCAAGGAAAAACTGGGTTCGGGAATAGCCCAGGACATGCCCCAGCAAAAGCGCTGCTTCGACTTCCGACTCTGCTACGCCGGCATCGGCGAGACGTTGGACGCTCTCAAGATATACCTGTTTGAGAATCATGGGCGGATTTTTCGAGCCGGTGAAAAGCGGGAGACTGGGTCCACGGAGCACATTTCATTGCATGATCTGCAAGGCTTCCGTCTGAAAATGGACAATGAGGGGGTCGATGAGGTCGTCAAGCTTTCCCGTGAGGATTTCATCAAGCTGGTACAGGGTAAGATTGATCCGGTGATCGCTGACCCTGCCCTGGGGGAAATTATAGGTTCGGATGCGTTCGCTCCGATCGCCGCTGCCCACCTGGCTCTTGCGGTCCGCGGACATCTTCTCGTCCTGTTCGCGCTGCATCTTGTCGAGAAGCCGGGCACGGAGAACCTGCAAGGCCTTGGCCTTGTTTTTGTGCTGGGATTTTTCATCCTGACAGGTAACCACCAGCCCGGTGGGCAGATGGGTGACCCGAACCGCCGAATCGGTGGTATTGACGCTCTGCCCGCCGGAACCGGTGGAACGGTAGACATCGAACCGCAGGTCATTGGGGCTGATATCAAGCTCAACCTCTTCCGCCTCGGGCATAACCGCCACGGTAACGGCGGAGGTATGAATCCGTCCCTGGGTTTCGGTCTCGGGAACACGCTGGACACGATGGGCCCCGGATTCATACTTTAATTTGCTGTAGACGTGCTCACCGCTGATCAAGGCGATGATTTCCTTGAACCCCCCGATCCCGGTGGGGTTACTGGTCATCACCTCAACCTTCCACCCCTGTTGCTCGGCATACCTGCTGTACATCCTGAACAGGTCGCTGACAAACAGCGCCGCCTCGTCCCCACCGGTGCCGGCCCTGATCTCAAGAAGGGTATTTTTATCGTCGTTGGGATCCTTGGGGAGCAGGGCAACCCGAAGCGCCTTGATCAATTCTTCCTGGCTGATTTCCAGCTCGGCAAGGTCAGCCCGGACAAGCTCGCGGAGCTCGCCGTCGTCTTCTTCCTGAAGCAGAAGACGATTTTCCGCGATCTCTTTATTTACCTTCTTGTAGTTGTTGTACAGATCATCAAGTTTTGCCAGATGGGCATGCTCTTTGGCCACCCGGCGAAATTCGGCTTGATCACTTGCCAACTGCGGCTCTGAAAGTCTGGCCTCAAGAGCCAGCTTGCGTTCTGCAACATTTTCAAGTTGGGCAAACATGATCATCTCGTCAAAAAAGGAACGCCCCTGAGCCATCTCCCCTTACAGGGATGGTCCAAAGGCGTTATCAAGACCCGCAAAACGTTGTTCTTATTCGGCTGCTTGCTGCTTGCCATATTTTTTATTGAACTTCTCAATCCGGCCTGCAGAGTCAATCAGCTTTTGCTTGCCGGTGAAAAACGGATGGCAGGCTGAACAGATTTCCACTTTTATTGCAGGAAGAACCGAACCAAGTTCAACTGCATTACCACAGGCACAGACGGCATCGATTTTATGATATTCGGGATGTACACCTTCTTTCATGGACAGAACCCTCCAATAAATTAACAAAAATCCATTATACACGGCCCTGACGGGCTCATTTTTCGACCAAACGAGTAAAAAACAGTGAACTATATCTTTATATTCTTTTTTTTGCAAGCCTGAATTGCGGAACAGCCAAAATCAACCGCCTTTCATGGACTCAAAAAATTCGGCATTGGAGCGGGTTCCCTTCATCTTATCCCGGAAAAACTCCATGGCATCGATGGGGTTCATGGAACCCAGGAGTTTCCGCAAAATCCAAACCTTGTTCAATTCTTCCGCCGTGAGCAAGAGTTCTTCCTTGCGGGTTCCGGATTTGGCCATGTCGATGGCGGGGAATATTCTCCGGTCCGCGATCTTCCGGTCGAGGACAAGCTCCATGTTGCCGGTGCCTTTGAACTCCTCGAAAATAACTTCATCCATCCGGCTACCGGTTTCGATCAGGGCCGAGGCAAGAATGGTCAGACTGCCCCCCTCTTCGATGTTTCGCGCCGCGCCGAAAAACCGCTTCGGCCGGTGCAGGGCGTTGGAATCGACGCCGCCGGAAAGAATCTTGCCGCTGGGCGGCACCACCGTGTTGTAGGCCCGGGCCAGACGGGTAATGCTGTCCAGCAGAATCACCACATCCTTTTTGTGCTCCACCAGCCGGCGAGCCTTGTCCAGCACCATCTCGGCCACTTGGATATGCCGCTGGGGTGGCTCGTCGAAGGTGGAACTGATCACCTCGGCATCGACCCCCCTCGCCATGTCGGTAACTTCTTCGGGCCGCTCATCGATCAACAGAACGATAAGGATGATCTCCTTGTGGTTCTTGGTGATGCTGTTGGCGATATCCTTAATCAACACGGTCTTGCCGGTTCTAGGCGGGGCGACGATCAGGCCGCGCTGCCCCTTACCGATGGGAGACATGATGTCCATGATCCGCATGGAGTAGTTGTCCGGCTCGCGCTCAAGCTTAATGCGCTCCTGGGGGTGCAACGGGGTAAGGTTGGAAAACAGGGTTTTGTCCCGAGCCTTTTCCGGCGGGTCAAAATTGACGCTGTCAACCTTGAGCAGGGCAAAATAGCGTTCGCCTTCCTTGGGAGTGCGGACCGGCCCCTCAATGGTATCGCCGGTGCGGAGATTGAGCCGCCGGATCTGGGAAGGTGAGACATAGATGTCGTCAGGACCTGGCAGATAATTGTAATAGGGCGCCCGCAGAAAGCCAAAGCCATCGGGCAACACCTCAAGCACGCCGCTGCCCCAATTTTCGCCGTTTTTCTCAGCCTGCCCGCCAGCAGCCTGCAGGATGGCAAAAATCATCTCCTGCTTGCGCATGGCGCTGTATTCCTCAATACGGTAATCCTTGGCGAGCTTGGTCAGCTCGGTGATTTTCATCAACTTAAGTTCAGATAAGTTCATACAATCCCTTTCTCCATCTCCCGTATACTGCTCTCAATATGGTATAGTTTGAACTGCGGCTGCCCCAGGCAATCTTTAAAAAAATAATTCAAATCAGACATGGCTAGAAAACGTGAACCGCAGAATTCCCGTGCCGGCTCCATCACAACAGAAAAAATCTGAAATGAAAAATCTTGAAATGTTTCCGCAGGATCACGAAAACACCAGGAAAAACCCCCACGATCTAGCGAATGGATGCACCTGACGTTTTCTTGACGGAGCGGAAATTTTACAGAGAACAATATGCGAAATTGAACAGATTGTTTTTCGAGAATTTGCTTCGAGGGCTGATTATATATTCTCGGAGTATCTTGATCTTAAATTTTTTCAAGAAGGAAGGATATACACTTGATTTTTTCGTATGCGATGCGCAATACTATTGGCTAATCACTTCAGTGTCAACATTTTTTTCACAAATTTAAAACCACATCAAAAAACTACTAATTATTTTTTTACTTACTTTTCCTTGCCATCACCTGATACTATTTGTATATTGTCAAGTTTTCTGCCCCGGTAGCACAAAGATCCGGTATTTGCCCGCAACAGAAAGAAAACTTTGAAACCAGGAGAGGTTAGCCCGTGCCTGCCGATATAAAAGCCAGATTACTCGAAGCCGGAAAAGATGAGGGATGCGTAACCCTCAGCTTCCTAAACGACCTAATTCCGGAAGGAAAAGACGCTGATGCCATTGACGGTATTTTCGATTTTCTCAATGAGAATAATATCGAAATAGTCAGCCAGGAGAAATCCGGCAAGAAAAAAACCCTCGACGGCAAGAGCTGGGAAGGTGGAGGAGATGGCCAGCACGAGGAGCCTCCCCTTGACGATGACGACGACAAGCTCATGGACGCCGCCGCCCTTGTTTCCAAGGAGGATAGCCCGGAGCCGGAAGAGACAACCACCACTTATCTCCGGGAGATGGGTAAGTTCGAACTGCTCACCCCGCAGGAAGAAGAGAAATACAGCAAAACCATCCGCGAAGGATTTGACGGGATAATCCGTTCGGTTCGCCAGGATCAGCATGGGACCGAGGAGCTGATCCAACTCGTCGAACGCATTGACCTGTGGGAAAAACGTGACCCGACCCTGAAGCCTAAAAAGCAGCATCTCAACTTCATGATGCGGGCAATTGTCAAGGCTTGCGAGATGCACCCTATCAACAAAAAGCTCCAGGAAATGCATTGCAAGCTGGAGATGTTCCACCGCTCCATCGAGATTGCCAAGGATGCCATGATCAAGGCCAATCTCCGCCTGGTGGTCAGCATCGCCAAACGTTACATGCACCAGGGCCTCACCCTGGCCGACCTTATCCAGGAAGGCAACCTCGGCCTAATGCGGGCCGTCTTCCGTTTTGACTACACCAAGGGCAACAAATTCAGCACCTATGCCAGCTGGTGGATCAGACAGGCGATCACCCGAGCCATCCTGGACAAGACCAGAACCATCCGACTGCCGGTACATTTCCTGGAACTCAGGAGTCAGTTCTTCAAGGCGTTTTACTCGCTCCTCAAGGAACTGGGCCGCGAGCCTACCCCCATTGAAATTTCCGAGAAAACCGGGCTGCCGATGGACAAAATCCTCGCCATCCTGGAGGCCTCCCGGGAACCCATCTCCCTAGAAACTCCGGTGGGCGACGACGACAGCACCCTGGGAGATTTCCTGGAAAACCAGGAATCGGTTTCACCTTACGAGGCTGTGCAGAATCAGCAACTCTCAGACCGGGTTACCAGCATCCTCAACACCCTAAGCACCCGGGAAGAAAAGATCATCCGCCTGCGCTTCGGCATCGGCGAGGACGCGGAATACACCCTTGAAGAAATCGGCAAGCGATTCAATGTGTCGCGGGAACGTATCCGGCAGATCGAGAAAAAAGCGCTCAACCGCCTGCGGCATTCAAGCAGACGGGAAAAACTCAAACATTTTCTGGATTAAAAACCACCGGCTCCATCTTTCACCGTTGCGCATGCGACAACACGCTGAACAATAAGGTTCGCCAAGGTTTACCGAACCTTTTCCAGCCGGAAGGCCGCAGACAAAACCTATGCTGCCCCAGACAGATCGCAACCCGCTCCTGCCATCACTCCTGGCCTTTGCCGCCGGAGCCATGACCGCAGGGGCCGACTGGCTGCCCATCGTTACTTCCCTCTGGCTGCCAACCGCCCTGATCACGGCACTGGCCGTCCTCATCCTGCTCCGATGGCCGCAGGCACGAGTCCGGCTCCTGCCCCTACTGCTTCCCCTGTTCTTTCTCTGCGGCCTGCTGTACACAGAGTCGTTTCTATCCCCTGAATTTCCTGCCCATCATCTCACGCGCCTCATCCCGGATAAACAGGATGCCAGCCTGACTGGGAAGTTGATCCAAAAACCCGTTTTCAAGAATGGCAAAACCTATCTCATTATCGAAACGGACAGCATCCTGCTCCCTTCGGCCCAAGCCCCTCTTGCAACAACAGGCCGGGTCACGCTCACGGTCAACGCCCCGCTGCTCAAGGGGTTCGTTCCCGGCCAGGACTATCTGGTGCGCGCCCGGCTTTCCCTGCCGGAAAAACTGGCAACCCCCGGCACCTTTGATTATGCCGGATATCTTGCCGCCGAAGAGATTATGGTCAAAGGCTGGGTTGCCACCCCCATTTTCATCCAGCCCATTTCCCCCCTTGCCGCCAGTCGCCTTCCTCTGCCGACCCCCTACTTTCTTGAGAGATTCCGGCAGCAGTTCGAAGTCTTTCTTTATGCGAACCTTGCCCCGGCCACCGCCGCACTGTATCAGGCCCTCCTTATTGGCGACAGCAGCGGCCTTTCGCCAGAGGTCTCGGAGATGTACCGGGCAACCGGCATCATGCATATCCTGGCCATTTCCGGAAGCCATCTCGTTGTCGTGGCTTTCCTAACCACGGTTTTCTTCCGCTTTCTGGTCAATCGCTTCCCATGGCTGTTACTCCGCCTGCCTGCGACCAAAATCGCCTTGGCTCTCTCGTTTCCCGTGCTCCTTCTCTACACCGGCTTTGCCGGTTTTCAACCCCCGGTGCTGCGGTCCTTGCTCATGACCACCGTTTTCATCGCTGCCATCCTCCTAGATCGCCAGTGGTCAAGCCTGAACAACCTTGCCATTGCCGCATTCTGCATCCTCCTGCTCAATCCGCTCAGCATCCACACCGCCTCCTTCCAGCTCTCCTTTGCCGCCACCGCGGCAATAGTGCTCGCCATGCCCCGTCTCGCTGCCTGGCGGCCTCAGAAGGACAACCGTTCTCCCTGGCAGACCCTGCGCTACCTCCTCATTTCCGGACTTTTCATCTCCTGCGCCGCTTTTCTCGCCACCGCCCCGCTCGCCCTGCTCCACTTCAACAGAATCTCCCCGCTGGGTCCCATCACTACCCTGCTGGTCACACCTTTTCTCTGCTTCTGGACCCTACCCCTTGGCCTGATGGCCATTCTCACCCAGCCGTTTGCTCCAACGATCGCGGTATTTCTGTTAAAGACGGGCGCTTTGGGCATCCAGATTTCCCACGCTTTGACCGCCTTTCTTGCCGGGCTGCCGTTTTCCTCCTTCTGGCTCCCCACGCCGGCCATGCCCCTGCTGATCCTTTCCTATGCACTCCTTCTCCTGATCTTCCATAGCAGGCGTACGCTTCCCGTTCTGGCCATGCTTGCCTGTTTTTTCCTACTACTTTCCGGCTATCCGTCGCTGCCGCAGTGGCATGACCACTCAGCCCAGATCTCTTTTTTGGCCGTGGGAAGCGGTAGCGCCACGGTCGTGGAACAACCCGACCACCGCGTCATCCTCATCGACGGCGGCGGCCCACCCACCGGACTTTTCAATGTGGGAGAACGGGTGATCGCGCCATTTTTATGGCACCGGCAGATCAGAAAGGTGGAGCAGATCATCCTCACCCATAGCCATGCCGATCATTTTAATGGCCTGCCCTGGATCATCAAAAGATTTCAGCCAAAGGTTCTCTGGCTCAGCGAAACCAGCGGTCAGGAACCAGGCTTTGCCGCTTTTCTGCATGGAGCGGAACAGGCCGGCTGCCAGGTACGGATTGCCAAGGCAGGCGAAGTGCTGGCCACCGGGGGCAATGGTTTTGCCATCACCTGCCTGGCCAATCTGGCCCTTATCGAAGGCAAAGACCAGATCGCGGGCAAAAAAGCAATCCCGGACAACCCGAACAACAGGGGGCTGGTCCTGCGTCTGGCCGATGGCGACAACATCTTTCTTTTTCCAGGGGATATTGAAAAGGACTACGAGGAACACATCTTAGCGAAGGGAGACCTGCTCAAGGCCGAGGTCCTGCTGCTGCCCCACCATGGCCTGGGCTCCTCCGGCAGCCCCCAATTCATGGAGGCTGTTAAGCCGCGCTACTGCGTGATGTCAACGGGCAAAAAAGAACCCTTTCCCCCAGCGCAGTATCGGGACTCAAAGGCCGAGATCTTTTCCACGGCCCGGCAGGGCAGCATTTTTTTCCTGTCTGACGGCAAAATCATAACCGCCCACCCTTACTGGGCCAACAATGGTTCGCCGGAACCCTTGTGAGCCGACGAACCTAGGCATCGGTAAAATCCGTGGGCGGCTTCTTGAGAAACTGCACGAACTTACTCTTGTCGATGCAGTTTATGTAAGCATCATCCCCGGAAATCCAACCTTTCTTGATCAACTCCATGATCGCATCGTCCAAGGTCTGCATCCCAAATTTTTTCCCGGTCTGCATGGCAGAGGGGATCTGATAGGTCTTGCCTTCGCGGATCAGGTTCCGCACCGCCGGGGTGCAGATCAAAATCTCCAGTGCGGCACAGCGCCCTTTGATGTCCACCCGCTTGAACAGGGTTTGGGAAACCACAGCCTTGAGGGCATCCGCCAAGGTGGACCGAACCTGGGCCTGCTGGCTGGCCGGGAATATCTCGATGATCCTGTCCACGGTCTTGTTGGCGTTCAGGGTGTGCAGGGTACCGAAGACCAGATGACCGGTCATGGCCGCCTCCATGGCCAGGGCAATGGTTTCCAGATCGCGCATTTCGCCGACCATGATGATGTCCGGGTCTTCGCGGAGCGCGCCGCGCAGGGCCGCGGAAAAAGACTGAGTGTGCAGCCCCACCTCCCGATGGTTCACGATACAATTCTGGCTCTTATGCACGAACTCGATGGGGTCTTCGATGGTCAGGATATGGTCCTTCCGCAGCTTGTTGGCCTGATCGACAATGGCGGCCAGGGTAGTCGATTTACCGCTGCCCGTGGGCCCGGTGACCAAAACCATCCCCTTGGGCAGGGTAGCGAGCTGCGAAACAACCGTGGGCAGACCCAACTGGTCGCAGCCCAAGATATTGCTGGGAATCTCACGAAATACCGCACCGATCCCATATTTCTGCATGAAGAGGTTACCACGGTAGCGGGCCAACCCGGCAATTTCGTAGCCGAAGTCAACATCGCCGGTCTCCTCAAAAACCTTCACCTTTTCTTCGGAAACAATCTCATAGAGCATGGCCTTGAGCTCATCGTTGCCAAGAACCTTGTATTTAACCCGCTCCATCTCGCCCCGGATACGAAGGATCGGCTGCTGACCGGAAACCATATGCAAATCCGAGGCGCCCTGCTCGTTCATCAGTTTAAAAAAAGCATCGATCTGAGCCATGCAAAAAACTCCTGTAATCAGCTTATTGAAGATCTCGGGAAAATAAGCCCGGCAAGAGGGGCTCATCCATACAGCATTTATGCACCAGTAGTGCTAGTATATAGATTCAAGCGAAATTACTCCACGCAAAAAATCAAGACCAAGCGCAAATAATGGTGGAAAATGACGCTGTTCATCGATCTACATACCCATTCAACCTGCTCGGACGGACTGCTGCCCCCTACCGCCCTGCTGGCCCTTGCCGCCCGCCGAGGGCTTGCAGCCATCGCCCTCACCGATCACGACACCGTCGCTGGCCTTCCGGAAGCTCTTGCACACGGCACAGTCACAGGGGTTGAGGTTCTTCCTGGAATAGAGATAAGCAGCGGCCTTGATGGAGTTTCACTCCATATTCTGGGCTACGGCTTCAACCATGAACATCCCGGCTTCCTCGCCTTTATTGAGAGACTGCAACAGGCCCGGCATAATCGCAACCAGGGGATATTGGAACGCCTCCATACCCTCGGTATCTCCATAACCAACGAGGAGCTGACCCAAATTGCCGGAGACCAGATAGGTCGCCCCCACTTCGCCCGCCTGCTTGCCCAAAAGGGCCGGGCCAAAAATACCCAGGACGCCTTCGCCCGTTATCTCAAGCGTGGCGGTCCGGCCTTTGTGGAACATGTCAAACCCCAGGCGGACGAAGTAATCAGTATAATTGCCGAGGCCAACGGGCTGGCGGTACTCGCCCATCCAGCCTGCTCGGACCCTAGCCTTGAAAAAATCCCCGCCCTTGTTGCTCAAATGAAGGAATACGGGCTGGCAGGAATCGAAGCCTTCTACCCCACCCATTCACAAAAGGTATGTCGCCTCCTGCAGGCGCTTGCCGCACAACACGATTTACTCCTCAGCGGCGGCACGGATTACCATGGCGACAAGCACTCGGTCACCCCCTTGGGCGGCAATGCCAAAACCCTCCGCGTACCCCTCCAACTCCTGCATGATATCAAGCAAAGACTAGAACTCAATGAGCCGGCGCACAGAGAGGCTGCTTTATCGTCTTTTGCAGCAAAGATTTGGTGAATTACCACGGATAAAAAAGTGGGATTGACTTCCTGCCCAACCAACTGTACTACAAATAAATTTCTAGAGATATTGGCACAGAGAACGTGGAATCACGGCAGCATTTTCTTTCGTTTCTTACACCTTAGCGACGACAACGGCAAAAAGGGGGAACTGCATGACGGGCGACGAATATATCCTCTCCATCCTCAAAAAATATAAAGTCCCCCGTGGGCCTGAATCTGCGGCGGAACAAGTAGCAAGCCTTATTGCCCCCAAAATACAACGCTGGGCTGGAGACTGGCTGGCAGCCCTGTCGTTCTCCGGTTCTTACGCAAAGCAGACAGCCGTGCATGGCGTAACCGATGTGGATCTCTTTATCTCTTTAAAACCAGAAATGCCGGGCACCTTAAAAAAAATTTATGACGAACTGTTTACCCTGGCCACCTTACATGGCTGGAATCCACGCCGTCAGAATATTTCCATTGGCATTTCCATAAACGACATGAACCTCGATTTAATTCCAGGACGAGCACAAGCAGGCTATGAAAACTATCATGACCTGTACTGGCTTAAGTCCGATTCCCTTCGGGAGACCGATATAAACAGCCACCAGGATACCGTCGCCAAATCACATCGCCTTGGTGAAATCCAGGCGATCAAGATATGGCGGCACATCCACCAGATTGACTGGCCCTCCCTCTATCTTGATTTTTTTGTCATTAACGCCCTGACCGGAAGAGACACGGATTCTCTCGCCCTCAATCTCCTTCACACCCTGGATTCGATAGGGGCAGCGCTGGAGACAACATGCATTGTTGACCCAGGCAACCCTGACAATGTGCTGTCCAACGATTTAACGCCACAGGAAAAGAAAACCATCGCTGATCAGGCAAAAAAGTCAGCAGCCCAACAGCACTGGGAAGATATTATCTGGTAGCGTCCCCCGCCATTCACGAAAAAGCCCTCTCTTTTCCACCTCAGCCCCTTCCGCCGAGGCCATTCCTTTTTCCCTTGATCCATTTTTCCAAATGGTCCTATGATATCCATATCGTTTGCCCATTTTTTCAAACAACTATCTCTTTAGAAATATTTTCTACAAACGATACGTACGTGATGGAAAGCCACGCCGCGCCCCCATCCTGTTGTAACCGATTCTTTCAAAAAATATTTCCAGCAAGGACACGCACCACATGGCCAGAAAATACAAAGTCCTCATCGTCGATGATTCAACCAGCGTCCTCAAGGCCCTGGCAAGGGCCTTTGCCGAAACCCCCTATGAAATCACGACCTGCAACGATTCCGTCAAATCCTACGAGATGATTGAGGACGAACATTTCGACATCGTCATCAGCGACATCATGATGCCGGAGATGGACGGACTCACCCTGCTACGCAAAATCAAAAACTACAACGGCACCATCCAGGTGATCATGATCACCGGCTACATCACGATCAACAACACCCTCAATGCTTTCCGTTATGGGGCAAACGACATTTTTTTTAAGCCGTTCAAGGAGATGCAGGACCTCATCGACGCCGTTGATGCCGCCGCCAGAAAACTGAACCGCATCAACGAGATCCTCAAAATGCTGGCCAGCGAAAAGGGAAACTGACATGCAGTACGACGTTGATCCTGACGCACTCCGAGGCTTTATCGATGAATCCAACGATTCACTCCAAGGAATCGAGTCGGACTTCATCGCCCTGGAAAATGACCCCGGCAACGCCGAGATCATCAACAAAATCTTCCGCCCGGTGCACAGCCTCAAGGGCAATTCCGGATTCTTCGGCCTGACCAACATCAACAAGTTCTCCCACCGCCTTGAAAATCTCCTTGACGCCTGCCGCAAAGGAGAAATTCTCATCAATAAAAAAATCATCGACATCCTGCTCAAGGGGGTCGAATACCTTCAAGCCATGCTTGAGCGGGCCCAGCAGGACCCGACAGAGGTGGCTTTTCTCCCGGAGGAAAAAGAATTCCTCATCCAGGTGGAGGCGGTCCAGCCCATTGCCGCAATAGGCTCTATTCAGAGTGTTATCACCCTGGAGCATCTCCTCCATGCATTCCTGGATCTGGGCCAGAATATACACACCCACCCCATGATCCCAGGGCTGCTGGATCAAATTGAAAAAGCGAATATCGATCTCCAGACAATTATCGCGGCCAAAAAACAAAAAGGGCCGAACAGCGCCTACTCCCCCGACAACCAATACTTTCTGGGCGACAGGGATTTCAGCAGCCAAATAGCCCAGTTCGGCCTGATTCTTGAGCTTCTTGAAGGTAAAAAAGCCGCAGGCAAAGAACTTCTGCTCGCCTTTGCACAGGCCCTTGCGCAGGTAAACGAAGCTCTGCAAGGCAATAGCGCCATTTCCGGGGAACTGGACGAACTCGTTGCCATGCGGAACTTCCTTGATGACTCCCTGATGGTGGCTAGCGATGAATACAACACCCTCTGCCGTAACCTTCTCAACTCGGTAATCGGCTGTTTTGAGACCAGGGTAAAGGCAAGCAGCACCCGCTTGGGCGAGATCCTGGTGGAACAGCAGCTTGTCAGTAAAGCGCAAATCTCCGCAGCTCTGGGCCAGCAGAAAAAAATTGGAGAGCTGCTCATCGAACAAGGGGTTATCCAGGAAAACGACCTAAAAAAGGCGCTGGCAATCCAGGACAAACGGTCCCTCGACGCCCATATTCAGGAAAGCAAAGGAGGCGAACAGACAAAAACCATCCGCATTGATCAGGCACGGCTCGACAACTTCGCCAATTCCGTGGGCGGACTTTACATCAGCCTTGACTCCCTTAATTTTCTCAAAAAACAACTGGAAACAAACCTAACGAATTTCGGACTCGTCGCCAGATTCGACGGTATCGTCCATGCTCTTGATGAACAGCTTGAAAAACTGCACGCCAATATCATGAGCATCCGCAGGGTCCCGGTCAAATCGCTGTTCCAGCGATTCCCAAAGGTGGTCCGTCAGCTCTCCACCTCACTCTGCAAGGAGGTCCGCTTCACCATCACCGGCGAGGAAACCGTTATCGACAAAGATCTCCTGGAAAAGATCGAAAACCCACTGGTCCATATCCTGCGCAATTCCTTGGACCATGGCCTCGAAGTGCCGGACGCGAGAAAAAAATCGGGCAAGCCTGAACAGGGAAACCTTACGATGCATGCGCGGGCGGACGAGAACAATGTCTATATTATCATTGAAGACGACGGCCTGGGCATTGATCCACAGAAAATGAAGGAAGTCGCCACAAACAAGGGGTTCATGCCTGCTGAAGAACTTGAACGATTGAGTGACCGGGAGCTGATCAATCTCGTTTTCAGACCGGGGTTCAGTTCGGCCGAGAGGGTCAGCGAGTTCTCCGGCCGCGGGGTGGGCATGGACGTGGTCATGTCCGGCCTCAAAGAATGCAACGGCAGCATCCAGCTCGATTCCACGGTGGGCAAAGGCACTACGGTTTTGCTCACCGTGCCGCTCACCAAAACTCTGGTCACCAAGGATGCCATGCTCGCGGAATCAGGCAATGAAACCTATGCCATTCCCTCCGATGAAATCACCACGGTGATCGAAACAGAAAACATCATCCCGCTTCTTGCGGAAAACCACTGCATCGCATATGATGGCGCAATTTTGCGGCTTGTTGAACTCAACACCTTCTTTTATCCGAAAGCCTCCTCGACCCTGGCTGACCCGAGCAATAAAATTGTAGTGGTCTGCAAGCCCTACGGCATCGGCCTGCTGGTTGACCGCATCCTGTCCCATCAGAAGATCGTGGCCAAAGAGTTTGGCGACGGGTACAAAAAACTCCAAAAAATCGATGGAATATGCGGATACACCATCATGGGCAACGACGATATTATTCTCATCACCGATATCAAGGAAATTGCCGAACATGCCACATAGCATGCTTGCTTTCACCTCAGATCGTTTTCCCTGGAAATTTTACCCCTGCAAGGCTGCCTCCAAATGAATACCGTACTGATTGTTGACGATGAGCCCAACTACCTGATAGTCCTCTCCGAGCTGCTCCGCGAAGAAGGGCTCGGGATCTTTACCGCCGGAAACGGGGAAGATGCCCTTAAAATCCTGGGTGAAACCGACATTGACCTGATAATTACCGATATGCGCATGCCGGGGCTTGATGGTCTGGGGCTGCTCAAAGCGGCGAAATCCCTCAACCCGGACCTTCCCGTCATTATGGTCACCGCCTTCGGGGAGGTGGAAATGGCCGTGGCTGCCATGAAAGCCGGGGCCTTCAACTATCTCACCAAGCCCTTCAACAACGATGAGCTGGTGCTGAACACCACCAAGGCCCTGGAGCATTACGCCGTGCTCCGTGAGAACATGCGGCTTAGGGAGGAAATGCGCTCCCGCACCTCATATGCCAGCATGGTCGGCAAAAATCAAAAAATGCAGGTCATTTTCAATCTCATCGAAAAAGTGGCCCCGACCTCGACCTCGGTTCTGATCACCGGCGAGTCCGGTACCGGCAAAGAGCTGGTGGCCAGGGCCATCCATTGCAACAGCCCCCGAGAAAAGGCCCCTTTTATTTCCATCAACTGCGCAGGCCTCCCTGAAAATCTCCTGGAAAGCGAGCTCTTCGGCCATGAAAAGGGCGCCTTTACCGGGGCCATCGCCCTGCGCAAGGGCCGGTTCGAACTGGCAGACACCGGCAGCCTTTTTCTCGACGAGGTCGGCGAAATGGCCATGCCGCTCCAAGCCAAACTGCTGCGCGTTCTCCAAGAACGCACCTTTGAACGAGTCGGCGGCAGCCAGACCCTGCGGGTTGATGTCCGAATCATCGCCGCGACCAACAGGGATCTCAAGGATGAGGTGGACAAAGGGCATTTCCGCGAAGATCTCTATTACCGGCTCAATGTCCTCCACATCCACCTCCCCCCCCTGCGGGAACGCATCGGTGATATTCCTATGCTGGTCGCCCATTTTGTCAACAAGTACGCAAAACAACTCGACAAACCAAAACTGGATATTTCTACGGAAACCGTACGGTTTCTCACGACCCTGCCTTGGGAAGGCAACATCAGGGAACTGGAAAACACCATCGAACGGGCGGCCATTCTCTGTAGCAGAAACCTGATTCGCCCGGAGGATGTCCAGCCCGAGACCCTGACCACTAAAGAGCCCCTACAGTGGTTGAATGGCTTCGACTTGGACATAATCCCGGCCTACACCCCCCTCCCCGATGTGCTTGACGGCATTGAAAAGAAAATGGTTCTCGCTGCCCTGAGCAAAGCGAATTATGTTCAGACAAGAGCGGCGGATGCCTTGGGTATCACCAAAAGCCTGCTCCAGTACAAGATGAAAAAACACGGCATCCTTAAGCGCTGACTTCTTTCAGAATGCCACCGGAGAACCGACCCGGACCGGCTCTGAATGATTGCGCCCCCCCTCACTAGGTTCCAGCGATGAGCTTTTCCTGCAAAAACTACGACTACAATGACGACAAATGCCTAATGCTTAAGCAGGACTGTATTCCTGGCCGGCCAGGGTGCGTGCTTGAAGGGCGGGTAGCCTTGAGTGAAGCGCTCACTGAGCGAATCAAGGCACTGGAGGGGGAAAAAGCCCCCGGCAAGACAGGCAAGAAATAACCGCCCCATGAAAAAAGAGACCAAGGTGGCGGTTGTAGGTTGTGGACCGGCTGGCCTCATGGCTGCCACCGTCTTAAGCGAAGCAGGCCTGTCGGTGGATATATTCGACACCAAGGCCTCGGCAGGGTGCAAATTCCTGGTTGCCGGTCGCGGCGGGTTGAATCTCACCCATTCGGAACAAACCGACGCTTTTGCCACCCGCTACGGAAACAACACCGAAATCTTCAGAAAATTCCTTGCCGGTTTTTCTCCGGACGACCTGCGCGTCTGGTTGCGCGGACTCGGGGTGGAAACCTTTGTTGGCACCAGCGGCCGAGTATTCCCCAAAGACGCCACTGCCCACGATATTCTGAAAACATGGATTGAGACCTTGGGCAGGCGTGGGGTTGTCTTCCACTACCGGCACCGCTGGCAGGGGTTTGCCAAAACAGGTGGCCCGCTCTTTCTTACCGAAAACAGCGAACTCCGCGAATTCCAGGCCAAGGCCTTGCTCCTTGCTCTGGGCGGGGCAAGCTGGCCCCAAACCGGCTCCGACGGAAGCTGGACCTCGCTCCTCTCCGCCAAGGACGTCCACCTTGAGCCATTCCGCCCGGCAAACTGCGGGGTTGAAGTGGCGTGGTCCGAGCATTTTCTTACTCGCTTCAGCGGCAAACCCCTCAAAAATCTCCTGCTCCGCTGCGACGATCAGCAGGCCATAGGCGATGTGGTAGTAACCGCCCATGGCCTGGAAGGGGGCCCGATCTATACCTTGAGCGCCGTAATCCGCGACCTCCTCGAAAAAAATCGACCAGTCCCCCTTTTTCTTGATCTCAAACGCGATCTCCCCCTGGATCGGCTTCGGGAAAAGCTTGCGCAACGGCGCGGCAAGGAAAGTCTCGCCAATTTCCTGCGCAAGGCTATACACCTCACCGGGCCAGCCTATTCCCTGCTCCACGAAATCTGCTCCCCGGAAGAGCTAAAAAGCCCCGAGGTTCTTGCTAAACACATCAAGAATCTCTTGATCCCCATCATCAACACCAGGCCTCTTGCCGAGGCAATTTCCTCTGCCGGGGGAGTAAGCTTTCCGGAGGTGAACGCGGACCTCATGCTCCGTAAACTTCCAGGAGTCTTCCTCGCCGGGGAAATGTTGGACTGGGAAGCACCAACCGGCGGCTACCTGCTACAAGGTGCCTTTACCACCGGATATATTGCCGCCCAAGGCCTTCTGAAATGGCTGGGTCACCCACCTTGCCCACACCCCACGCATCCTTTCCCCGAGAATAGCTGACCGGCTTGGATCTTGCCGCCTGTGCTATTTTTCACCCCCATTGCCCATGGCAATTCCCGGCTGGATCATTGATCCGCTTGCAAGCAAAAAAAATGTATCGGACAATCGATCCTGTTAAAATTAGATACTGTTATGGTATAAATAAATTTTAGGTTACACACAGTTTCCCCAACTCTGAAAAAATAATTTTCACACGGAGCCTCGCCATGAAGATCACCATCACCTACTGCTCACAATGAAACCATCTGCCACGGGCTTCCAGGCTGGAAGTCGAACTAAAGAAACAACTCGGCGCCGAGGTTGAGCTTATTCCCGCTTCAGGCGGCATCTATGAGATCATAGCTGATGGTCAGCTAATTTTTTCAAAACATGCGGCCGGTCGTTTTGCCGAGCCCGAAGAAATCATCAGCCTCATCCAGAGCCACGGATAACAGGAAGGCCCTCTGACAACCATGACCGCACCACCAGAAACACCAGCAACACTGACTCTCCTGGATGCACTTGATCCCCAGGAAGCCAATGGCCATCGCTGGCTGCTCAACGGCAACAACACCTATACCTTGGGGCGGATTGCCAACACTGATATCATGCTTCCCTACTCATGGATTTCCCGAAAACACGCCATGATCCAGAAAGAAGAAAGTGGTCGTTTCAGTCTCCTCGACCTGGGAAGCTCCAACGGAACTTTTCTCAATGGCCGAAAAATCCATACCCCTGTCACCCTGCAAAATGGGGACTGCATCGGCATCGGCAGCACCCGTCTCCTGTTCCATCAGGAGACAACTCCAACCCGGCCATCAACGGCAACCGAGCAGGACCTTGATGAAATGACGGTGGCTTTTATCCAGAAGCAAATCATCACCATCCTGATCTGCGACATCCATGATTTCACCAAACTGTCGGAAACCATGGGGGACCAATGGGTTTCCCAACTTCTCCAGCACTGGACCGGAGGCGTAAGCAAGCTGGTGCACAAACATAACGGGATTGTCGATAAATTCATCGGTGACGCGGTCATGGCCCTGTGGGCAGGGCCAAATCTTCAGGACAACATCCACCAAGCGCTAAAAACCGCCATTGCCATCAATGCCTTCACCAGCGATCTCCGCAAGAAGGTCCCGGATCTTCCCTGGCCTTTGCAGATCGGGGCGGCCCTCAATACCGGCGAGGCCATGCTGGGGAACCTTGCTCAAGACGAACAGAACAACTACACCGTGATCGGGGACGTGGTCAACGTGGCTTTTCGCCTGGAAAATATGACCAACCAACAGGAGGATCTGGACCTTGTGATGGGCTGCGACGCCGCCGTACACCTCCTTGAGCCCGAGACTTTTTTCAAAAAATACTCCTTCCGGCTCAAGGGAAAACAAGAGGCGGTTGAGGCCTATGGTTGCAACTTCTCCCAGCTTGTAACCTATCTCGAAAAAACCGCCGGGCTGCACGGCGCAACATAAAAATTTTGGAGAATCTAAAGAGAATATGATCCTCGAATCCAAAAAATTTATCCGAATTGTCTCCGATTATCTCCTTGCTGAAGAGCGGACTATCGATTTCAACATCTATACCAAACCGCCCAACAGCAATAAACTCGTCCTACTGATCGCGGCCAACACCAAATTCGCCACCATCAAAGACGCCCTCACCAAAAAAAGCCACGGACCGCTCTACATCACCCAAGAGTCCGTCAAAAAATTTGAAAACTTCATGGAGGACTCCCTGGAGTCCATCATCATCAATACAGCCATCCCCCTTGAGCAAAAATCCTCGCTTGTGCATGACTGCGCCAGAAACATCATGCGAGACGTATTTGATGACCCCAGGAGCGGCAACAACATCTCCCGCGCCAAAAACATAACCAGCAACATCCTCGATCTTACCCTAACGGACCCCCAAGCCATCCGTCAGCTGCTTAGCCTGGGATCCCACGATTATTACACCTTTTCCCACTGCGTCAATGTTGCGGTTTTTGGCATTGGCCTCTGGCTAATGATCCACAAGGGCGACGACAAAGAGCTCCACGATTTTGCCCTTGGTTGCCTCCTGCACGATGTGGGAAAAAGCCAGATTGTGGACAGCATCCTGAACAAACAAGGAAAACTCGACTTCGAAGAATTCGAAATCATCAAAAAACACCCAGGCCAAGGCCACTGGCTTATGGCCAAACACGCATCCGAAGTCACCCTGGATGTAATCATGCATCACCACGAAAAAATCAACGGCAACGGCTACCCCCACGGACTCAAGGGAGATCAGATTTCCGACAACGCCAAAATCGCCACGATTGCGGATGTGTACGACGCCCTGACCACCAACCGCCCGTACGCCGGGGCGAGACGTCCCCTCAGCGCCCTGACCATGATGAAAGAAGAGATGGTCGGCCACTTCGAGCAGAGAAGATTTGAAGAATTCATCCTGTTTTTAGGCGGGAAGTCGGGCTGAAACAGCCACTTCCATTCGCCCCCAAGCGACAAGGAGCAACGCAACATGTGGTCATCAAAAGACGTATATTATATCTCGGACAGCACCGGAATTCTGGCGACAAACCTGGGCCAGGCCCTAATCTGCCAATTTCCGGAAATCAATTTTCACGAAGAAAAGTTTCCCTTTGTCCTCAACAGCGAAGAAGCGAAAAAAATTCTGGAATATATCCTAAAAAAGTCCTCTGGACGTCGGCCGATCATTTTCAGCACCATCATGACCAAAGAAATCCGCGCTGTTTTCGATTCCCCCGAGGTCGAGCTTTTTGACGCTTTCGAGATATTCATGACACGCCTGGAAGGCTGTCTTGAAGCAAAGTCCCTGGGCGTTCCCGGCTTTTCCCGGCATATCGACAACCTGACCATGGCCAAACGGGTCGAGGCCATCCACTACTGCCTGGAACATGATGACGGGGTCAACACTCACGAACTGGACGAAGCCGAGGTCATCTTGCTGGGGGTTTCCCGCTCCGGCAAGACCCCGGTCAGCGTCTATCTGGCAACACAGATGGGGCTAAAATCGGCGAACTTTCCCCTCACCGCTGAATATCTCAGGGAATACACCCTGCCGGAGGAAATCATCCGAAACAGAAAACGGGCCATCGGCCTGACCACCACCCCTGAAGTACTCCACAATGTCCGGGAAAAACGCTACGCGGACAGCAACTATGCCAAACGCTCCACCTGTAGCGAAGAGATCCAGACGGCCGAGACCATTTTCCACAACCATCAGATTCCCATTGTTTCCACGGCGGGAAAATCCATAGAGGAAGTTGCCACCCAGGTTTCCCAGGAGCTTGGCCTTTCAAGAAAACCGGCCTCGCTGAACGAACGTTCCTGATATTGCACCGACGAACCTGCCCTTAGGCAGATTTTTACCATGCGCCGTTTTTTTCACATGCCGCCCAACCAAGCATCATGGTATGCTCCAGAGGACACTAAAAATCTTCAATCTTCCCATCCGTGGTTTGCACTACCTTATTAGCCTTCCGAGGGTTTTTTTTTGGCGCCATTATTCATCACCCTATTCCTGCTATTGATGGACTGTCTCCTGCCGGAGAACGCCCTGGCTTTTCAGCCCCATGCCTATTCCGGGCTGTACATCCATCAGCTTGCCCACTTTTTCTTGGTTATCTCTCTTTTCTGTTTTGTGATCAAAGCCCGGCAAACCCGCCTCGCTTCTCTCCAGGCCTGGCAATATATCATCGCCGGAACCTGGCTCCTCATGCTCTGGAGCGCCACCACCATGGTGGGACATTTTCTTGACCTACAGATTAGTGAAGACGCCCTATTCCTACCGCCCGGATCAAAGATTCCTCTGCTTCGCCTGTCTGGCTGGCAAGAGGCCTTGTACTATGTCCTAAAACTGGACCACCTCATCGCCGTACCGGCCATGTTTCTTTTTTATCGGGGCCTTAAATTGCTTCGAGAGGCCCAGGCCCCGGCGTCTTCCGGGTTGAACCGCCCATGACCATAACGATTTCCATGCTCCCGGTCTGGCTCCTTGATTTCGGCGGAGCCATTGCCCTCATCATTTTTTCGGGGCTATGCCTCCAGCATGCTTATGCCCTGGCCCACGCCGACCAGGAAAGCCCTCTGGCCATCTTTCTCCTCTGGTTCTGCGGGGCGCTTTTCGCCCTTGCTCTGTCTCGCTCCAGCGGCCACATCACCAAACACCTCCTCGCCTTGTTTGGCAGGGAAGATCTCTGGCTGTTCCTATCCCCGTTCAGCGGGTCAATCAACAGCATGGCCTTTATTGTCATCGCCTCGGTAACTCTTTTCTTCAACCGGATCGAAACCATCATGGAACGGATGGTGCGAGATCGCGAGAAGATCGAGAAAAACAGCCAGGATCTCTTCCGTCTAAACAAAGAGATCGAGGCGGTCATCGCGGAGCGGACCAGGGCAAGCATGGCCCTGCGCATCGCCCACGAGGTGCGCAACCCGGTCACCATTATCGGCGGCATGGTGCGCCGACTCCTCAACGCCTATCCGGCAGAAGAAGAGGGGCGATTGAAACTGATCCACATCCTTGACCAGGCCCGCAGGCTTGAAAATCTGGTGAGCAAATTCGAGTCGGTCCGACCGGAAGCAAAAAAAATCTTCGCGCCTCTGGATCTCAATCCCATTGTCGCGGAGGCGATCGAATCCCTACAAGAAGAGACCCACACCCGAGAAGTCACCCTCGTGCCCGCTTTCAGCCAGACCCCACTTTTTTTCCATGGCAACAGCTCGCTCATCAAGATCGCCATTGCTCATCTGCTCCGTAATGCGGTGAATGCCTGCGGAAAAAATAGCCGAATAATCATCGCCACAGAAATGACCTCAGCTGGCTGCCAGGTTAAAATTACCGATGATGGCCCTGGAATCTCCACGGAAATGCTCGACGTTATCTTTGACCCCTATCTGCATATCAACCGGCAGAGCACCGGCCTGGGGTTGCCCTATGTCAAACAGATCATCAACGAACACATGGGCACGGTCACCGTCACCAGCGAACAGGGCAAAGGCACCACCGTCCTGATCGTCCTGCCCACCCACCTGGGCGAGCTCACCGGCGTTGTCGGTGGCAGCTATACCATCTAATGATTCTTTTCCTCTGCGCAACATCTAGTTAGAAATACCCGACGCAATGTGCTATGGTGTGCGATTGTTCTTTTCCTCAACAGACAATCTCAGCGGGATAATGCACACCCATGCTTGCCATCAACCAACTTTCCATCCAGTTCAGCTCCAAACACCTGTTCAAGAACGTCTCGGTACGCGTCCATCCCGGCGAAAAAATCGGCCTGGTCGGCGTCAACGGCGCGGGAAAATCCACCCTGCTCAAGATCATGGCCGGCGTCAAGCATGTGGATGACGGCGTCCTGGCCCGGTCCAAAAACGTCAGCATCGGCTACCTGCCCCAGGAAATCGCCACCTTTGCCCCAGGCCGCACCCTGTTTGACGAAGCGAAAACCGCCTTTGCCGAGGCTCTGGCCATACAAAAAGAGCTGGATCAGGTCAACCAGGCCCTTGGCACGGTACCGCCGGAAGACGCCGGATTCGCCGATCTGCTCCACCGCCAGGGAGACTTGCAGCACCGGCTGGACCAGTCCGACATCTTCACCATGGAGTCCCAGATTGAAAGGATTCTGTTGGGCTTAGGCTTTACCCAGAGCGATTTTGGCAAGGACAGCATCTCATTTTCCGGCGGCTGGCTCATGCGCCTGATGCTGGCCAAGATTCTCCTTGCCAAGCCGGATCTGCTGCTGCTGGATGAGCCGACCAACCATCTGGACATCGAATCGCTCACCTGGCTCGAGGAGTTTCTGAAAAATCACCGGGGAGCCATGGTGATGATCTCCCATGACCGCTCCTTTCTCGACAACCTCACCACCACCACCTGGGAGATCTCCCTGGGCGATCTCACGGTTTACAAGGGCAATTACTCAAAATACCTGGTGGATAAGGCAAACCGGATGATCATCAAGCGGGCGGCCTATGAGAATCAGCAGGCCATGATCGAGCAAACCATGAAGTTCGTGGACCGGTTCCGCTCGAAAGCCACCAAGGCCACCCAGGTGCAGAGCCGCCTCAAGCAGCTGGACAAGATTGAACTCATCGAGCTGGACGAAACGGAAAACACCATCGCCTTCCGCTTCCCTCCCTCCCCTGCTTCCGGCAGAACCGTGCTGGAGGTCGAGAAAATGAGCAAGCAGTTCGGCGGGCAGCCAGTTTTCCGCGATCTCTCCTTTACCCTGCAACGCGGCGAGAAGCTGGCGGTGCTCGGGGTCAACGGCGCGGGTAAATCCACCCTGGTCAAGATCCTGGCCGGTCTCATCACCCCGGACAGCGGGGCCATTCGCTTCGGCCACAACGTGACCATCTCCTACTTCGGCCAGCATCAGGCCCAGGAGCTTGACTCCCGCTACACGGTGTTGGAAACCTTAAGCCATGTGAGCAACAATTTGAGTGTCACCCAAACCCGTTCCCTGCTGGGCGCCTTCCTCTTTCGCGGCGATGACGTGGACAAAAAGGTGGGGGTGCTCTCGGGCGGCGAAAAAAGCCGGGTGGCCCTGGCCAAGATGATCGCCACCCCGGCCAACCTCCTGATCCTGGACGAACCCACCAACCATCTGGATATCCAATCCCAAGAGGTGCTCCAGGAGGCGATGCGCCAATACGACGGCTCCATCATCGTGGTTTCCCACAACCGCTATTTTGCCAACTCCTTTGTCGGCAAGGTGCTGGAGATCAAGGGCGGCCACGGCACCATTTTTGACGGCAATATCGACTACTATCTCCACAAGACCCATTTGGAGGCGGCCAGCTCCCCGCAAAAAAAGAGTGCCGCGCCCAAAATTGAAGCCGGGAGCCCACCCCCTGAAAAACAGGGAAAAAAGGGTAAGGACTCCCGCAAACTTCAGGCGGAACTGCGCCAGCAAAAAAACCGCGAAATCGCGCCGCTCAAAAAGGTGGTAGACCGCTGTGAACAGGAGATCGAACAGCTCGAGGCCAGGAAGACCCAGCTGGAACAGGCCATGGCCGACCCGGAGCTCTACAAGGATCAGGACCGCTTTGCCGAGCTCAGCAACGAATATACTTCCCTGGGCCGGAAGCTGAAAAGAACCTACGCGGACTGGGAACAAGCCCAGGCCGGGATGGAAGAGATCGAGACCCGCTTCGCCGGAGAGTGCGGAGATTAATTTTCCCTGCGGCAAAAGGCGCATCGCACTTGACCGGCGTCGCATTTGCCGGTATCTTCAACGCTTGTTTTCCCGCGCCCCTCACCAGGCCAGACCAACGTAATAACGTACAGATACACATATCCCCTTTTTTTATCCCTTTCACCCTTCCGGAGGCCCACAATGAAAAAAATCTACCCGATTACCCAATTTGCCTGCACCCTCGCCTGCGCCGCCATGCTGGCCTGCGCCCCGGCTGTTTTTGCCGAAGGACATGGCCACGAGGGACCAGCCGTGCCGGTTAAGAGCGCAGAGGCCACGGTCAAGGCGGCGGTCAGCGGCAACGACCAGTTCACCGGCCACAACGACAGCCACCACTTCGACGGTTTCCAGACCGGCCAGACCCCGACCCTCACCGTGGTTACCTGCTCCGACTCCCGGGTGCACACCCAGTTGTTCGGCATGGACCCGGACAACAACATCTTCATGGTCCGCAACATCGGCAACCAGGTTAAAAACGCCGAGGGCTCGGTTGATTACGGGGTGCGCCATCTGCCCACCAAAATTCTCCTGATCATGGGCCACTCCAGCTGCGGCGCGATCAAGGCCGCCATGGGCGATTACTCCGGCGAGACCAAGGGCATCAAGGGTGAGCTGGACAACCTCAAACCGGTGATCGCCGCGGACGACAACAGCGGCGACGCAAACGCCCGCTGGAACAAAAACGTGGAGCGCAACGTGGATTATCAGGTCAAGGCCGCCCTGGAGCTGTACAAGGAAAAAGTGGAGGCCAAGGAACTGACCGTGGTCGGCGCAGTCTATGATTTTAACGATCTCTACGGCAAAGGCCGCGGCAAGCTGGTGATCACCAACATCAACGGCGAGACCACCCCCAACAAGATCATGCTCCATCCGGTGCTCAAGGAGCTGAACCGGGGCGAGATCGTCAACCATGTGGGCAGCCTGGCCCCGGCACTCTAAAGCCATGGACCATTCCATCCGTCAGCAGATCGAGGAGCGCGAGGCCGCAAGCCTCGCGCCCTATGCCGCCCTAAGCCGGGAGAGCAAAGGCCGGCTCAGGCCCGAAGAGGAATGCCCCATCCGGGGCGCGTACCAGCGCGACCGGGACCGGATCATCCACTGCAAGTCATTTAGGCGCCTCAAGCACAAGACCCAGGTCTTCCTGGCCCCCACCGGCGACCATTACCGGACCCGGCTCACCCATGTGCTCGAGGTCAGCCAGATCGCCCGGACCATCTCCGTGGCCCTGCGCCTCAACGGCCATCTCACCGAGGCCATCGCCCTGGGCCACGATCTCGGCCACACCCCCTTTGGCCACGCCGGGGAAGCGGTGCTGGACGAGCTGTACCCCCAAGGTTTCCGCCATTACGAGCAGAGCCTGCGGGTGGTGAACATCCTGGAAAAAAAGGGCGAGGGGCTCAACCTCACCGTGGAGGTTTTGGACGGCATTGCCAAGCATTCCAAGGGGAGGCGCGAGATCCTGCCCCTGGACATCTCCGAGCTGCCTGCCACCATGGAAGGGAGAGTGGTGCGCATCGCCGATATCATCGCCTATGTGAACCACGATCTCGACGATGCGGTGCGGGCCGGAATTCTCAGCGAGTCGCAGATCCCCGCCCATCTCCAAAAGCTGTTCGGCTCCAGCCACTCCGGCCGGATCGGCAGCATGGTCCATGATCTTGTGGTCCAGACCCTGAAAAACGGGGGAGAAACCCTGAGCATGAGCCCGCCGCTGCTGGAGGGCATTAGTGAACTGCGCTCCTTTCTCTATGAAAACGTCTACGAGACCAACCGGGTGCACGACGACTTCATCAAGGCCAAAAAGGTGCTGCGGGAGCTGTACGAGTATTTCATCAACAAGGACGACCACTGGGAAAAGGTCATCGACTACGACGAGACGACCCCGCGGGAACAGATGGTCTGCGACTTCATCGCCGGCATGACCGACCGCTATGCCCTGGATCTCTACACCAATATCTTTCTTCCCAAACCATGGAGTGTAATGTAACCGATGAGCGAAAACCCCTCCGCCGCACCCGGCGACCATGAGCTGGCCAAGGGCTACGAATTCAAAGAGGTTGAAGCCAGGTGGTATCAAAAATGGCTTGAGCAGAAAAACTTCCAGGCCACCATGGACGAGGGTAAGCCCTCCTTTGCCATCGTCATCCCGCCGCCCAACGTCACCGGGGTGCTCCATGTGGGCCATGCGCTCAATAACACCATGCAGGATGTTCTGGTCCGCTACAAGCGGATGTGCGGCTACAACACCCTCTGGGTGCCCGGCACCGACCACGCGGGTATCGCCACCCAGAACGTGGTGGAGCGCCAGCTTGCCACCGAGGGCAAGAGCCGCCACGATCTGGGCCGCGAACAGTTCATCGAGCGGGTCTGGCAGTGGCGCGAGGAAAAAGGCGGCACCATC
>JBAZCG010000002.1:31618-87077 GCA_041671085.1 Desulfurivibrionaceae bacterium | reverse complement strand
GTGACAAAGGGGCAGCGGCCATTCTCGTCGAGATGGATTTTTACCCCGGGCAGATCAGTCTTTTCCAGGTAGACCGGCGTGGTGAAACGCAGGAGGAATTCTTCGGCGGACAGGTTTAAAGGGCGCCGGATGCGCAGGATATCATAGGGGGTCAAGATGATATTGATGTTGCCGCAGCAGTTGGTAAAGCAGGAAACCCCGGGATGACAGCTGAATTTCAGATTGCTGTCCGCAGTGAGCTTGGCGGGCATGATATTGCTTGGGTTGTTTTCAGAACCGAACAAGGACTTGTTGAAGGAATTTGATTGTGGGGTCTGTTGTGGTTTCTTGCTCATGGTAAGGGCCTTCAAAGAAAGTGTTAGTGGGGGAAGAAGAAACTACCGCATTATTTCTGTCAGGATGCTACAGAATAGGGAACATGGTTGCGGGAGGATGGAAAGCGTCCAATTATCTTCTTTTTGATGATCTCAGTCAGTTGCATCGACAATGCTTGATGAAGCATAGGGCGATTTTGGCAACACAGTAACCACGGGAACGCTCCGTGTCAAATTCATTTCTCAAGGGAAAACATGAGGTCCAACTAAGCATTTTAAAAAATGTTTATTTCCAATCCATCTGTATTATTGAGAGGACAATCTTTTCATTTTTTAGCCCGACAGGCGGAGACCCTGAGAGGGGCGGGAGCGGGCCCGGAGCAAGAGGAAATTGGGTGGTGAAGAGGCGGCGTGTGCGGGTTTTCTGGGGAGGGTATGCGCAATGTTTTTTTCTTGACTTTTATCAGGTGAGAAATTATACAGACCAATGTTCCAGAAAATGAGTGGCTCTTCAGTTTTGTGTAAAATTAAAAAGAAATTACGCGGAATTGCCATGTTGGGAGCGCGGCTGGAAAAGACTGGCGCAATAAACGGTGTTCTATGGGTCGGTAGTTCAGATGGTCAACGGGGTCAGATTTACTTCCGGAGCGGTTGCTTTGAGTGGTACTGAGCCTGGGCGGCTGTCCTTGATAAGGTAAACGCGAATTTCGTAAGATCGGAGTTCGAAAATTCAATCCAAGTGAGGAGGTTAGTGAATGCCAAGTTACGTAGATCCTTCTAAATGTGACGGCTGCAAGGGCGGAGACAAAACTGCCTGCATGTACATCTGCCCCAATGACCTGATGGTCTTGAACAAGGAGGAGATGAAGGCATACAACCAGGAGCCCGATGCATGTTGGGAATGCTACTCCTGTGTAAAGATTTGCCCGCAGGGCGCCATTGCCGTTCGTGGTTACAATGATTTCGTACCCATGGGTGGTCAGGTGCATCCGATGCGGAGTTCTGATTCTATCATGTGGACCGTTAAGTTCCGTAACGGCAACATGAAGCGTTTCAAGTTCCCCGTGCGGACCACTGCTGAGGGTGCTGCCAACGCTTATCCTGCGCTGAAATGCACGAACCTGGACGACGAGTTGCTCTCCACCGAGAAGCAGCTGCCTGTGCCGACCATGGTTGCCAAGTAAGTTTTTTGTTAATTAACTGATTTCAATACAATTTCTTAAGGAGATTTACTATGGCGTTACCTAATAAGCCGCTGGGTGAATTGGCAGCCGTTGCCAATCCTGAGGTTGTCGAGCACGATGTAGACGTTCTGATCATCGGTGGTGGTATGGCCGCATGCGGTACTGCTTTCGAGATCAAGAAGTGGGCTCCTGCCGACATGAAGATCAAGCTGGTGGACAAGGCATCCATGGAGCGTTCCGGCGCTGTTGCCCAGGGCCTTTCCGCTATCAATACCTACATCGGCGACAACAAGATCGAGAACTACGTAAAAATGGTTCGTAACGATCTCATGGGCGTTGTCCGTGAAGACCTGATCTACGATCTGGGTCGTCACGTTGACGATTCCGTACATCTTTTCGAAGAGTGGGGCCTGCCGGTCTGGAAGCTCGATGCCGATGGCAACAACCTTGATGGCGCAGCCCCTGCCCCGAAACTGACCGAAGGCGGCAAGCCGGTTCGTACCGGCAAGTGGCAGATCATGATCAACGGTGAGTCCTACAAGTGCATCGTAGCCGAGCCCGCTAAGACTGCTCTTGGCGATGAGAACATCATGGAGCGCGTGTTCATCGTTAAGCTGATCCTTGACAAGAACAAGGCAAACCAGATCGCTGGCGCTGTTGGTTTCAGCACCCGTGAGAACAAGGTTCACGTTTTCCGTTGCAAGACCGCTCTGTGTGCATGCGGCGGCGCAGTAAACATCTTTCGTCCCCGGTCCACCGGTGAGGGTAAGGGCCGCGCTTGGTACCCCGTATGGAATGCTGGTTCCACCTACACCATGTGTGCACAGGTTGGCGCTACCCTGACCATGATGGAAAACCGCTTCACGCCTGCTCGTTTTAAAGACGGGTACGGACCGGTTGGTGCATGGTTCCTCCTCTTCAAGGCCAAAGTACAGAACGGCCTGGGCGAGTTCTACGCCAACAGTGATGCAGTGAAAGGCGAGCTCGAGAAGTTTATGCCCTACGGCGCTTCTCCGGTAACCCCGACCTGTTTGCGTAACCACCTGATGCTCAACGAGCTGAAAGCTGGCCGCGGCCCGATCTACATGGCTACCGACGTTGCTCTGAACGCCTTCATCGATGCCAGAAAGGCTTCTGGTATGGACGAGAAGGAAGTGAAGAAATTCTGGAAGCACCTTGAGTCAGAGGCTTGGGAAGACTTTCTCGACATGTCCGTTGGTCAGGCTGGTCTCTGGGCCGGTGCGAACATCGAGCCCGAGAAGGTTGGTTCCGAGATCATGCCGACCGAACCATACATGCTGGGTTCTCACTCCGGCTGTTGTGGTATCTGGACCTCCGGTCCGGACGAGGCTTGGGTTCCGACAGTTGACGGTCCCCGTAGCCATCAGTACAAGTGGGGCTACAACCGCATGACCACCGTTGACGGTCTGTTCACCGCAGGTGACGGCGTTGGCGCATCCGGTCATAAGTTCTCCTCCGGTTCCCATGCCGAGGGTCGTATTGTCGCCAAGATGATGGTTAAATTCTGCCGTGACAACGCTTCCTTCAAGCCTGAGCTGCCGAAGTCCGCCCAGGAATATGCTGACGAAGTATACGCACCGGTTAAGCGTTACCTCCAGTACGTTGGCGCTTCCACCGCTGGTGATGTTAACCCCAACTACTGCAAGCCTGCCGGTATCATGATGCGTCTGATGAAGGCCACTGATGAATACGGCGGCGGTGTTGCCACCTACTACATGACATCTGGCAAGCTCCTGAACATCTGTCTGGATCTTCTCAAAATGCTGCGTGAAGATGCAGAGTTGATGGCTGCTGGCGATTTGCATGAGTTGATGCGCGCTTGGGAGAACTACCATCGTATTTGGTGTGTTGAGACCCACATTCGTCACATCGAGTTCCGGAAAGAGAGCCGTTACCCCGGCTTCTACTACCGGTCAGACTACCCGACCGTTGACGATGCCAACTGGAAGGCCTTTGTTAACTCCACCTTCGATCCTGCAACCCAGGAGTGGAAGTGTGAAAAGGTTAACTGCATCAACATCGTTGAGACCGAGCCGTGGATCTAAGTTTCACCACGCAACTGGTATAACGGTAATTAGAAATCTCCAGGCACCCCAAAGGTGCCTGGAGATTTTTCTATGAAGTGGTCGACCAAGTTTTTTTGGTTGAGATGGCCAGACGGGAATAGGACGATACTGGCCGGCTGAGCCAAAAAAACTCGTTTTTACAGATAAATACTATTTACTCAAATGGAGGAAGGCATGACAGACGAACGCAGCGCACCCGCAGGTGCTGTACTTGTCGTTGGCGGTGGCATAAGCGGGCTTACGGCCGCCTTGGAAGCCGCTGAAGTCGGAAAAGATGTTTTTCTGATTGAGAAAAATTCGTATCTGGGTGGTCGGGTTGCGCAGCTGAACCAATACTTCCCGAAGCTCTGTCCGCCAAGTTGCGGACTCGAAATCAACTTCCAGCGGCTAAAAAGTAATCGTCGGGTTCGGGTGTACACCATGACTGAGGTCAAGAGTGTAACCGGTGGGCCGGGTAACTATCAGGTCACCCTGGAGAGCAAGCCGCGTTTCATCAATAACAACTGCACCGCTTGCGGTGCATGTGCCGATGCCTGCCCGGATGAGCGCGACAACGATTTCAACTTTGGCATGAACAAGAGCAAGGCGGTGTACAAACCCCACGACATGGCTTTTCCCATGAAGTATGTGCTTGATAAAAAAGCCTGTAGCGCTGCCGGGTTGCAGGCGGTCAAGGATGCCTGCAAATATGATGCGGTTGATCTGGATATGGCACCCAAGGAATTCACCGTTGACGTGAGCGCTATTGTTTGGGCAACGGGTTGGAATCCCTATGATCCGACCAAGATGGCCAACCTCAAGTACGATTCCAGTAACGCCATTATCACCAACATGATGATGGAGCGTCTGGCTGCGCCCAACGGTCCTACCGGCGGAAAAATTCTCCGCCCCGGTGATAATAAGGAGCCCGCAAGTTTTGCCTTTGTTCAGTGCGCCGGGTCTCGTGATGAAAATCATCTGGAGTACTGTTCCTATATCTGCTGCATGGCCTCCATGAAGCACATCAACTATATCCGCGAACAGTATCCTACCGCCAAGATCACTGTTTTCTACATCGATCTTCGGACTCCTGGCAAGTATGAGAAGTTCCGCGAGAAATTGATGGCTGATGCGAACATTACCTGGGTGAAGGGTAAGGTTGCTGATATTATTGCCGAAGCAGATGGGAGTGTAACCCTGATTGCTGAAAATGCCGTGACCGGTATGAAGATCAAGGAAACAGTCGATCTGGCTATCCTGGCCACCGGTATGGAGCCTGCAGCCAAGGCCCAGGCTGCGGCGCTTGGACTTTCAGTTGACAGCAATGGATTTATTCTGGCCGATGCGAATGGCGGTATGGTTTCCGCCGGTTGCGCCAAAAAGGCAGCCGACGTCGTAACCTGTGCCCAGAGTGCAACGGCAGCAGCCATAAAAGCTATTCAAGCGTCCAGGAGGTAAGGTGAATGGATAAGAAATACGGTGCATATCTCTGCACAGGTTGTGGTATAGGAGATGCCCTCGACGTTGCGGCGCTGACAAAGGCGGCAAGCGAGAACGGCATGGAGGCCAAGACCCACGAGGCGCTCTGTAGCGCGGCAGGTCGTGAGTTGATTCAAAATGACATTACCAACGACGGGGTGAACACTCTGGTTGTTTGTGCCTGCTCTCCTCGGGTCATGAAGGATGAGTTTAATTTCGGGGACGATAAGTACGTTACCCGCGCCAATTTGCGCGAAGGCGTTGCTTGGTGTGTAGAGGAAGTTACAGAGAAACACACTGCCGAGAAGGTGAAGGAATTCGCCACGGAAAAGGGCCAGGACTATGTGCGCATGGCTTGTGTCCAGGCCAAGAAAGGTGATGTGCCCGATCCTTATAAGCTTGAAACCTTGAACCGGAAGATTCTCGTAATGGGTGGTGGTATTGCTGGCATGACTGCCGCCATGGACGCTGCCAAGGCCGGGTATGCGGTAACTATCATTGAAGCCCAGGATAAGTTGGGCGGCAAAGCTCTTGGTTGGCGGAAACAGTTCCCCACTGCAGCTCCGTGGACCGAGCTGGAAGAGCCCACCGTCCAGGCCATGGTCAATGCGGTTCAGGCCGAGGCAGGGATCACCCTGAAGACCTCCACGGAAGTTGCCCGTATCGCCGGGGCTCCGGGTGCTTACAAGGTAACCTTCAAGGCCGCAGGCACCAAGAGCGAGTGGGATGCGCCGAAAAAGGTCGCAGTTGACGAGCAGGATAAAATTTCCAAGGGTGAGATGGAAGATCCGAACGTGGGTCTGCAGCCCTATATGGCAGATGATGCTTCCGCGGAAGATTTTGGTGCGGTTGTTCTGGCCACAGGCTGGAATCCGGCTGATGTCTCCGAATATGCTCATCTCGGCTATGGCAAACTGAAAGGTGTGGTTACCAACGCCGAGTTTGAAAAACTGGCTAAGACCGGCAAGGTCCCGGCCAATGTCGCCTTTGTTCAGAGCCCAGGCGGCGCTGAGCATGATCAGGACTTCCCGTATTGCAACTCTGTCACCAGCATGGTCGCCCTGAAACAGGCCCGTTATGTTCGAGAGGATAATGCGGAAGGCAAGGCCTATGTCCTCTATCAGCACATGCGGACCCCCGGCAACATGGAGATGTTTTACAAGGGTGCCCAGAATAACGACGGCATCTTTATGACCAAGGCCACCGTGACCCAGGTTGAAGAATCCGGCAACGGTCTGGCGGTTCACCTGAAAGACACCCTGCTCAACGAGGATGTTACTTTGAGTGTGGATATGGTTGTTTTGGCCGCAGGTATGGTTCCGACCACCTCCGACAAGCCGACCATCAATCTCGCCTATCGTCAAGGTCCGGCTTTCCTTGATCTGGAGTTGTTCGACGGATACGCCGACTCTCATTTCATCTGCTTTCCGTACGAAACCCGCCGGACCGGCGTTTATGCCTGTGGCGGCGTGCGTAAGGCCATGAACATGGAAGAAACCATTGATGACGCATGCGGCGCAGCGCTCAAGGCGATTCAGTCCATCGAATCTGCTGATCGTGGCGTGGCGGTACATCCCCGTTCCAACGACGGCACCTATCCGGAATTTTTCTTCCAACGTTGCACCCAGTGTAAGCGGTGTACGGAAGAGTGTCCGTTTGGCGCCCTTGACGATGATGAGAAGGGAACACCTAAGCCCAACCCCACCAGATGTCGCCGTTGCGGAACCTGTATGGGTGCATGCCCCGAGCGGATCATCGGCTTCAAGAACTACAATATCGACCAAGTCGGGTCCATGGTCAAGTGTATTGAAGTCCCCGATGACGATGAAGACAAGCTGCGTATCATCGTTTTTGCCTGCGAAAACGATGCCTATCCGGCTCTGGACATGGCTGCCATGCGCAAGCTCCCGCAGAATGCTCTCATTCGGGTTGTTTCCGTTCGTTGTCTTGGGTCGGTGAACATGGCTTGGATCAAGGATGCGCTTTCCGCCGGCATGGACGGTGCGCTCCTCTTGGGCTGTAAATTCGGCGATGATTATCAGTGTCATTTTGTCAAGGGCAGTGAGTTGGCGGACAAACGTATGGCCAACATCGGCGAAACTTTGGGCAGCCTCGGTCTTGAGCCGGAGCGTTGTGCGGTGCGTCAGATTGCCATTAACGAGTACAATACGGTCGATGCAATCATTAACGAGTTCGTTGAAGCGATCGTCGCCCTTGGCCCGAACCCTTTCAAGGGTTTTTAGTTCGGTAAGCTAGGAAAATATCGATGGGGCAGGCGGTTGCGCGCCCCATCGATATAAAATTGGAAGGGATGCGCCGAAGGCGCATGAGTCATGGGTCAGTGTGAGCTGACATTTTGAGGGAGAAATACTGGAGGCGTGTTATGGCTGAAGGAATGAAGGTTGAACCTGATTTAGAATTTATCAAGTATTTGAAGAATGCTGGCGGGGATACCTTGAAGAAGTGCTATCAATGTGCCACCTGTTCAGTTGTCTGTCCGCTGTCCAGCGATACAAAGCCATTTCCCAGAAAGGAAATGATTTGGGCGCAGTGGGGTCTCAAGGACAAGCTGGTTGCCGATCCTGATGTCATGCTCTGCCATCAGTGCGGCGATTGTACCGCTTATTGTCCGCGTGGCGCCAAGCCAGGTGATGTCCTTGGCGCAATCCGGGCCTATGCTTACACCCATTATGGCTTTCCCTCCGGTCTTGCCAAGCTGGTGAGCAAAGGCAGCAACCTACCGCTCATCATTGCCCTGCCGGCTTTGATTATCCTGGCAGTGTGGTGGTTGTCCGGAGGGATGTCTCTGCCTGCGGCCGATGCTATTGATTTTGGCATGTTTTTTGACTCCCACAAGGATCACCCGACTCTTATTGGTGGCTTGACTCTGAACGTTTTGCTTATCGACGCTATTTTTGTTCCAGCCCTCGGATTTGCGGTTTTTGCCGCATACAAGGGAATCTCGCGCATGTGGCATGGCATGGCCGCACAGCTTGAGGTGAAGTCGGAATTTCGTCCGTCGACAATGCAGTTTGTCGCCGAGTTTTTGGTGCCTTCGGTTAAGGAGATCCTTGCCCACAAGCGTTTCAAGGAGTGCGGCGCGAACCTGAACAGAGTAAGCGGCCATCTGCCCCTACTCTTGTCCTTTATAGGTCTGTTTATCGTGACAACCTATGGCATGATCCGCAAAGATATTCTTGGTATGTTCATTGAAGGGATGCATGGTCCGATTCCCCTCGCTGATCCCTTCAAGTTGTTGGCCAATATCAGCGCCATCGCCTTGATCGTCGGAGTTGGGATTCTTTGGATGAACCGCGCCCATACGGAAGAGGAAAACAATACCGCTCCGACCTTTTACGATTGGTTTCTGATCGTTAAGATCATGACTGTCGGTATAACCGGACTCTCTGCAGAACTGACCCGGCTGATCGGGATTCCTGTGCTGGCGTATCTTTTTTATTATATGCATTTGGTGTCCGTGCTGATGCTGTTTATGTATATGCCATATTCTAAATTTGCGCATATGGGATACCGGACGTTCGCCATGGCTTTTGAGAGATATCGCCAGAGCGGGTTTGCCAAAAACGTAGAAGAGTAAGCGAACCGTATTTTTTGTCCCAATCTGGCACTTTTGGTTTTGTTCCGGAGTGTCAGATTGGGTTTTGTTTTTGTTAATGTCTGTGTCGGTCAAAAAATAAGTTGATATTTCGGAATGGAGCGATTAGTATTGCCCGTCTTATCAAGCTGGCGTAGCTCAATTGGTAGAGCAGCTGATTTGTAATCAGCAGGTTGCGGGTTCGAGTCCCATCGTCAGCTCCATTGATGTGAAGCTGACGATGGCTTGATATGCCGTGCGGACTTGTAGTTTTCGTGGAGGGGTTCCCGAGTGGCTAAAGGGAACAGACTGTAAATCTGTCGGCAATGCCTTCGGAGGTTCGAATCCTCCCCCCTCCACCATTTAGGACTATGGTGGGAACACGGTGACTAAAGAGATTGCCGTTGTATTCCTGTTTTTTCATCTGGCTAGCGTTACGTGAAAGCGGGGATAGCTCAATTGGTAGAGCATCAGCCTTCCAAGCTGAGGGTTGCGGGTTCGAGACCCGTTTCCCGCTCCAGTGATGGTGCAATTGCCTGGATCAGCGATCGGGTGAGCAAGCTGGCTTCTTTTTTTGTTTGGACTGTTTTGGCTGCCCACGTGGCTCAGTAGGTAGAGCACTTCCTTGGTAAGGAAGAGGTCACCGGTTCGAATCCGGTCGTGGGCTCCATTTGTTTGGTGCTTTCAAACAGTATTAGTTTGGGAAGTTAAGCGCAACCGTTGAGAAATCCGGGTGAGGAGGATAAAGACATGGCAAAAGAGAAATTTGAGCGCAAGAAACCGCATGTAAATATTGGAACGATCGGCCACATCGATCATGGCAAGACCACCCTGACCGCTGCCATTACCCGGGTGTTGTCCACCAAGGGTTTTGCCAAGGCGACCGCGTTTGATCAGATCGACAAGGCTCCGGAAGAAAAGGAGCGCGGTATCACCATTGCGACCGCCCATGTGGAATACGAGTCCAACAAGCGTCATTACGCCCATGTTGACTGCCCAGGTCATGCGGACTACATCAAGAACATGATTACCGGTGCGGCGCAGATGGACGGCGCTATCTTGGTGGTTGCCGCCACGGACGGCCCCATGCCGCAGACCCGTGAGCACATCCTGCTTGCCCGTCAGGTAGGTGTTCCCTCCATGGTCGTCTTCATGAACAAGTGCGATATGGTTGACGATCCCGAGCTCATCGAGCTGGTGGACATGGAGCTGCGTGAGCTTCTGACCAAATATAATTTCCCCGGCGACGACACCCCGATTATCCAGGGTAGCGCCTTGAGGGCTTTGGAGAATCCGGAAGACGAGGCTGCGGCCAAGTGCATCTGGGACCTGATGGATGCCTGCGACAGTTTCATTCCTGAGCCGGCCCGCGACATCGACAAGCCCTTTCTGATGCCGGTGGAAGATGTCTTCTCCATCTCCGGCCGTGGCACGGTAGCCACCGGTCGTATCGAGCGCGGCAAGGTAAAGGTCGGGGAAGAGATCGAGGTTGTCGGTATCCGGGCAACGGCCAAGACTACGGTCACCGGGGTGGAGATGTTCCGCAAGCTTCTTGACGAGGGCATGGCCGGCGATAACGTGGGCGTGCTGCTTCGCGGTCTGAAGCGTGAGGATATCGAGCGCGGTCAGGTTCTGGCCAAGCCGGGTTCCATCACCCCGCATACGAAATTCGTTGCCGAGGCCTACATCCTGTCCAAGGATGAGGGCGGACGTCACACCCCGTTTTTTAACGGGTATCGCCCGCAGTTTTACTTCCGGACCACGGACGTGACCGGAGTTGTACAGCTGCAAGAGGGCGTGGAGATGGTAATGCCAGGCGACAACGTGACCATTGAGGGGCAGTTGATCACCCCGATCGCGATGGAAGAAGGACTTCGTTTCGCGATTCGTGAAGGCGGCCGTACCGTTGGCGCCGGTGTTATCAATAAAATTATCGAATAAGGTGGAGTGAGCATGATTCAGACACAGAAAATACGCATCAGGCTTAAGGGGTACGACCATAAGCTTATCGATCAATCCACCTCTGAGATTGTCGATACTGCAAAGCGTACTGGTGCAACTGTTGCTGGCCCGATTCCTTTGCCGACCACCATCAACAAGTTTTGTGTGTTGCGGTCTCCGCATGTGGATAAGAAGTCTCGGGAGCAGTTTGAAATGCGCACCCACAGACGTTTGTTGGATATTCTTGAGCCAACGCAGCAGACCATTGATGCGTTGATGAAGCTCGAGCTATCTGCCGGAGTTGATGTGGAAATCAAGCTTTAGGATTATGAAACGGTTGTATCGGCTAACGGTACAGTTGATGTTAGAGAAGAAAAAAACAGGTAGGAACAATGCCTAAAAAATTAGGATTACTGGGTAAGAAGATTGGCATGACCCGGATCTATTCCGAAAATGGTTCTGCCGTTGCGGTAACGGTCATTGAAACTGGACCCTGTGTGGTGCTTCAGAAGAAAACTGTTGCCGGGGAAGGGTATGATGCCATTCAGGTTGGTTTTGGCTCTAAGAGAGAGTCTCGCTTGAACAAGCCGGAGACTGGACACGCCAAGGCTTCAGGAAAAGGCGGGTTTTATCACATTAAGGAGTTTAGGGTTGCCGATCCCAGCCAGTTTGAAGTGGGGCAGGCGCTCTTAGTCTCGGATCTTTTTAAGGTCGGCGACATAATCGATGTGAGCGGTGCCGTCAAGGGGCGCGGATTTCAAGGTGTTATAAAAAGACATGGCTTTAAGGGCGGGCCCTCTGGCCATGGTTCCATGTTTCATCGTGCTCCCGGCTCCATTGGTTGTAGCGCCTGGCCAAGTCGGGTTATTAAAGGAAAGAAGATGCCTGGGCATATGGGCACGAATATGATCACCAAGAAAAGCGTGACCATTATGGATATCCGGCCTGAGCAAAATGTGCTTGTCGTCAAAGGTGGCGTGCCTGGCGCAAAGCAGGGTTTGCTACATATTTACACAAAATAATGAGTCTTAGTTACCTTAAGATTTATTTTGGGGGTGCCGGAAATGGCGGTTACTGAAATATTCAATGTCGATAATGTGAAAGTGGGTGATCTTGAGTTGAACGACAACCTGTTTGCCGTTCCAGTCAATCCTCATATTATTCATGAAATTGTGAGAATGCAGCGTGCTGCCCGTCGGGCTGGTACTGCTTGTACTAAAACAAGAACCGAAGTGCGCGGCGGCGGCAAGAAGCCTTGGAAGCAGAAGGGTACTGGTCGTGCACGGGCAGGGAGTCGTACTTCTCCACTTTGGCGTGGTGGTGGCGTAGTTTTTGGCCCCAAGCCTCGCGATTATTCCTTCAAGGTTCCCAAGAAGGTTAAGAAGCTCGGACTCCGCATGGCTTTGAGTTCCCGCTTCGGCGATAAGCTGGTGTTGGTTCTTGATAATTTTAAGATTGATGAAATCAAGACCAAGAGATTTATCGGGGTTATGAACAACCTGAAGATCGATAATGCCTTAATCGTAATTCCTGAGCGCGATGATCATCTTGAGCGCTCGTCTCGCAATGTGCAGGGCTTTAAGGTTATTCCGACGGCAGGACTGAATGTTTACGACATTTTGCTCCATAAGCACATTGTTTTACTGCAGCCTTGCATTGGCCAGCTGGAAGAGAGGTTGTTGTCATGAAAGATATGTTCAGCATTATTAAGAAGCCTTGCCTGACCGAAAAAGCTCTCGGGTTGCAGGAGACTAACAATCAGGTTGTTGTTAAGGTTGATCCCCGCGCCAATAAAATTGAGATCAAAGATGCCGTTGAAAAATTGTTCAGCGTCAAGGTCACCAAGGTGCGAACTGCAAATATGCATGGCAAGAAAAAACGTGTGGGCAAGAGCTTCGGACAGCAGTCTGACTGGAAGAAGGCCATTGTTACTCTTGAAGAAGGGAATAAGATTGATTTCCTTGAGAAGATCTAAGGGAAGTCTGTCGGCAAGAGTTGTAATTTTTTGTTACGAATACGTAATTTAAATATTATCGGGGTTTGAAATGGCATTAAAGACCTATAAACCTACATCACCGGGCAGAAGATCACTGGTTACAGTTGTCAATCCCGAGTTGTCAAAGGATAAACCGCAGAAATCATTGATTCGGCCCCTGAGTAAGACCGGGGGACGGAATAACAATGGCCGCATTACATCCAGGCATATTGGTGGAGGTCATAAGCGGAAGTATCGGTTGATCGATTTTAAGCGGGAAAAATTGGATATCCCTGCAAAAGTTGCGGCCATTGAATACGATCCGAATCGTTCCGCTAATTTGGCTTTGCTGAATTATGTCGATGGGGAAAAATGCTATATCCTTTCTCCGCTGGGCATCAAGATTGGCGATACCGTTGTTGCGGGTGAGACTGTTGATATTAAGCCAGGCAATTGTTTGCCCATGGGGAACATGCCGCTCGGCAGCATTATCCACAACCTTGAGATGAAAATCGGCAAAGGTGCGCAACTTGTAAGAAGCGCTGGTGTTTCCGCGCAACTTATGGCCAAGGAGGGTGAGTATGTAACGGTAAAATTACCCTCTGGCGAGGTGCGCAAGTTTCATCGGAAATGCCGGGCCTGTATCGGTCAGGTTGGAAATAAGGAACATGAAAGCCAGAAGCTAGGTAAGGCTGGCCGCAGTCGCTGGAAAGGGAACCGGCCCAAGGTTCGTGGTGTTGCCATGAACCCGGTTGATCATCCAATGGGTGGTGGTGAGGGTAAAAGCTCAGGTGGTCGCCATCCTTGTTCTCCGTGGGGTGTCCCCACCAAGGGCTATAAAACACGTGGCAAGAAGTTATCCGACAAATTCATTGTTAAGAAAAGATCATAATTAGGGGGTTACAAGTGGGACGTTCAGTTAAAAAAGGTCCATTTGTAGATGACCATTTGATGGCAAAGGTCATGAAGGCCAAAGACGAGGGTTCCAGAAAGGTTATTCAAACCTGGTCCCGTCGCTCTGATGTAATTCCGGACATGGTTGGACTCACCTTTGCCGTGCATAATGGCAAAAAGTTCATCCCGGTTTTCGTGACCGAAAATATGGTAGGGCATAAGCTCGGCGAGTTTTCTCCGACCCGCACCTACCATGGTCACGCAGCGGATAGGAAGAAAAAGAAATAAAAGCTGCTAAGCCGGACACGGTTGTCAGGTAAAGAAAGGAGTTCATTCGATGGAAGCAAAAGCGCTTGCTCGTTATATAAGGATTTCGCCGCAAAAAGCCAGGTTGGTTGCTGATTTGGTGCGTGGGAAAAGTGTCGATTACGCAATAAACGCTCTGCGTTTTTTGCCTAAAAAAGGCGCCCGGCTGCTGAAAAAGGTAATTGAATCTGCGGTGGCCAACGCCAGTCAGAATGAGAGTATCGATGTTGATACCCTGTATGTGAAAGCTATTTTCATAGACGGCGGGCCCATGTTGAAGAGAATTATGCCGCGGGCTCAAGGCCGCGCGAACAGGATTCTTAAAAGAACGAGCCATATAACTGTTGTTTTGGACGAGCAATAATTGAATACAGAAGCAAGAAGGTATTCGTTTGTACTTTGAGTTGCATATCAATGAGAATGGAGGAAGGTTTTGGGCCAGAAAGTTAATCCGATAGGTTTACGACTGAATATTATACGTACCTGGGACTCCATCTGGTACGCCGACAAGGATTATGCCAAAAAATTTCTTGAGGATCAGAGCCTTAGGAAGTTTCTCAAAAAGCGGCTCTTTCATGCTGGCATTTCCAAAATTCAGATAGCCCGCACCGGTGACAAACTCCGGATTAAGCTCCATACTGCTCGGCCTGGCATTGTTATCGGTAAAAAAGGGACCGAGATTGAAGTCCTGAAGGCTGAAATTGATAAGTTGACGGGCAAAGAGTGTGTCCTTGATATTCAGGAGGTCCGCCGTCCTGAGGCAGATGCGCAGTTGGTTGCTGAAAATATCGCCTTGCAACTCGAAAGACGTGTGGCCTTCCGTCGTGCCATGAAGAAGTCAGTAAATATGGCCTTGAAGTTCGGTGCCAAAGGTGTTAAGATTGCGTGTTCAGGCCGGTTGGGCGGCGCAGAAATTGCTCGTCAGGAATGGGTACGGGAGGGACGTGTCCCTCTGCATACTCTTCGTGCTGATGTGGATTATGGTATGGCTGAAGCCAATACCACCTATGGCAAAATCGGCGTTAAGGTTTGGATCTTCAAGGGTGAAGTTCTAAGTGCTGCCGACCAGATTGCCGAATAACTCGTTGTTGAGTGAAACGGCTTTAAAAAAGTCAGTCACAGATAGGATATACAGATGTTAAGTCCAAAAAAAGTAAAACACAGAAAGATGTTTAAGGGGCGCTTGACCGGCGCGGCGTATCGCGGGTCTGGCTTCTCTTTCGGTGAATATGCCCTGAAGGCTGTTGGTTGCGGCAAGATGACCGCCCAGCAGATTGAGGCGGCTCGTATTGCAATCAATAGAAAGATTAAAAGAACAGGGCAGTTGTGGATCCGTGTTTTTCCGGACAAGCCAATTACCAAGAAGCCTGCGGAAACCAGAATGGGAAAAGGCAAGGGAAATCCGGAATATTGGGTTGCCCAGGTAAAGCCAGGGCGAATCCTGTACGAGTTGGCCGGGGTTGATGATGATTTGGCCCGAGAGGCATTGCGATTGGCTGCCAACAAACTGCCTTTCCCGACTAAAGTGATTTATGTGGGGACGACTTTATGAAGATGAAAGATATACGTGAGCTTGGGCAAGAAGCGCTTGTTGCCAAGGTGCGGGAGTTGTCGGAAGAGCATTTTAAATTGAAATTCCAACACGGCATCCGTCCCTTGGAGAATACGGCAAAACTGCGGCAGTTGCGTAAAGAGATTGCCCGGATGCAGACTGCTCTTACGGCGCATACTGCGTAACAGGTAGTTTCTGGCCAAGAATACTGGTGTTTTTTTAGTGCTTGCGTCAATTGATAACGCTATCGGGTAGGATACATTCATGGTTGATGAAAAATCGAATAAGAAGACAAGGGTTGGTATCATTGTCAGCACCAAGATGGACAAGAGTGCTATCGTGCAAACCGAGCGTCTTGTTCCCCATAAACTGTATGGGAAGTTCATGCGTCAGCATGCTAAATGCATGGTTCATGACCCGGAAAACAGCTGCAGCGTTGGCGACAGGGTTCTGATTGAAGAGTGCCGTCCGCTGAGCAAGAATAAACGGTGGCGGATTATGGAAGTCATCGAGAAGGCCGTATAATTTGCGGTTTTTGATAACTAAGTCCCAGGCGGTTTGTTTGGGTACTTGTAAAGTTTTCTGCGGTTGGTGAAGAGATGATACAAACAGAAACCGTACTTAATGTAGCAGATAATTCAGGCGCCAAGAAGGTTCTTTGTATAAGAGTTTTGGGCGGGACCAGACGTCGGTATGCCTCGGTTGGGGATGTTATTGTTGTCACCGTCAAAGAGGCGATCCCGAACGCGAAAGTTAAGAAGGGCGATGTTCTTAGGGCTGTCGTGGTAAGGACTGTTAAAGAGATTCGTCGCGAGGATGATACGATTGTTCGCTTTGATGATAACTCCGCTGTATTGCTGGCAAATTCAGGGGAGCCGATTGGCAGTCGTATTTTTGGTCCGGTTGCAAGGGAGTTGCGTCCGAAGGGGTATATGAAGATTATTTCCTTGGCTCCTGAGGTTCTGTAACTGCGGTTGAAACGAAGATCTGGATATTCAAAGAGTTCCCCCGTTCGTACTTTTGGGCGGTTGAGAGGCTGAAGGCATGAGAGCAAAAACACATTTGAAAGTTAATGATCAGGTTGAGGTGATCGCCGGCAAGGACAAAGGTCGGGTCGGCAAGGTCATCAAGGTCAATGCGACAGATGGCAAAGCCATTGTCGAAAAGATCAACATGATAAAGCGGCACACGAAGCCCAGTCAAACGAATCAGCAGGGCGGAATCATTGAGAAGGAAGCGGCCATTGATGCTTCCAACCTGATGGTGATTTGTCCGAAATGTTCAAAGACTTCACGGGTAGGCAAAAAAATACTGGAAGATGGATCTAAGGTTCGCATTTGCAAGAAATGTACTGAATCTGTAGAGGCGAAAGCCTAATAGGTCCTGATTTTTTTTTGGAGGCAAGAATGGCTGGGGTAAAAGAGATATATCAGGGCGAGTGTGTCCCGCAGCTTATGCAGGAATTCGGCTACCAGAACATCATGCAGGTGCCGAAGATCACCAAGATCGTGCTGAATATGGGCTTGGGCGAGGCTGTGCAGAACCCAAAGATCATCGACAGTGCGGTTCAGGAACTGACCATGATTGCTGGGCAGAAGGCTGTTGTTACCAAAGCGAAGAAGTCCATCGCCGGGTTTAAGTTGCGTGCCGGGGTGCCCATTGGTTGTCGGGTAACACTCCGTGGCGACCGGATGTATGATTTTTTTGCCAAGCTGGTTCACATTGCCTTGCCGCGAGTCAGGGATTTCCGCGGGTTATCCCTGAAGTCGTTTGATGGGCGGGGGAATTATGCCATGGGCATCAAGGAGCATATCATCTTCCCTGAAATTGATTATGATAAAATCGATAAAATCAAGGGACTCAATATTGCGATTACTACGACCGCCGAGTCTGATGATGAAGGTCGGTTTCTTTTGAAAGTAATGGGAATGCCCTTCAGGAAATAGCACAGGGTAAGGAGGAAGAAGTTGGCTAAAAAGTCTTTGATAGCAAAGTGCAAGCGGACGCCGAAGTTTCCAGTGAGAGCTTATAACCGTTGCGGGTTGTGCGGCAGGTCGAGAGCCTATTATCGGAAATTCGGGGTATGCCGTATCTGTTTCCGGAGCTTGGCTAATCGTGGTGAAATTACCGGTGTTACCAAATCAAGTTGGTAGCAGTGTTGATTGTAATCGCCGTAGATATGTTAACTGTTTGTTTTAAAAAACATCATAGGGAGCAAGCACTATGTGCATGACTGACCCCCTGGCTGATATGCTGACCAGGATAAGAAATGCCGGTATGGTCAAGTTCGAGGCTGTTGAAATGCCGCTTTCGAAAGTGAAAACCGGTGTTGCCGCGATCCTGAAAAAGGAAGGTTTCATCAATGACTATCAGGTCCTTGATACGGACACGCAAGGTGTTTTGCGTATTGAAATGAAATACGACCAGAACAATGAGCGGATTATCACTAACCTGAAGCGGGTCAGCAAGCCGGGCCGCCGCATCTATGTGAAGCATGACCAGATCCCCAAGGTAATGAGTGGCCTTGGTATCGCGATTATTTCGACTTCCAAAGGAATTTTTACGGATAAAGAAGCACGGTCCATGAAAATTGGTGGCGAGCTTCTCTGTGAAGTTTGGTAGATCGAATTTGTAATTGCTAACTATTGAGTATTTCGTAACGAGTGGAGAGTCGTCATGTCGAGGATTGGCAATCAACCTATCCCTGTGCCTAAAGGGATTAAGCTTGATATAAATGGATCGTACGTTAAAGTCGTCGGGCCCAAAGGCACACTGGAGCGGAATATCCGCCCTGAGATTGGTCTACAGGAAGAAGGCGACACCCTGATCGTTGTTCGCAAGGACAACAGTAAAAGAACCAGGGCCTTTTCTGGTCTTACCCGGACCTTAGTCAGCAATATGATTATTGGTGTGGATAAAGGCTTTCAGAAAAAATTGTCCATAGAGGGGGTTGGTTACCGGGCCGAGGTTAAGGGGGATTTCCTTAATCTGAGCGTCGGTTATTCCAATCCTGTGGAGTTTGCTCTTCCGAAGGGTGTTACTGCTGAGGTCGACAAAGCAAATAATGTCACCTTGGATTGTATTGATAAAGAGTTGCTTGGTGAAACTGCCGCTAAAATCCGTGCTGTGCGTCCTCCTGAGCCCTATAAAGGTAAGGGGATTCGTTATACGGATGAATACATCGCTCGGAAGGCTGGCAAATCTGCTTCTAAGAAGTAGAGGGTACGCGTAATCTTTACGCGGCTTGCAAGAGATAAATATTTATAAGGCAAAACAATGGGTAAGACAAATCCGAAAGAGATTGCTCGTGAAAAGCGGGTTAAGCGGATCAGGAAAAATATTGCCGGGACTCCGGAGAGACCTCGGTTGCGTGTTTTTAAAAGCGCTAAACATATCTATTGTCAGATTATAGACGATGTTGCCGGAAACACCCTGGTTGCCATGTCCACTGTGGATAAAGGGATGATTGCCGCTGATATCAAGGGAAAAGCAGAGAAGGCGCGTCAGGTCGGGTTGAAGATCGCCGAACTTGCCAAAGGCAAAGGTATTGAAAAGGTGGTTTTCGATCGGGGGGGCTATCTGTATCATGGCAGGGTTAAAGCTCTGTCGGATGGTGCACGGGAAGGCGGTCTTGATTTCTAATTAGCTGTGCGTGAAAAAAATTCTTATCCCTGTAAAAAAATCCAAAGCAATTTGGGGGTGAACCTTGGCAGATTTTAATAAGAACACAAGTGGCGACGAGTTTATTGAAAAGATTGTTCATATCAACCGGACTGCGAAGGTAGTCAAGGGTGGACGTCGTTTCAGCTTCAGCGCCATTGTTGTTGTTGGTGATGGAAAAGGAAAGGTCGGGTGCGGTCTTGGTAAAGCCAATCAGGTTCCCGAGGCAATCAGGAAAGGAGTTGAGCAGGCACGCAAGGACATGAAGAGTGTTTCCATAACCAACATGAGTATCCCGCATGAGGTTTTTGGGAAGTTTGGCGCTGGAAATGTAATGCTGAAACCTGCGGTAGAAGGAACTGGTGTTATTGCCGGCGGGGCTGTACGCGCCGTGCTCGAAGCGGTAGGTGTTCATAATATTCTGACCAAGTGTATCGGTTCTCATAACCCGCATAATCTGGTCAAAGCGACTCTAGACGGTTTGCGGCGACTGCGTACTCCGCAGCAGATTGCGCTTAGTCGTGGAAAATCCGTCGAAGAAATCTCCGCCTGAATAGTTCGTCCCCCCCCTGATTATGTGATGCGAGTATCCGTAGGGGGGGGTGGATTCAGGTTTTAATTGTGTGCTGAAAACAGCACGACCTTAATGAAGAGTGAATGGGTATCTATATGGCAAATCAGCTCAAAGTGACCCTGAAGAAAAGCAAGATCGGGAGCACTGAAAAAATACGTGCGACGTTGATCGGCCTGGGGCTGACAAAGATCAATAAAACTGTTATTCGGCAGGACACCCCTGAAATTCGGGGGATGATTAAAAAAGTCGAACATCTGGTTGAGGTGGAGGATTAATTTATGTTGACCTTAGGTAATTTGTCGCCGCAGCCAGGTTCGAGAAAGCCGAGAAAGAGAGTAGGCCGGGGCCTTGGTTCTGGTCATGGTAAAACAGCAACTCGTGGTCATAAGGGACATAAGGCTCGTTCCGGTGGCGGCATCAAGTTGGGGTTTGAAGGCGGGCAAATGCCTCTCCAACGTCGATTGCCAAAACGTGGCTTTAACAATATTTTCAAGAAAGTCTACACCATTATTAATGTTCAGGAGCTCGAGCGGTTTGCTGCTGACACCCGGGTTGATAGGCAGGCCTTGATCGCTGCTGGACTTGTTTCCAAGAATGATAAATTTGTGAAAATTCTTGGAAACGGCGAGTTGACGAATGCGATAACTGTTGCTGTAGATAAGGTGAGTGGTTCCGCGCGTCAGAAGATAGAGGCTGTCGGTGGCAAGGTTGAGGAATAAATAGATGCGCGCTGGGGTTCAGAATGCTGCAAATATCCCGGAATTAAGGCGCCGGATTTTATTCACGGTGATAATGCTTGCCGTCTACCGAGCCGGAGTGCAGATACCAACTCCAGGCATTAACGGTGAGGCGCTGAATCAATTTTTTCAAAAAAGCGCTGGCTCCCTTTTTGACATGTTCAACATGTTTTCCGGCGGCGCTTTGGAAAAATTTTCTATCTTTTCCCTGGGCATAATGCCATACATCAGTGCCTCGATCATCTTTCAACTGTTGACCGTGGTCGTGCCCCAGCTTGAGGCCCTCTCAAAAGAGGGCGAGGCCGGTCGCCGCAAAATCACACAGTACACCCGTTACGCCACGGTTGTTTTAAGCCTGATTCAGGGGTTATTCATTAGTATTGGCCTGGAAAGTATGAGTGCGCCTGGAACCGGCGAGATGGTGGTTATTGCTTCGGGGTGGCATTTTCGTCTGCTGACTATGCTGACCCTGAGTTCAGGGACCGCTTTTATCATGTGGCTTGGCGAACAGATGACGGAGCGTGGAATTGGTAACGGTATTTCCATGATAATCTTTGCGGGGATCGTGGCGAGAATGCCAGCGGCCCTTGTGAATACGTTCAAAATGGCCAGCGCGGGCGAAATAGCCTATATCATGTTGCCCGTTTTACTGGTCATGATTGCGGCGGTGATCGCTTTTGTCATATTTTTTGAAACTGCGCAACGGCGAATTCCCATTCAGTATGCAAAACGGATGGTCGGTCGGCAAATGTATGGGGGGCAGCAATCACATCTTCCTCTTAAAATTAATATGTCAGGGGTTATTCCCCCGATTTTTGCCTCTTCAATCATGATGTTTCCTGCCACCATCGGACAGTTTATTCAGGTTGACTGGGTGCAGAAAATGAGCGCTGCGCTCAGCTGGGGGAGCTTACCCCACACCTTGCTTTTCCTTGGCTTTATAGTCTTTTTCTGCTTTTTTTATACGGCGGTTACTTTTAACCCAGTTGATATTGCGGAAAATTTAAAAAAACATGGCGGGTTTGTTCCTGGAATCAGGCCTGGGAAGAAGACTTCCGAATTTATCGACAAGATTGTGGTGCGGATGACGGTAATAGGTGCTGCGTATATCAGTGTTATTTGTGTGTTGCCGACCATTTTGATCAATAAGCTGCATGTGCCTTTTTATTTTGGTGGTACTGCTCTGTTGATTGTTGTTGGTGTCGCGATCGACACAATTGCCCAGATTGAGTCCCATACGGTTATGCGTAATTATAATGGTTTTATGAAGTCGGGTGGCTTCAAGGGCCGTTGATAGCCGTTAGCGTGACATGAACATGGCAATTATTTTGAAGTCGCCTCGAGAAATAGAGCTATTGCGCGAGGCGAATCAGATCGTCGCCCGGACCTTGGCTCTGCTTACCGAGAAAATTGAGGTAGGTTGCACAACGTTCTTTTTGGATGCGCTGGCAGAGAAATATTGTCGTGATTGTGGTGCCGAGCCTGCCTTTAAAGGGTATCGCGGCTTTCCAGGCAGTCTGTGCGTTTCCATCAATGAACAGGTTGTACACGGGATTCCATCAAAGAAGGTTATTGTCAGGGATGGCGATATAGTCAGCATAGATTTTGGCGTGAAATATAAAGGGTATTATGGGGATGCTGCAGTAAGTATTCCAGTGGGGAAGGTGGTTTCAGAGTGTTGTTTCTTGCTTGAGGTGACGCGGGCAGCCCTTTATAAAGGAATTGCCCAGGCAGTCCCTGGGAATAGGATAAACGATATCTCGCTGGCCGTGCAGGAGCATGTTGAAAAGCACGGTTTTTCAGTTGTTCGTCAGTTTGTAGGCCATGGTATTGGGAGTCAGCTCCATGAGGCGCCGGAAATACCAAATTATGTCCGGTCGGAACGAACACCCAAGCTCATGCCGGGCATGGTTCTTGCCATAGAACCCATGGTGAACCTTGGTACACATGCGGTTGATGTGTTGCGGGATGGTTGGACGGTTGTAACAAGGGACAGAAAAACCTCGGCGCATTTCGAGCATTCTATTGCTGTCACAGATGGGGTGCCAATAATTTTGAGTGAGTTGTCTGTGTAGTTTTTTTGTCTTTATGAAAAAAAATAAGGCAAAAAAAATTAAATAAGGTAATATCCTCTGCTTTCTGTCTGCCAGAAACATCGCATGTTTGCATTAGGGCAGAGAGACGTGCATTGTAGGAAATAAGGGGTTTATGACCAAAGAAGAAGCTATTCAGGTTGAAGGGACCATCGTTGAGCCTCTCCCTAATGCAATGTTTCGGGTTGAGCTCGATAATGGGCATAAGATATTAGCCCATATTTCCGGAAAGATGAGGATGCATTTTATTAAGATTCTCCCGGGAGATCGTGTCACTGTTGAATTATCTCCTTATGATCTCACACGGGGAAGAGTGACATTCAGGGCAAAGAAGAAGTAGAATATTTTTTGCCGCATAACAAAAGGGTTGCGTAATGAAAGTAAGATCTTCTGTGAAAAAAATTTGTAGTGACTGCCGGGTGTTTAAACGGAAAGGCGTCTTACGTGTTTCATGTAAGATAAAAAAGCACAAACAGCGGCAGGGGTGATTTTTTAATTTATTTTGACTAGCAAGGGAGGCATGCCTTGGCACGTTTAGCTGGTGTTGATTTACCAAGAAATAAGCACATGGTTATTGCTTTAACCTACATCCACGGAATTGGCAGAACTTCTGCCCGTAAAATTCTGGATTCGGTTGGTTTGCCGCACACAACGAACAGCGATGATTTGTCTGAAAGTGATGTTACCAACATCAGGAAAATCATGGATGATGAGTTTGTTGTCGAGGGTGATCGCCGGCGGGAAGTAGCCATGGACGTTAAACGGTTGACCGATGCGGGATGCTACCGCGGAATCCGTCACCGGAAGGGGCTGCCTTGTCGGGGGCAGCGCACCAAGACCAATGCCAGGACCAGAAAAGGTCCGCGGCGTTCAGCGATTAAAAGCAAAAAGTAGACATTAAATAATCATTCTGGATTGTTTATAGGAGTTATAATGGCTAGTCCGAAAGCGAGTCGTCCGAAACGCAAGGAAAAGAAGAACGTACCCGAGGGAATATGTTTTATTCACTCCACCTTCAACAACACCCTTGTTACTTTTGCGGACAGGCAGGGGAATGTGATTTCCTGGTCGAGTGCCGGTTGTTTGGGCTTTAAGGGGTCGCGGAAAAGCACCCCCTTCGCTGCGCAAAACACGGTTGATGCGGCAGCGAAAAAAGCGCAGGAACATGGCATGCGCAAAGTAGAGGTTAGGGTCAACGGACCTGGGCCTGGGCGGGAATCTGCTATCCGGGCTTTGCAGACGAATGGTTTTGATGTGAGCGTTATCCGTGATGTGACCCCTGTACCGCATAATGGCTGCAAGCCTCCCAAGAGAAGACGGGTGTAGTGGAGCAGGGCGGGTCGCAGAGCGTTTGCTAATTAAAGTATGATTGAGTGAGATTGAGTGGAGGTCCAAATTGGCCAGATATAGAGGCGCGGAATGCCGGCAGTGTCGGCGCGAAAAACTCAAGTTGTTTTTGAAGGGCGACAGATGCTATTCAGACAAGTGCGCCTTTGAGCGGCGTTCCTTTCCACCGGGACAGCATGGTCAGGCCCGGGTGCGCAAGGTTTCTGACTATTCCATTCAGCTGCGGGAAAAACAAAAAGTCCGACGCATGTATGGCATGTTGGAAGGTCAATTTCACAAATATTTTGAGATTGCCGAGCGGATCAAGGGAGTTACTGGCGAAAACCTTTTGATGCTTCTGGAAAGTCGCCTTGATAATGTGATTTACCGTCTTGGTTATGCAAATTCTCGGAATCAAGGACGACAACTTGTGCGACACGATCATATTCAGGTGAATGGAAGGAAGGTGAACATACCTTCTTTTCGGGTTTCTGTGAATGACGTCATTACCTTGAAAGAAAAAAGCAGAAAAGTTGCCGCCATTAACGAAAGTCTTGAAGCAGTTGTTCGTCGTGGTGTGCCAAGCTGGTTGGAGCTTGATAAAGAGAACTACAAGGGAACTGTAAAAGCCTTACCGACTCGGCAGGAAATTACTATGCCGATTCAGGAGCAGTTGATTGTAGAGCTTTACTCCAAATAATTAGCCAACCGTGGAGCAATAGGAACCTATGACACTTGAGTCTGATCCGTTTTACAGAAATTGGCATGAGCTTATCATTCCTGAAAGACTGGAAGTAGACCAGGACAGCCATACAAAAAGTTTCGGCAAATTCACCTGTCAGCCATTGGAGCGAGGTTTTGCCACGACTATCGGGAATTCACTGCGCAGAATTCTATTGTCCTCCATCCAGGGCGCGGCGATTATTTCAGTGAAAATTGATGGTGCGCTGCACGAACTGTCAACCATTCCAGGGGTTAAGGAGGATGTAACCCAAATTATCCTTAATCTTAAAGAAGTCCGTTTGAAACTAAATACTCCTGGCTCGCAGATCGTCAGGATTGAAAAAAACAAGATTGGCATTGTTACCGCAGGTGATATCACTTCCGGGGGCAAAGTTGAGGTGATGAATCCTGAGAAGGAGATTTGCACCATCACCGGCGAGGGTGTGTTTAAGGCGGAGTTTGAGGTGAAGTGGGGGAAAGGCTATGTCACCGCTGAGAAAAACAAAGCTGAGGAGCAGGTGATTGGAGTAATTCCCATTGATGCTATTTTCACCCCCATTGTCAATGTGAAATCCATTGTCAGTCAAGCCCGTGTTGGTCAGCAGACCGATTATGACAAATTGATTTTGGAAATTACCACCGACGGCAGCGTGCGGCCTGAAGATGCCTTGGCCTACGCCGCCAAAATAATGAAGGAACAGTTGCAGGTTTTTATCGCCTTTGATGAGGAATCTGTTGAGCCAGCCGTTGATGATGCACGTGTAGACCATAGGTCGCCTATTAATGAGAACCTCTATCGCAGCGTAGAGGATTTGGAACTTTCGGTCCGTTCCGCGAATTGCCTGCGTAATGCGGATATTTGTCACATCGGCGAACTGGTGCAGAAATCAGAGGCTGAGATGCTGAAGACCAAAAATTTTGGCCGTAAATCTCTTAATGAGATCAAACAGCTGCTGTCTGAGATGGATCTTTCGTTGGGCATGAAATTAGAAGGCTGGGAGCCTCCTGTCGTGTCAGACAAGGTCTCTGAAGAGCAGTCATAAATCCGGGAAGAGGGTAGTTATGAGACATAGAAAAGCAGGCAGGAGACTTGGCAGGACGACATCAAACCGCCAGGCCATGGTTCGCAATATGGTTACCTCTCTAATAGAGCATGAGCGAATTGTTACCACCACCCCCAAGGCGAAGGAAGTTCGCAAGGTGGCGGATCAGATGATTACTTTGGCTAAGCGTGGCGATCTTCATGCCCGACGTCAGGCCTTATCCTTCATGCAGGACAAAAAGGTTGTAGCCAAGTTGTTTGATGTTCTTAAGGATGAGTATATGACTAGAAACGGAGGGTATACCAGGATCATCAGAACAGGTAATCGCCTTGGTGACGCGGCAGAGATGGCTATCCTTGAGCTGGTGAATTATAGCGAAGGGAAAGGGGAGAAAAAAGAGGATAATTAGTTTTTAATCCTGTGGTGAAAAGTCAAAGCTGGTTTGAACATTAAGTTCAAACCAGCTTTTTTTTGCGGAAAATTTGCCGCAAACAGGCCATTATTGTTTTTGTGGTTCACCGCATGTTTGTCGATTCCTGTCCAAGAGTGGCGGTTTAGGCAAAAAAATATACCATCGTTGGTGTCTGTCGGTTAGTATTACCCCCTGTTTGTAGGGGATGATCAAAAGGACATCAGGGCATGCTGCAGGTAAATGAAAACGAGGTTCCCTTTCATGCCGGAATGACCCTTGCCGACTTGGTGAGGGCACAGGGTGGTGATCCTGACATCCTGCTCGTGAATGGTTGCCCGGCTACGTTGCAAACTGCGTTGTCCGACGGAGACCACTGCTGGCTCTGGAAGCGTGGCAAGGCGCCTTCTGCGGACGAAATGCGCCAGCTGCTCTATGCCAGGCACAGCCCAGGCCTACAGGCCCACCTTCAGAAAAGCGTGGTTGGGATCATGGGGCTGGGAGGTCTTGGCTCCTTGGTGGCCATCGCCCTTGTACGCATGGGCATTGGTTCCCTTCTTATTGCCGATTATGATGTTGTGGAGCCCACCAACCTCAATCGGCAACAGTATTTTGTTGATCAGATCGGTCAGAAAAAAACAGCGGCGCTTTGGGACATCCTGCAACGGGTAAATCCTCACGTTTCCGTGACCACCATTGACCGGCGGTTGGCTGAAGACGATATCGGCGTTGTCTTCGAGGGTGTCCACGCCCTGGTAGAGTGTTTCGATGATCCGGCCATGAAGGCTGCTGGCTTGCGGGCCGCTCTGCACCATCTTCCTGGGGTTTTTTATGTTGGCGCCTCAGGGCTTGCCGGCTATGGCGAGAACAATGCGATTCGCACCAGGCGTCTGTATCCAGGCATATATCTTGTTGGCGACGAGGTGAGCGCTGCGGCGCCGGGACAGGGGCTTATGGCGGCCCGCGTGGGGATTGCCGCCCACCACCAGGCGAACCAGGTGGTTCGGCTCCTACTGGGCGCGGAAAATGAGGCTGAGTAGATGAAGATTCTCTGTAACGGCGAAGCGCGTGAGATCGCCTCCGGGATTCGGGTGACGGAGTATCTCAACCAGCTTGGCCTGGATGCCCTTTCCGTGGTGGTCGAGTGTGACGGGAAGATCCTCACCCGGGAAGAATATGGAAGTCATGAATTGCAAGATGGCTCGGTGCTTGAATTGATACGGTTTGTGGGGGGCGGTTGAGATGTTGACCATTGCAGGGAAAAAATTTCGCTCACGGCTCTTTGGCGGCACCGGGAAATTCTCTTCGCCGGAGGTCATGAAGGAGGCGCTTGCCGCTTCTGGCTGTGAAATGGTCACCGTGGCGTTGCGTCGTGTTGATCTCAACAACCCGGCTGATGATATCATGAGCGTGCTGGACCGTGAGCGCTACCTGTTTCTGCCCAACACTTCCGGCGCCCGGGATGCAGGCGAGGCGATTCGCCTTGCCTGTTTGGCCAGGGCTTCCGGCGGCGGGGAATGGCTCAAGCTTGAGGTGACCCCGGACCCGCGCACCCTGCTCCCTGATCCCATCGAGACCCTGAAGGCCACCGAAGAATTGGTCAAGGAAGGGTTCAAGGTGCTGCCTTATATGAACGCCGATCCGATTCTGGCTCTGCGCCTCCAAGACGCGGGGGCAGTTGCCGTCATGCCCCTTGGTTCGCCCATCGGCACCAATCAGGGAGTATTGACCCGGTTCCAGATCGAGATCATCATTGCCCAGGCCCAGGTGCCGGTTATTGTTGACGCTGGGCTTGGCGCGCCATCGCACGTGGCCGAGGCCATGGAGATGGGGGCCGACGCAGTGTTGGTCAATACAGCTATTGCCGTGGCCGGAGATCCGGTGCGGATGGCCCGAGCCTTTGCCATGGCCGTGGAGGCAGGAAGGATCGCCTATGAATCTGGCCTTGGTGCCGTGAGTAAAGAAGCTGCCCCTTCCTCGCCCGAGGATGGGCTTGGCTTCTTGCGCTAACCCATGTTCGTTATCCCGGAATTTCCCGCATTGCAGTCTGCGATCAGTCGCGCCACCGAAGCGGATGTTTTGCGGGCTCTGCACTCCGATCGTCCTGGGCTGGCAGGACTTGCCGCGTTGTTGTCGCCTGCGGCGGAGCCGCATCTTGGAGTCATGGCCAAGCGCTCTGCGGCCATAACCAGTCAGCGTTTCGGTCGGACCATGCAGATGTATGCGCCGGTCTATCTCTCGAGCTTCTGCGCCAATCGCTGCGCCTATTGCGGGTTCTCGGCGGATAACACCATCGACCGGCGGGTCTTGACCATTGCCGAGGCGGAAAGCGAGGCCATGATCCTGCGTCAGCGGGGCTTCAACCATCTTCTCCTCGTTTCCGGGGAGGCTCCGGCCAAGGTTGGCGTGGACTATCTCGAAGAGTTGGCCCTGCGCTTGCGCGATCGGTTTGCAGCCCTGTCCATCGAGGTGCAGCCGTTGGCAACGGAAGAGTATGCGAGGCTTTTTCGCGCCGGCATTACTGCGGTGGCCGTGTATCAGGAAACCTATGATCGGGACGTGTACAGACAGGTGCATCTGGCCGGGCGCAAGGCTGATTTTGACTATCGGTTGGAAACTCCGGCCAGGGCTGCGGCCGCCGGGATGCGGGAGGTCGGGATCGGTGCTCTGCTTGGCCTTGCGGACTGGCGGGCGGAAGGACTGGCTTTAGGCCAGCATCTTGCCTGGCTGAGGAAAAATTACTGGCGCACCGGGCTCACCGTTTCTTTTCCGCGGATGCGTCCGGCGCAAGGGGAGTTTAAACCGTTGCTGCCGGTGAGCGAGAGAGATCTCAGCCAGATGATCTTTGCCCTGCGGATTTTCGATCCGGATGTGGGCCTGTACCTTTCAACCCGCGAGGAAGCCAGGTACCGCGACGGCATGATCGGCCTCGGCCCGACCCGCTATTCGGCAGGCTCTTGCACCGCGCCGGGCGGATACGGCTTGGCCGATGCGGGCGGGGAGCAGTTTGAGGTAGGGGACAGCCGGAGCCTGGCCGAGGTGAGCGCCGTTATCCAGCAAAAGGGCTTTGATCCGGTGCGTAAGGATTGGGATGCGGTTTTTCAAGTAAAGGAAGACGGGCAGCAGGCTGCCTGAACGATACGCGCAACCATAAGGAAGGGAGAACCCAATGGCAGATCTGAAGAAAATGTACACCACCATTCTTGGTGACCACTTTCCCATGGAGATGAAAATCACCTTTGGCGACCAGGAGTTGATGTACCGGAAGAAGACCTGGAAGATCGTGGCCGAGGATGGCAGCGTTGATGAGCGGGGGGTGCGCTATGGCGAGAACCCTGATCAGGAGGCGGCCCTCTATGAGCTGACCAACGGCAATTTGGTGTTGGGCGACTGCCGGTTCATCGAGCCGGGCAAGGGGCTGGTGAGCGGGATCAAGGTGGAGGACATGCTCCAGGTGGGCAAGCATCCCGGCAAGATCAATCTCACCGATATCGACAATGGCCTCAATATCATCAAGTATCTCATGGACCGTCCGGCGGCGGTGATCCTCAAGCATAACAACCCTTGCGGCGCAGCCTATGGCGAAACCCTGGCCCGCGCCTATGACCGGGCCAACCGGGCCGACCGCATCGCGGCCTTTGGCGGGGCCGTTATTTTGAATCGGCCCTGCGACAAGGAAACCGCCGAGCTTTTGAGCCAGAACTATCTGGAGGTGGTTTGCGCCCCGGAATTCGAGGCGGGGAGCCTGGAGATTCTTGCGGCCCGGAAAAATCTGCGGGTGGTACGGATCAGCCGCATTGACCGGCTTGCCGAGTATGAGAAATACCGCTATGTCGATTTCAAGAGCCTGATCGATGGCGGGCTTATTGTCCAGCAGTCGGCGGTGAATTCCATCCGCTCCCTGGCCGATTTGAAGCCGGCGGTGAGCACCTCGAAGGGCCAGGAATACAAGGTGGAGCGTGAACCCACCCAACGGGAGATCGACGACATGCTCTTCGGCTGGGCCGTGGAGCACGGGGTGACCTCCAACTCGGTGATTTATGTGAAGGACGGCTGCACGGTGGGTATTGGCACCGGCGAGCAGGATAGGGTCGGCGTGGCTGATATCGCGGTGTACAAGGCCTATACCAAGTATGCCGACATGCTCTGTTTCGATACCTTTGGTCTGCCCTATGCGGATATGGCGCTGGAGATCGAACAGGGCAAGCGGAACAAGGCGGATCAGGAGAAAATCGACGTCCAGACCAAGGCGGACAAGGCCGGGCTGCCCGGTTCGGTGATGATCTCCGACGCTTTTTTCCCGTACCGTGACGGCGCCGATGTCGGTATCCGGCAGGGGGTTTCCGCCATTCTTCAGGCGGGCGGCTCCATGCGCGATTTCGAGACCATCCAGGCCTGTAATGAGGCCAAGCCGCAGGTGGCCATGAAGTTTACGGGACAAAGGTCTTTCAAGCACTAAGCGACAATAGGATATGAAAAAAAAGCCCGGCCTGAAAAGGTCGGGCTTTTTTTGTGCAGACCGTCTCAGCTCACATGGTTCCGCTTTTCGTCAACGATCCGGCCATCGCTGAAGGTAAAGATCCGGTCAAAGCCTTCCACCATCCGCTGGTCGTGGGTGACCACTAAAATGGCGGAGTTGTTCTCCACCGCCAGTTTTTTGAGCAGGGCCATGACGTGTTTGCCGTTTTCCGTATCCAGGGCGGCGGTGGGTTCGTCGGCCAGGATTACCCGGGGCCGGTTGGCCAAGGCCCTGGCAATGGCGGTGCGCTGGGATTCGCCGCCGGAGAGCAGGGCCGGATAATGGTTAAGGCGGTGACCAAGACCGAGGCTTTCGAGCATAGCAACGCTTTGCCGTCGTGCCTCTTTGGTTGCTATGCCGTTGTTCTCCAGGGCGATCATCACGTTTTCCACGGTGGTGAGAAAGGGGATCAGGTTGTGGGCTTGGAAAATGAAGCCCAGCTTTTCTCGTCGGATTCGCTTGAGGTCAAGCCCAGGAGGCCAGCCGTCTTCGGCGATCAGCTCTCCGTCAAGCACCACCCTGCCGCGGGTCGGCTCGGTAACCAAGCCGATGGTGGTGAGCAGGGTAGTCTTGCCGGAACCGGAGGGGCCGAGGATTGCCACCAGCTCGCCGGGCGCCACATTGAAAGTGGCGTCGGTCAGGGCCACAACCTCGGTGTCGCCGCTGCCGTAAATCTTGGTCAGGTTTTCAATCTGCACTGCGTACATCCTCACCCTCCCATGGCTTCCGCCGGTTCGACCCGCATGGCTTTGCGGATACCAACCAGGCTTGCGGCCACACAGATCAGAATCACAATGCCGAACAGAACCTGCATATCCGCAGGCACCAGATCCACCCGGCGCGGGAACTTGTCGTGGGTCAGGCCGATCAGGGTGAAGCCGATGGCGTAGGCAACCAATCCCATCAGGAGCGATTGCTGGAGGATCAGCCCGACGATGACCCTGTTTCTGGTGCCGATCAGTTTCAGGGTGGCGATCACCCGCAGCTTGTCCAGAGTCATGGTGTAGATAATCAGCGAGATAATGACCCCTGAGATGATGAGCAGAATGGCCCGAAACAAGCCCAGCTGCATCTTGGCCTTTTTGATCATGCCTTCGGTGAGGATGTGTTCCTGGTCGGCAACGGTCAGGGGGCGGAAGTGGTTCCAGCGGCTGATTCGTTCCTGCACTTCACCGAGATTGGCCCCTGGCGCCAGGCGGGCGACCACGGTATTGGCGATATGGGTTGAACCGGTAATCTCGGCAAGCTGTGGAGTCAGCTGTTTGGCCTGCCCTGGCGAAAGGAGGGGTAGGCGGTTAATTTGCGCGGTCAGTTTGGCCCGGTTGTTGCGGATGGCATTGTCATCGTCCTTGAACTGGATTTTTTGGGCATCGGCCAGGGTGACATAGGCCACCGGATCGCCGGCCGAGGAGACCATCTTCGCGGTGAGGCCCACCACGGTATAGTCGTCACCTGCCAGCCGCAGTTTTTCGCCCACCGGGATTTTCATGGCGCGGTCTACCACGATTTCATAATGCGTTTGCCCAATGGCGCGTCCGGCAATGATCTTCGCTGGCCCGCCCAGGCCGCCCTGCTCATAGCCGATCAGGAAAAAACGGAAGGGCTTGCCCTGCCGTTCGCTCTGGATATTTTGAAAGGACAGGGCCGAGGCCTGGGCGATTCCGGGAACCGCTCGAATCCGGTACTTGATATCCTCCGGAATGCGGGAGGTGGCGGCAAAGGGGCCGCTGGTGTCCTGCTGCACCACCCAGATATCCGCTGCTGTACTGCTCAGGATGCCGGTGGCATCGGCGAACAGCCCCCGGTAGATGCCGCTCATGCTCATTACTACCCCGAGCAGCATGCCGATGCCAAGGCAAGTCTGGATGAAGCGGCTCCGGTGGTGGCGGATGTCGCGAAGCGCCAGATTCATTTGTGCACCCGAACCTTCTGGCCGTCGCTGAACTTCTGTAGCTGTTCGGGAACGGCAAGGGCGATGGCCTCCTGGTCGGCAAGGCCGCTGGTGATCTCGGCAAAGTGATTGTCCTCAATTCCGGTGATAACCTCCCTGAATTGCAGATGGTTGTCGGCCACTACCCAAACTCCGCGTTGATTTCCTCTCGTGATCAGTGCGGCTTTTGGCAGGGACATCGCTCCCTGTCTGGCGCCTGACGCGATCAGCACCTCCGCCTGTTCGCCAAGGCGGAAATGCGGCAGGGCCGGAGTGAAGGCCACATCCACCTCAAGCTCCTCGGTGACCCGGTCGCTTTCCCAGGCAAGGCGGGACACCCGGCCGGGAAATTTTTCTCCCGGCGCGGAACGGATGGTGATGGTTGCCGGCTGCCCAGGCACCACTCCTTTGAGCTGCGATTCGTCCACATTGGCCTTAACCCAGACGGTGTTTGGGTTGGCCAGGAGAAAAATTGGTAGTCCGGCAGTCACCGTGGCTCCTGGTTCAAGATCCCGCCGGATGATGACTCCGTCCTCCGGTGCCAGAATCAGGGTGTCGTCCAGACGTGAGCGGCTGGCAGCCATGGCGGCTGTGGCGGCGCTCCTTTCCCGTCCCGCGGAATTTAAAGCGGCAGCGGCGCGAGCCGCCTCTTGCCTGGCGACTAGGAAGGCGGTTTCATACTGCTCCGCTTCCTGGGTGGAGACCAGTTCCTTGGCGGCCAGGGCGCTGAAACGTTTGCTGTTTTTCTCGGCAAGCAACAGGCTGGCCTGGGCCTTTTGCAGATTGGCCTCCTCCAGGGCGATTGCGGCGGCAGCTTTCTCCGCCGTGGCAATCGCCTGCCCGGCCTGCGCCTGCAACTCGGTGGCGTCCAGTTTTGCCAGCACCTGTCCGCGCTTGACCAGATCCCCCTGATCCACGCGGACCTCGGCAAGCCGACCGGTGATCTTGCTGGCGACGTTGACCACCACCTTGGCTTCCACCGTGCCGTTGCCATAGATTTGGGCGGTCAAATCCCGCTTGGTAAGGAGCACTACCTGTACCTTGGGCGGGCCAAAAACAGTGAGCCGCAGGATAAAGCCAAGGGCCAGGATACCGGCCAGGGCCAAGAGATGTTTTTTTTGTATTTTCATCATCGTCGGAGCTTGCATCATTTTTCTCCCAATTCCGGCTCTATTGTCTGCCCATGGCGCGGTCTAACCTTGCCCTGGCAATTCTTTGGTCGTATCCCGCTTGAATTTGAGCGGTTTCCGCATTCAAGGCTTGGGCCTGCGCGTCAATGGCTTCGATCATTGTTCCCAGTCCTTCTCGGTAACGCTCCATGGCCAGACGCTGGCTTTCCTGGGCAGCAGTCGTCTCTTTGCTGCTTGCCGCAAGGCGGGCTTGGGCTTCGGTGATCCCCAACCAGGCGGATTCCACCTCTTTGGTAACCTGTATCCGCAGATTTTTCTGCTGGGCTTCCACCCCGTGGATTGCTGCGTTGGCTTCACGCACCTGTTCCTGAGTGGTGAATCCGGAAAAAACCGGCAGGGTGAGATTGACTCCCAGAGCCCAGACCCGGCCTTCCGGGAGCATGCTCTGCGCGGCCTCGCCATAGCTTGCCGTGCCCGAAAGAGTGGGAAGATAGCCGCTGCGGGCGGAGTGCAGAGAGCCAGAGGCTGCATCCTTGAGGGAGGAGAGCCGTTTAAGTTCGCTTCTGCTACGCAGGGCCTCCTCCCGCAGGCTGGCTAGATCTTCCGGCGCGGCGTCCGTGCTGGTTTCCGGTTCGGCCAGGGGACGGTCTTCTAGAGAGTTCAACCCCATGGCGTTGGCCAGTTCCAGACGGGCCAGATCTCGGTTGTTCTCGGCCCGGATCAGCAGGCTTTTGCCTGCGTACAGAGAGGCTTCGGTTCTGGCCACTTCCACCTTGGAGCGGATTCCGTGTTTAAAAAATTCTCCGGCCTGGCGGGCCAAGCCTTCTCGGGCGGCCACGGTTTTCCGGCTGGCCTCCACCTGCTTTTCTGCGGCCAGGACGAGATACCAGGCACCCTTGACCCGGAAGGCCACATCCTGACGACTGACCGTTAGTCCTTCCGCTGCCGCAGCCTTGGTCCCTCGCGCGGCAGCGGTAGCCCCGGCGGTGCGGCCAAAATCATAGAGATTCTGTCTGACCACCACCGAGGTGGTGGAAATCTCGGTTTCCTTGATGCCGCCAAGGGCGGTGAGAAAGGTGTCGCCCTTGTTCCAGTCGGCGACGAGACTGATTTGAGGCCAGTAATTGGCCTTGGCTTGGCCAAGTCTGGCCTCGGTAGCCGAGAGGGTTGCTGCCGCTTCTTCGATCTGGGGATGATTTTTGGCGGCGGTTTTAAGAGCCTCCCCCAGGGTAAGCGCTTCTCCCGCCATCACCGGGCCGGAAAAAAAAACAGGCAGCATTAAAAAAAAGAGAGTTTTTTTCATACGGGTTCCATGGGATTGGTTTCTGTCGGCGTGGGGGAAGAGGCCGCTTGAATAAGCCGCAGAAAATTGTTCCACAGCCGCTCGGCCTCGGCATCCAGACTGAACGCGCCTCGAGTGATGGACCAGCGCAAGGCGGTGAACTGGATCATGCCAAGCAGGGTGGTCGCTGTTTCCCTCGGGAAAAGGGAGGAACGGAGTTCGCCGGTTTTTATTCCTGCGGCAATGACGGTGCTCAGTGTTTCTATATATCCGGCCATTTTTCCTGCTATGGTTTTGGCCAGCTGCGGGTCGCCGAGGTGGATCTCTTCTGAAAAAATGAAACGGGGCAGGCCCGGGTTTGCGGCAATCAGGGCGGCGTGGGAACGAAAAATGACGCTGAGTTTTTCCAGCGTCGAACCGTTTCCAGCCGCAATGCCTGCGGCTTTACCCATCACTGCCTCGCTGATGAAATCCCCCAGCGCTTCGAGGATCTCCTGCTTGCCCTTGAAGTGGCGGTAGATGTTAGCATCGCTCATCCCTGCTCGTCCGGCGATCTCGGTGATGGTCAGAGCATGCACGCCTTTTTCGCCGATAATCTGAAGCGCGGCTTGGACAATCTCTTTTCTGCGGATTTGGGTGTTTTTTTTGGGCGGCACAACGGCTCCTTTATGTGAATGCCTATTCACATTACCCAAGACCGGAAGCACTGTCAAATAATTTTTCGGAGCCCGGTAGGCAGGGGTCGGTTGTCCGCCGTATTGCAGATTCTTGTCCAATCCGGCCACTCATTGTTGCTTCAAGCCCACTCTCAGGTGCCGGGGAATGGTTATAGATCAAGGGAGAGCCCCTCCTTACCCGACATGCAATACTACGGAAAAACAGTTGAAGAGTGCCCAAGCCACATCGCCCTCATGAAGATTAAGGCGGCGGTCGCTTGCCTCGGTAATGATCGAACAGAGCTCGGTCCCGTCCTCCAGACGTACCACGTACTCGGTGTTGATCCTGCCCTTGGTCTTGCGGGCAATGATGCCCTTGCACCGGTTTTCGGCGCTACAGGTTGGCTTTTCCTCCCCTTTTTGCAAAATGACCCACGGCGCCTTGACCTCGGCGGTCGCTGACATCCCTTCCCGCAAGCCGAGCATTTGCAGACTGTCATTGGTGATCACCGTGGTGATGGCGTGGCCAGCGAGAGTGATCAACTTCACAAGGCTCTGGATGTCACCCCGCCGGATCGTCTCGATTTTGCCGAAGAAGGCGTTGCGTGCGCTGGTCTTGCGCGTTGATTCCCTTTCCATGAAGAACCGTGTCATCTCCCGAACTTCCTCTTCGGAAAAGGAAACGTGTGCCGAAGTCAGATTGGGCGTCGAATGGCCAAGGAGCCTTTGCACCGCCGGTAGCGGCAGGTTGCCCTGCATCAGCTCTACGGCGCGGGCCCGGCGGATCATCTCTGGACCTGCCAACCGTTTGTCAAACCCGCATTCCCGAGCGCGCTCGTAGAATTTGCGGCGCACAAAGGCCGGATCAACCTCAAACAATTTCTGCAAGGAATCTCGGAACTCCGGATCGTTGAGCGCCGATTGCATTTCTCGGCAGAGGGTGGTCGAGATCTGCACCTCCCTCTGTCCCGGTTCCTGGTCGGGGTCGGTGCTTCGGAAAAAAACCGATTGTTGGTCGCAATCGAGGTCGGCAAAAGGATCAAGGGCCAGAACCTCGTTCAGCTTGGCCCCGGTGTAACGGATCAACAGGAAGATGAGCACAATGCGGCGGCGGGACTGGCGCACATCGCTACGGGTCGAGCCCTCGGCCCATTCACGGAAGGATTGTTCCAGCCGCTGGAGCTGATCGCTATCCAGGCATTGGCTGCCGTCCGGAGCGGAAATAATCCGCCCGTGGCTCATTCTCGTTGCCGCAGGACTGGTGGGGCGGGCCGGTGAATCTTTTTTTAGGGGATTCATGGAAGACCTTGACAATTTGTTGAGAAATTTACTACGCTGACACGTAAGTTATTCTTTTCGTGTCACTCATGTCAAGCGCAATTTTTCATGGAGGCCATGATGCTGTTTGCAACCGCAGGAATCGAAGTCGCTCCCTGGATACCGCCCCTGGTCGCTTTCGCGATCTCCTTTTTCACTTCCATGTGTGGTGTGTCTGGCGCCTTTCTGCTTTTGCCGTTCCAGATGTCCTTTCTCGGTTATACCAACCCCTCGGTCAGCGCCACCAACCAAGTGTTCAACATCGTGGCCATCCCCAGCGGGGTGTATCGCTATTGGCGCGAGGGGCGGGTGGTATGGCCCCTTACCTGGATCGTAGTCTTCGGTACGCTGCCCGGTGTTTTTATCGGGGCCATCGTACGGGTAGCCTATCTACCGAACCCAAAAAATTTCAAGCTATTCGTCGCCGCTGTCCTCCTGTATATCGGTCTTAAAATGGTCCGGGACTTACTGAAGAAAAACACCAGCAATGACAGCAAAACCAACAGCGAAAAGCGGTTTCAGGAAATGATGAAAAGTTCTGGCTCAAAGAGTGTCGGGGGCGGAATTTCCGGAGGAGAACATTTGCGGCCGGTGACGGTTACGCACTTCAACTTGAGGAGATTGGGCTTCACGTTCCAAGGTGAATCGTTTGACGTTTCATTCTGGGGCATTTTCCTCCTGAGCTTCATAGTCGGCATTGTGGGAGGGATCTATGGTATCGGCGGCGGTTCCATTATCGCCCCATTTTTTATCACTTTCTTCGGGCTGCCGGTCTATATCGTAGCAGGGGCGGCCCTGATGGGAACCTTCGTCACCTCGGTTGCCGGGGTCTTCTTTTATCAAGCCATTGCCCCATTTTATCCACACCTTTCCGTGGCTCCGGATTGGTCACTGGGAATCCTCTTTGGTGTAGGCGGAATGGCGGGCATGTATCTCGGGGCGCGTTGTCAGAAATTCGTTCCGGCCAGGGCCATCAAGTGGATGTTGGCAGGGATTATGGTCCTCACGGCGACTAAATACATTCTTGATTTTTTGGGGTATTGACGAAAAAGAAAGCACCAGTCCATTGTGAAATTTTCATCTGGAGATGGGACGATGTGCACCAAAAAAGATATTGGCGATATTCTCAAGCAAATCGAGGATAGCCAAAATACCGAACATAAGCGTCGACTCCTCGAAGAGGCCAACCTAACCTATGCAAGAGATGCCCCGAGAGTCTACATTGCCATGGATCAGATTGCCGTTGTCGTCAGCATTTCGGGGCTGAACTTCAAAACTATTCATATTTTATAATGCATCCGAAAAAATAGTTTGTTTTTGCTGCTTCTTTGGGGAAAGAGCATGTGTTTTGAAGTGAAAACACACCTGCACAAAGCCGCCAACTTTTTCATCCCCAATCCGCCGATGGCAGTGACCGTCATAGGTCGGAGCATGTCGCCACCTTCCCAATATCTAGCGCCAGGGCAGAAAGCCGATCATGGTCGCTACCGTTTCTGGCGAATCATTTTATCCAGACCGAAAGCGCATGGGATTTTTAAAAAAGAAACATGGCCACCGTGGCGCCTGCGAGAACCACCCAAAGGAGATCAATTTTTTTGAACAAGGCAGCGAAGGCGGTGGCGGCAAGGAGCAAGTGGGGCCAGTCCCAATGAACATGCAGGGCTAGACGGATAGTAACTGTGCAGAGTAGGCCGACAAAGGAGCAAAGAACGCCGTCAATGGCCCGCTTGAACCGGGGCGAGGCGTGTAGCCGGGTAAAGTAGGGAGCGGTTCCAATCAGCAGCAGCAGAGAGGGAAGGAACATGGCCACTGTGGCGATGAACGCACCGGTAAGGCCATGGAGTAAGTAACCCACAAAGGTTGCCGTGATCACTATGGGGCCGGGGGTGAGCTGGCCCAGGGCGATGCCGTCCAGAAAAGTCGGGGCATCCAGCCAGGCGTGGGTCTCAACGATTTCATGGAACAGAAGGGGCACCGAGGCAAAACCGCCGCCAAAGGCCATGAGGTCGATCCTGGCCAGAAGCAGAGCCAGTTGCGCAAGATCGTAGCGAAAGAAAACAAGCAGGGCAAAGCCCGCAACAGTGGCCCCCAGCAGGAAGAGAAGAGGCAGGGTGGTGGAGGGCATGTGGGTCCGGGGCTCTACCTGCTGTATGGCGGGTTGCCCGATGTTCAGCGCCAGGCTCAGCAGTGCCGCAAGGATCAGGATGAGGACCGGATGCACCGCAAGCCCAAACAACCCCGCCGCTACAAGAGCCACAACGCCATGCTGCCAGTTGGTAAGGGAATTTCGACCAAAGGAGATGGCGGCATTGGCGACAATGGCGATAATAATGGCTTGCAGGCCGCTGAAAACCGCAACCACGACGGGCAGCGCATGCGTCCTGGCGTAGAGAACTGAAAGTACCGTCATGAGTAGGAAGGCTGGCAGACCGAAGCCCAGATAACCTGCGATGGCCCCGCGCACTCCCCGGAGCCGCAGGCCGACATAGGCTGCCATTTGCATGGCTGTCGCCCCTGGAATTGTCTGACATAGTGCCACGCCATCCCGGAAAGTTTCCTTGTCGAGCCAGTGTTCCCGCCCAACTGCTAGGTCGCGGATGTGGGCAATCATGGCTGGACCACCGAAGGCGGTTGTTCCCAGCCGCAGGAAGGAGGAAAATAACCGACCCAAGGATGGTAAGAGCTGGGCCGGTTGTTCTTGAAGATCTTGCATGGCACAGAGTCCTTTTGGCAGGGAGATATAGTTTGCCGAAGTCTATCATGTTTCGCCGCCCGCAACAACAACCCCAAGTGATGTGGCCCGCTTTGGATTGGAAGATGATCTGTTGAAGCTACAACGGTTTTAAAATCAAAAAAGAATGGATGGTGCTGCGCCACGAATCGGCGGCGGCGTTTCTCGGAATATGCACTCCACGCCTGCTTGATCAAGCTTGACGAGTGCTTATCTTGAGGGCTAGGTTGATGTCAAAAGGTTGTGGAGGTAAAGCAGATATGGAACAGGCTGAAAGCGTTTTTTCCGGCGGCCAGCAAAGCTGTTGAGGTCCTAAGATCCCTCCTCGGGTAGGAGTGGCCATAGCTGAGCAAGCCTTTGTCTTGGGAATACTTGAGACCCCGGTGGGCCCGGTGCCGCAGGTCGCCACCGTGTGTGCCGGGCGGGATCGTTGGGGCGCGCTCCGGGTTCGCCTGGGCTTTGGACGGATGCGATATACCGTCGAGCCCGGCCTCTACGGAGTCGGCGCTCCCCAGGAGGATTCGCCGGTCCTGGTCACGGCCAATTACAAGTTGAGCTTCGACCATTTGCGCGCTGCCCTGGTCGGGCTGAACGCCTGGGTTTTGGTCCTTGACACCAACGGGATCAATGTCTGGTGCGCGGCGGGGAAGGGGACCTTTGGCACTATCGCGCTCTGTGCCCAAGTGGCCGCGAGTCGTCTTGATCAACTGGTCCGGCATCGCAGGCTTATTGTTCCCCAGCTCGGCGCGCCGGGGATTGCGGCGCATGCGGTGAAGCAACAGAGCGGTTTTAGTGTGGTGTACGGACCGGCCATGGCCCGGCATCTTCCAGAGTTTTTGGGCCGTGGGATGCAGGCCACCCCAGTAATGCGACGCAAGACCTTTTCCCTGTTGGAACGGGCAGTGTTGATTCCGGTGGAAGTCGTTGTCGCCTGTAAATGGGCCTTGCCCTTGTCTCTCGTGTTGTATGTGGCGAGCGGCCTTTTGGGTTCGGCGTCATTTGGGGAGAATCTGCGGGAGCTTGGCGCTTGGACAATGGTCGGGTTGTGGAGCGGAATCGTTGCCGGGACGGTGTTGACTCCCTTGCTGTTGCCGGTGCTGCCAGGTCGGGCCTTTTCCCTGAAGGGGGGAGTTGCGGGTCTCATGGTTGTCCTGGTATTTCTCGCGGTCTTTTTCTCCCGGTCGGGGACATCGGGAAACGGCCTCACCGGTTTGGCCTGGCTGTTGCTTATCCCGGCCATTGCCTCCTTTCTCGGCATGGAATTTACCGGAGCCTCGACCTACACCTCGCTTTCCGGGGTGAAGAAGGAGATGCGTCTTGCCGTGCCGTTCCAAGTTGCTGCGGTATTATGCGGGATGCTTTTGTTGATCTGGGCAAGGAGGCTGCAATGACGGGAAGGGGAAGGCTCTTATATCTCAAGGGAGTTGCCACCTTGCGGCTTGAGCAGGAGGCCTGCATCGGTTGCGGCATGTGTTTGACGGTCTGTCCACAGGATGTTTTTGCCATGGAGCACGGCAAGAAGGTGCGGATCAGCGAGCCGGACGCCTGCATGGAGTGCGGAGCCTGCACGATGAATTGCCCGGTTGGGGCGATTTGGGTGCAAAGCGGAGTGGGCTGTGCCCAGGCGGTATTTAATACCATGCTGGGCCGTAGTAGCGAAGCCTGTTGTTCGTTGGAAGGGAAGCCGGACGGCGGTTCTTGTTGTTAAGCCGGTCATTATTTTCCAGGCAGGCCGCTGTTCGGAAATAACGGTAAAAGCCGTGCCAGCGGGGTTGAAATGGGGGGCGGCACAAGGGGGCGTGACGAGTCCTTCGTAACGGCCCCAAAGTTTTGCCCTGGGTTACTTCATCCGTGCTGGCTGAACCAGGGGTGCGCTCTGCGGCGTGATTGGGGGGGCAACCTGAGTTGGGACCTGTGCCTGCGGTTGTGGCTGGGTTTGGGCGGGAGATCTGCCTTTTTTATCCGGGTAAAGGCGCAGGCTTATTCTCCGGTTGCGGGCATCAAAAGCGTTGTCCTTAATGATCGGTTCCGTGGCGGCATAGCCCGATACCCGGATCAGGCGGGTGGGCTGGATGCCGTTTTTTTCCACCTCAAGTCGGGCGGCGGAGGCTCTGGACGTGGAAAGCTCCCAGTTGCCAAATTCTTTTTTTGCATAACTCACAGCATCGGTATGGCCTTCGATTTCAATGCGGTTTGAGGTGTTTCTGATGTTGTCGCAGAGCACTTTTAGTATTTTTTGACCGCTTTCGGTGAGTGTCGTGCTGCCCAGAGGGAACATGGGGTTTCCTTCCTTGTCCATGATGTCCACCTTGACCCCGCCCTCGAACACCTCGATGCGCACCTGATCCTTGAGGTCGGCAAGCCGCTGCTCGATCTCCTGCTGTAGTTGTTCCTTGAAGTGTTCCAGGCCTGCAGCGGTCCCTTCGCCTTCTGTTTCTCCGGAGGCGGCGGCCGGGGCTTGGGTAACGGTGATCTGGGCCTCGGTCGGGGCTTGCTCCTTGGCGATCATCTCCGCGCCTCCGCCAGCGCCACCTTCGGCAAAGATGCTGTACTCCTGGAAATAATGGGCGAGTTTTTCCTTCTGTGGCTTGGTGGTCATGTTGACCAACCACATGAGGAGGAAAAACGCCATCATCCCCGTCATGAAGTCGGCAAAGGCTACCTTCCAGCTGCCGCCGTGGGCGCCGGCGCCCTGGACCTTCTTGACCTTCTTTATGATTATGCTTTTGTCTTCCATTTCTTGATGGCCTCCTCAACCTCGGTAAAGGAGGGACGATCGTCTCCGGGGATGGCGCGTCGGCCCGCCTCAACGGCGAATTGCACCATGAAACTGGTGGAGTAGGCGGCCAACAGGGAGGTTTTGATCACTCGCAGATAGGATTCCCGCTCATGGGCGTGGTGTTCCAACTTGGTTCCCATGGGCCCGACAAATCCGTAGCAGGCAAGTACGCCAAAGAAGGTGCCGACCAGGGCGGCGCCGATATGGTGGCCCAGAACCTCGGCTGATTCGTTGATGTACCCCATGGTGATTACAATACCCAGAACCGCCGCGACAATACCCAAGCCGGGCAGGGCATCGCCCACCTTGCTGACGCTGTGGGCGGGCAGCAGCCGTTCGTGCTGGTTGGCCTCCAGGTCGACCTCCATGAGGTTGTCCAGCTCATAGGCAGGGTAATTGGCGCTGAGCATGGTGCGAACTGTGTCGCAGATGAACTCGGCTGCTTCGCGGTCTTTCATGATGTTGGGGTATTTTTGGAACAGGGGGCTGGCCTCATGGTTTTCGATGTCGGATTCGATGGCGACCAACCCTTCCTTCTTGATTTTGAAGAAGACGGCATTCATGAGCAGCAGCAGCTCCAGATAATGGGCCTTGCTCATGTGGGAATCGGCAAAGATCCCGCCGAGATGCCCAATAATGACCTTCAACGCTTTGGCGGGCGAGGAAATAACCAGGCCGCCGATGGCTGCGCCGAAGATGATGATTACCTCGGCGGGCTGGAACAGGATATGGAAGTTGCCCTTTCCCATGGCGTAGCCGGTGATGACCGACCCTAAAACAATTACTATGCCGATGATTGCTAACATGTTGGTATCCGTTTTTTATGAAATGTGTATGGTGTTGCTGTTTTGCCTTTGGCGTAGGATTCTCCCGCCGAGGCCGGAAAGGTCAGGACTCCAGCCAGCGCTGGGTGATAAGCTGCTCTTTCTGTTTCTTGAGCGCATAGGTGGCGATGATTTCCTGGATGGCCCCGTTTGTCGCGGCAAACTGGATAGCCACTTGGTGGCCGCCCTCCGCGAGAGGGGTTGATCGCGCAACCGAACCGCCGGCCACGACCCAGCAGGGTTGGTCCGTGGGCAGAAGCATGTGGACCTCAACAAGATCCCCAGCCGCAAGCGGTTCATGGCAGGTAAGCTTGATTCCGCTGGCGCTTAGGCTTACCTCGCCAACCCGTGTTGCTTCCTTGTGCCTGGCAATATGATGAAAATCAAGGAGGTTGTCCAGCTTGGTGTTGATCTGGAGGAGCAACTGGGTCATGGAGGGCTTGAGGTCTTTTTCTTCGTTGTATCGCGACAGCTTGTAGAAATCAAACAGGAGATCCAGTTTGGCGTTGGCCTCAAGGAGCATCAGGGCAAAGGAGGGGTCGATTTCATGGGGAAAAGACTTCAGTCCGGCCCCGAGCCTGCCGGAATCGGAAAGGGCAACGGGAATAATCCTGGCCACGGGCAGGACGTTGTTTTCTATTTTTTGTACCGAGGTGGCCAGAAGATCATCGATCCGGAAATTTTCCCGGCGATTCTGGTCGCTGGTGCCTGCAGAGTTGTCAGTTGGCATGCGTATAAATCCTCTATGGAAGAAAGACTGCACATCATACCCTGTTGCGGGAAATATGGAATTATTTTTTGCGTGGGGCCACGCCGCTATGGTGCCTGAGAAATTCCAGGCGTCATGGCGAGATGGAAGTCTAATGTACCGAACAGGAAATACACGGGTCGTAAGCCCGGACCAACATCTCGGCCAACAGTTCGATTTCCCGGTCTTTTTTTCCGGTTCGGGCATACTGGCTGGCCAGTGCCTCAATGTCGTGCAGGATGTTGGCGTGGTTCTGGCTGGTGGGGATAACGCAATCCGCCTTGGTGACCTTACCATGGCTGTCAAATTTATAATAATGATAGAGGATGCCCCGGGGAACCTCCACCGCACCGACCCCCTCCCCTTGTTTTGCCTTTACCGGCTGGCGTGCTTCCTGCCAAGGGCTGCCGAGCAGAGTATCGATGAGCCTTACGGAATCAAGGGTTACATGAACGCATTCCACCAGTTGGGCCACATTGCTCATGTACGGGTTGTGGTTCACCGGGAGAAGGCCCAGGGATTTGGAAATTTCCTGCGCGGTCGGATGGAGCAGGGAGAAATTGTTGTTCAGGCGGGCCAGCGCGCCAACGGCGAGGGAGGCGCGGGACAATTTGCTCAGCTTGGAGGTGAAGCCTGCCATGCAGTATTCGTTGGTCATGGCCCGGTATTCGTGTTCTTTTTTTAGTACCCCATCGGTTGAGATAAGCCCGCCGCCGATAAAGGGATAGATATCTTTACCCTTGAGGGAGACGAATTCCGTTTCCCGGCTAAAATCGGGAATAGCAAAGGTTTTAAACAGTTCCGCCGAGGCCACTAGATCAGGAACCGAGGCCAGCAGCCGCTGGCGGATTTTTTCCAGCTGGCTTTTTTCCGGGAGCATGGTGAAACCGCCCACCACGGTCCGGGTCGGGTGCAGACGTCTGCCGCCGATAATGTCGCAGGCGTCGTTGGCCAGCAGTTTGAGGCGCAGGGCCCGCTGCACCACTTGGGGATGGGTCTTGGCCAGGGGCAGCACGCTGCCCACACCCAGAAAATCCGGGGCGGCCAGAAAGTACAGGTGCAGGATATGGCTTTGCAGGGTTTCCATGTGTTTGAGCAGGAGCCTGAGATCTGCGGTCTGGGTCGAGGGGGTGATGCCGAAGGCGTTTTCCACGGCCCGGATGCTGGCCAGGGTGTGGCCGATGGAGCAGATTCCGCAGATTCGTCCGCAGATATAGGGTGCGTTCTCCCAGTGTTTGCCCACCAGCATGGCCTCGAAGAAGCGGGGGGTTTCGATGACCTCCCATTGCGCCTTTTTGACTACCCCGTTCTTGATGCTGATGCTGATGTTGCCGTGGCCTTCCACCCTGGTCAGGTGGTGGACATTGACTTCGCAGGAGAGCTTCATGATTTTTTCCTCCTGGCCGGTCTTTTTTTGTCTTGAGCGCGAACTGCGTCAGCGAAAGAGGCAAACCCGCCAAAACATTCCAACCGGTCGAGGATGGTCTCGCTGCTGAATCCGTAGGTATGCATGATTTTTTCCAGTTGTTTGAGGTTTGCCCCTTCCGCCGGGCCACGGCAACCCCAGCATCCCCTGCGGTTGCTGGTGCACCAGGCATCGCAGCCGGCCCGGGTGACCGGGCCGAGGCAGGGCTCACCGAGCTCGAACAGGCAGATGTTCTCGTTGGCCTTGCACTCCATGCATACCGGATATTCCGGATGGCGCACCGCCTTGCCCACCACCAGGTCGGTGACGATTCTTTCGACCTCTTCTTTCTTGATGGGGCAGCCGAAGATCTCAAGGTCCACCTGGACAAAATCAGCGAGAGGATGGACCTCCATGGTTTCGATGGGAAAGTCGCCGTACACCTCTTTTTTGACCCAGTCCAGATCGCGGAAACGGTTTTTCAGCTGGTTGACCCCGCCGAAGCAGGCGCAGGAACCGAGGGCGACCAGGATCTTGGCGTTCTTGCGGATCTCGGTGAGGCGGGCTATCTCGTCCTTGCGGGTGACGCTGCCCTCGACAAAGGCGATGTCGTAGGTGTCGGTGCGTTCGCTCATGCCTTCGCGGAAGTTGACGATCTCCACCAAGTTGAGAAAGTCGAGGAGGGTGGCTTCGTTGTTCAGGAGCTGTAGTTGGCAGCCTTCGCAGGAGCTGAGTTCGAAGAACCCGACCTTTGGCCGGGCAAGGGGGACGCCAAGGTAGGAGAGTTGTCCGCTCATCTTAGATCGCCTCCTTGAGGTTCATCACCGACCAGTAGTCAAAGACCGGGCCGTCCAGGCAGGTATAGGTCGAGCCGATATTGCAGCGGCAGCATTTTCCCCGGCCGCAGTGCATGCGGCGTTCCAGGGAGACGAACATCTTCTGCATGGGCAGTCCGGCCTCGGTCAGCATTTTGCAGACGAAATGGAACATGACCGGAGGCCCGCAGACAATGGCATAGGTGTTTTCGTGCAAGCTTGTTGCCTGCGCGATCCGTTCCTGCAAGAGTTCGGTAATCAGGCCGGTGCGGCCCTTCCAGTTCTTGTCCGCCCGATCTACCGTGATGCCGAGGTTGATGTCAAACCGGCGCCATTCCTCGTACTGGTAGGTGAAGAGCAGTTCCGCCGGGGTCTTGGCGCCGTACATGATGTCTACCCGTCCGTATCTGCTCCGGTTTTCCAGCACGGATAACAGGGGAGAGCGCAGGGGCACGATGCCCAACCCCCCGCCGATGAGCAGGATGTCCTGACTCTGCATTTTCTCCAAGGGGAAATGGGTGCCGAACGGACCGGTTATCCCCACCCTGGTGCCCCGTTCCACCTTGGCCAGAAAATTGGTGAAATTTCCTACCGCCCGGATGCACAGTTCAAGGTCGCCGCGCCGCACCGGGGAAGAGGAGATGGAGAAGGGCGCCTCGCCGATTCCCGGCAGCTCCAGCATGACGAACTGGCCAGGCTGAAAGGAGAAACGGTTCCGTTGGTTTGGGTCGATGATCTGGATCTGGTAGAGCTTTTCGTTCGCGGTGAGTTGGTAGATGCTGGTGATCTCCGCAGGCAGGGTATACTCGAAGCTGCCGGGGTCTTGCTTGCGGTGTGCGCCTGCGCCCTGACCGAGAATGTCGATAAATTGGAGTTTGTTCTGCATGGTTACTCCTTGCCCCGGACGCTGGCGATGACTTCTGGGGGGGTGATATCGGCAAGACAGGCTGCCCCGCAGCGACCGCAGCCAACACAGAGGGACTCTTCAAAAGCTTCCACGAAGCCGCGATGTTTGTGATAGTACCTGTATTTTAGGCGGCTGGCGCTTTTGGGCCGGAAGTTGTGGCCGCCGGCCACCTTGGCAAAGTCGATGAGGTTGCAGGAGTGCAGGGACTTTGTCTTGCTGGCGTGTTGCAGGTCAAGATCCACATTTTCCTCAACGCCGTAGCAGTAGCAGGTGGGGCAGACATTGGCGCAGGTTCCGCAGGAAAGGCATTTTTCGCCCCAGTAATCCCAGGCCGAGGATTCAAATTCAAGGTCGAGGATCTTAGTGAGATCCGAAGTGTCCACCGTGGCGGTGTAGCCCTTGCTCTTCTCTTTGGTTACATGCTTGTAGAGGGCGAGTTCTTTGGCGCTTGGGTCCTGGCAGGTGATTTGGCTCAGTAGGTCAAAAGCCGTGGCCGACAGGATTTCCGCAAAATATTTGCCTCCCAGATCGGTGAGAAACAGGTCGAAACCGTGGATGGCGGAGTCTGTCCCCATGGAGCGGCAGAAGCATTGGGGCTCTGGGTTGCAGTCCAGCCCGAGGATGAAGAGGTTTTTTCGTTTTCCCATGTAGTATGGGTTGGGGTAGGTACTTTGCGCTAGGACCAGGTCCAGCTTGTTCAGGGCATTGATGTCGCAGGCATGCATGCCGAAGAAGACCAGGGGTCGGTAGACATTGAAGTCGACATGCTTCTCCCAGCCGTCGCGGGCCATGGCAAAGGTGGACAATGTTTCCTGGTAGGGAAGGACAAAGCGCTTGGGCGAATGCACCGTCTGGGTGTAGTCAAGGGCGAGTTCGTCGAAGTCGTAGACCACATCGAAATCGTAGAGGGGCTTACCGTTGCGGTCATTTCCTTTGGCGACGGGACCGACAATGATGTTGACGGACAGAAGCTCATGGAGGCGAGCGAGCTCCTGTTTTTTGAAGACCTTGAAGATCATGACAGCCCTCCTCGACAGAGTGCGGAACGGTGTGAATTTCGTTATGAAAAACAGCCCATATTTATGGGATATAACGATTGGTCTTCGGCTGTCAAGAAAATGTGTTGAAGGAATTTACCTCGCCACGACAAAAGCCCCGGGGAAGCCGGCCCCGGCCATGGTCTGCTCCATCTGCTTGGCTGCGGTCAGGGTTGATCCGGCTTTTACCTGGACGCGGTAGAATACCTGGTCGACCCGGTCATAGCGGACGGTCTCGGTCTCCCTGCCTCCCTTGTTCATTTTGTCCTTCAGCCGGTCGGCATTCTCCCGGACGGTGAAGGCGCCGATTTGGACATAAAAATCACCCTTCTGGAAATCCTCGTGGGGCAGGAACCGGGCTGCGGTCTTGTTGTCGGCGAGCTGAACGGTTTCCGCCTCGCCCAAGGCGGTGATCCGGACCTTGCCGGTTCCTTCCTTCATGATGCCGAGATCCCTGGCCACATTGTAGGAGAGATCGATGATCCTGGTTCCCACGAAGGGACCGCGGTCATTGATCCGCACCGTGGTGGACTGGCCGTTGCCAAGGTTTTCCACCAAAAGCCGGGTGTTCATGGGCAGGGTTTTGTGGGCCGCGGTCCAATCGTACATATTGTAGGTCTCGCCGTTAGAGGTCTTGCGGCCATGGAATGGATTGCCATACCAGGCGGCAATGCCGGTTTCGGTGTATCCTTCGGCCGAGGGCAGCGGATAGTAGGTCTTGCCCTCAATCTGGTAGGGTTTTTGCGTGGCCGGGATGCGGCCCGCCTTGGCCGCGGGCTTGGCTGGAGGGGCAGCCTTGGGCGGCGGGGTGCTGGTGAGCACGGTAGTGCAGCCGGAAAAGGTTGCCAAGCCCAGGAGCAGGAGGGCAGGGAGAAAAATTGTGCGGCTATGTTTGGGGCAACTCATGGTTTGGTCTCGATGGGGAGGTTGGGCTTGAGCCGTTCGGAGAAGAACGCTCCGGCCTTGCCAACGGTGTGCGGGGTGTAGGGGAGATAGCGCTGCTGTTGCGGCGTCACGCCCACATTGTCGAAGAGAACCTTTTTATTCGCGTCAACCATGGACAGATGCAGGTCCAGGATGGGCCGGAAGATGTGGAGCCTGTTGTCCGGGCCAACGCCGACCAGAGGTTTTTCCCAGCGGCGCAGCTCGTAGCCCTTGAGCCACAGGCTTGGGCTTGGCGCTCCGGTGATCTTGTCCCGCAGGGAAGGTCCTTGGGGGGCGGGGGCGTCCAGCTGTTCCTCCACCTCGCGGCTGCCCTGCACGGCGAGTCTGGCCCAGGCGGGATGGTCGGGATTATCGGTGCGGAGCAGATGGGTGCCCTGGTCGTTAAAGGACCACTGGCTGTGGCATACGGTGCAATGGGCCTTTTTCTCGTACTGCCTGTGGGCCGGGTGGACAGGCTGGGGCACCACAAGTTTCTTGCCGGTGAGCCGGGTGAAAAGCACAAGATGGTCCGCCTCAACCTGGAGGTTGCTCAGGAGCAGGGGTATGCCTTTGCGCCAGCCGTGGCAGGCAAGACAGGTGATGGCCGGGGTTGTGCCCTTGGCCGCGCCGTGTCCGCCCATGAGTTCTGCCCCGGAGTGGCAGTCGATGCAGGTCATGCCTTTCTGCTGGTGGATGTCCGGGGCCAGCTGGTGGAACTCGACCCCGTAGGGTCGGTTTTCGGTGGTATCGGTGCGGTAGGGGGTGCGGTACTCCTGGTTGAAGTCGTGTTCAAACCGGCCATAATAATCAGCGCCCACGAAGTTGCCGTAATGGCAGTGCAGGCACTGGCTGTCTGCTGGCAATTTACTGAAGGCGTGGCCTGTCATCTTGCCGTTGGTGTATGCCAGATGACAGGCGGCACAGCCCGTACCGCGCACCGTTTCCGGATAGCCATCGCCGGAGCTGTACACATGGCAGCGCAGGCAGCGGCGGCGCAGCAGATCATCGGCAAGGTCGAGGGGAGAGACGATTGGATCGTGGATCGGGATTTCGGTGAGCGAGGCAAGGGGGGCTTGGGCACCAAAACCGGTGCGGACAGCGTTTATCTCGTTTTTCGCGGTGAAATGGAGCGAAGAGGCGGTCTGGGCCACCTGTTTGGCATGGCATGTGCCGCAGGCTTTCTGCATCCGGTCCGGATGGGCGGGTTGGGCGATGAGCCCGGTGTGGGCTTGCTCCTGCGTTGCTCCCTCCGGGTTCCCCCCGTGGCAGCCGGTGCAGGCGAGATCGTGGCGGGGGTCGAGCCGGACCGTGGTGTGGCAACCCAGGCATCCGGGCTGCCGGGCCGGGGTTTCCTGAACGGCGGGCTTTTCCGGATACTTGTCCTGCCTGCAACCGGAAAAGGCCAAGGCGAGCAAGCAGAAAAGCGGCAGGATGACGCGGTTTTTTTTGTTGAGGCGAAAAGGCATGGCGGAACGGGTATCCTCGGGGCTGATGAATGTTCCCGCCATACTACCTTATTTGCGGCAATGGCAACAAGCCGCAATTGCATTGGAAAAAGAAGACCATGACCGTGCCGTGTTGCGGATTAGTGGGTGGATATCTGAAACTCTGACTTGGTTAGTGCCTCCCCAAGTACCCTGCCTGTGCGAAAAGTTTCCAGATCATTGATTAAATTTTTCAGGTCATGAGGTATTTCGTCAACTTTGAATTCATCAATAATCTGTACATCAGTTAAATTTACACCATAGTCTCTTTGGATATAAGATCGAAGCATTCTTAAAGTATATTTTCCAGGCACGATATTCATTCTTGTATTTATATTATCCCATAATTCTTCAAAAGATTCTATCGCCTGTCGGCTTATGGTGCTAGAATCAGCGCTATTTCCTTTATAGTAGTCAAGCCGTCTGCCAATATACTGTGATTGTATTTCTGCTTTCTTTGTTTTGGTGATATTTTCTAGGTAGGTTGCAATTTCTGTTGTTTTCTGGGAGTTTAATCCAGAACGAATATTTTTGTTTCGTATTTGATTAGTTAAAACTTTTTCTAATACCGATATGTTTAGAAAATAATTTTCTATTTCTTTTTTTTCGTGAATATGAGCATGGGTTAGCTCGGTTTTTAAATCGGCTAAGATACTATCTATCTCTTCAGGGCAATAATAATCCCGATCATATACGGCAAATAATTTCATATTGGCATCGATCGTGTTTTTTACCCCCTATGCAAACGACTTAATTTTTTCCCAGGAGGAAAACCCGCCAGATTCAAATGCAGTCAAATCATTTCCTGAAGCAAGCTCTGAATATCCAAGATTTTTTGCAAATCTTCTGATGATTTTATAGTCACTCATACCTTCAACAAACACTATTTTTTTTGTTCTGGCTAACTGCGTGAGCGTAACATTTTGAGTAGAACCAAGTGATTCAAGAGCTAATTGGACTCCCTCAACATCTTTGAGTCTATGAGCAGCTTGCCTTTTTTTGTCGACAAGAAGTATTTCAGATGGATCTGCTTCACCCATAATTTCAACAGAATGTGTTGCTAGTAGAACATCAGCACTTAAGTTGCGAAGGATATTTAAAAGTTGTCTTTGAACATCTGGGTGAAGGTAAATTTCAGGTTCATCGATCACCACCAGGCTTGAAGAATGAGCCCGCGAAAGATGTGTTAATATTTGGCACCAGATTTGAAACCCAAATCCTGCCCAATATATTTCTCTAGTTATGCGGTTTTCATTTACAAACATGATTAATTTTGCATTTGGAATATCCAGTTCTGGTTTGTTAATTACCATTCCAGGCCATGTAGAAGAAATCATATTTGAAAATTCGTCCCAGCCATCTTGGAAATACTGCCAGTAGTTTCGGAAATGCCTACAAGCTCGATGGGTATTTAGTGAATTTTTCACGGTTTCTTCATTCACATAGACTTCTTCGTGTTCCAGCGGCCCTAGCACTGGCACAACTTGAATAATTACTGGGAAAGCTATTCTGAATTTTCCTGGTGTATATACGGATGGGCCTACAGTTTCCCAATGGAGAATACAACCACCTTCATTAGGGAAGAAAAGTTTAAGTGTGTTTTTATTAGTGAGCCTGAACTCAATTTTGCTATCTTCGTCATTGTAGTCAGTGGCAACATTTTCGAGAGAAACGCTAATTTGTTGTTCTGGAATTCTGTGGCCAAAACCTGTATCCCCAGATGGCAGCGGCACTCTTTCCGCCCTTAAACGCCTAGCTTTTTTTAGGGCAATATCCAGAATTCTAAATGCGCTGATTATAGTCGATTTTCCAGCATTGTTAGGCCCAACAAGTATGTTTGTTTCTTGTAAGCTGACGGAGTAATTTCTCAGCGCCTTAAAGTTTGTAAATTTAATTGAGTTTATTCTTGCCATTAGGCAATTTATACTCCTTTATTTCGTTAAGGACATGACGGGGCTGTAGAAAAACTTGCTTTCGGGTGGTTTGCCGGATGGGGGGAGCTTTGGTTTTTTCGTCGCTCTTGGTTTGGCTTTCCAGGGTATATGTTTTGTTTTTAGCTTCTTTCTGGCCCGCTCTTGTCATTTGACTCCATTATTTTGCCAGAACCAACTTTATTGTCAAATAGTTTCAGCTTATTCCGATTGATAACGCAAATTGGGCGCCTCTGGGGAGCAAGCTTGACTTTCAGATATCTGCCCGCTACTCTTCCGGTATGATTCGTAAATTTCGTATTCATTTTTCCGGTGCCGTTTCCTGCGTCATTCTCCGCGACAACGCCGACGATTCGATAGTCTCATGCTTTCCGCCCCGGTTAAAACGAATTCACATGGAGATCCGGTTTCGATGACAACACCTCGACCCATCAGGCCCTTGGCGATGATCCGTGAGTTTCAGCTGGCCGACTGGTTTACTCTTGGGAACGCTGTCTGCGGTATAGGGGCGATATTCTCCACCATGACCTACCTGCAAACCGGCGAGATTAGGCACGTCTACTTTGCCTCTGCGCTGGTGTTCGCTGCCTTGATCTTTGACATCCTGGACGGCCGCATCGCCAGATGGCGGCAGAGGGCGTCGGTGATGGGGCGGGAACTCGACTCCCTTGCCGATGTCATTTCCTTCGGAGTTGCCCCGGCGATTATTGCCTACGGTTGCGGCATGCAGGGCCTCTACGACCGCATCGTCCTGGCCTATTTTGTCGCTTGCGGGGTCTCGCGTCTGGCCCGTTACAACGTGACCGCCGAAACATTGTCCGAGGGCGGCGACAAGGTGAAGTACTTTGAGGGAACCCCTATTCCGACCTCCCTCCTCCTCGTCTTGCTGCTGGCGGTCGCAGCTTGGTTCGGCGCGGTCCATCAAGAGCTCTGGTTTGGCCAAGTCATGTTGGCCGGTTTCAAGCTCCATCCCCTCGTCCTGACCTTCGCCCTCTCGGGCTCGCTGATGATCAGCCGCATTCGCATTCCAAAGATATGAAGCGGGCAGCAGGTTGCAGAGAGAGGGTTCGGGCTTGCCTGCCTTGACAGCTATGTCCCCCAGGAAATCACATCGCCAAAGGTTGTATCAAGTTTTATTGCCCGCGGGTTTGCCCCGCTTTGTGCCGGGCAATCGGGTCTCCTTGTTACACAACGGAGAGGCCTATTTTCCCGCCATCGAAGCGGCCTTCGACCGGGCGCGGCACGAAATTTATCTGGAAACCTATATTTACGAAGATGACGCCACCGGGCGGCGGATTGCGGAGGCGTTGCAGCGGGCAGCCCAGCGCGGGGTAAGGGTTTGGCTGCTGATCGACGGCTACGGGTCCAAGGACCTGCCCGGGAGCGTGCTGGAACGCCTGCAAGCGGGCGGGGTGAAGACGCTCATCTACCGGCCCCGGATATCCCCCTGGACGTTTCGGCGCAAGCGCCTGCGCCGAATGCACCGGAAAATCGTGGTGGTGGACCGGGAGATCGCCTTTGTCGGCGGGATCAACATTATTGCTGACCAAGGGCCGACGGGCGATATGCCCCCGCGCTACGACTACGCGGTAGCCGTGCAAGGGCCGCTGGTGGACGAGATTCGCTTTTCCGCCCAGCGGCTGTGGTCACTGGTGGCCTGGCATCATTTTCGTAAAGGGCCGGGCCGGGGCGGGGTGCTGCCAGTGGCCGCCTCCGCCGGGGGGCAGATGAGCGCGGCATTTCTGGTGCGGGACAACATCCGCCATCGCCGGGACATTGAAACGGCATATCTGCGGGCGATCGAGCAGGCCAAAGTCGAGATCATTATCGCCAATGCCTACTTTTTTCCGGGCCTTGATTTTAGGCATGCGCTTATCAAGGCGGCCGGGCGCGGCGTCCGGGTGGTTTTGCTGTTGCAGGGGCGGGTGGAATATCTTCTCCAGCATTATGCCACCCGGGCGCTCTATGGCAATTTCCTCGATGCGGGTATTGAGATTTATGAATACCGCAAGAGCTTCCTGCACGCCAAAGTGGCGGTGATCGACGGCCATTGGGCCACGGTGGGGTCTTCGAATATCGATCCGTTCAGTCTGCTGCTTTCCCGCGAAGCGAATATTGTCGTGGACGACGAAGAATTCGCTGCGACCCTGAGCCAAAGCCTGAAAAAAGCCATGGAAACCGAGGGCCAGCGGATCCTCATGGACAACTGGAAACAGCAGCCCGCTGGTTTACGATGCCTGAGCTGGCTCAGTTATGGTTTGCTGCGCTTGATGATGGGAATCAGCGGGTATGCCCGGGAAAACAGCCGGGCAAGGATCGGGCGAATACCTGCCGAGGAGGAATGAGAAAAAGACCAGGCAAGTGCGCGTTCCCGTACGCGCCTGCCTGCAGAACCCCGGCGCCGAGGCGTTCGCTCTGCTCCGGGTGCGATGGCATTTCTCTGGCCGGGATGGGTATTTTCCTTTGGACAAAAGGGGGGGGAATGCTGTAGTTTGATGCAAACGTAATGCGGCCCGATTGTCTCGGGCTGTCGTTTCCCCCCCCCTTTGTCGTTTGCGTGGTGGAGTGCGAGGCGCAGGCCTCGCTTTCTTGCGCTGCTTCACGGCAAAGGGTGCGTTGTGCAGGCTGAAAGTCATCCATCGTGTTTTTTCCTATTCTACGAGACCGGCGCCATTTTATGAAAACTACCAATCAGACCCATCGGACCAAGTTCATTTTTATCACTGGCGGCGTTCTCTCTTCCCTTGGCAAAGGGCTGGCTGCTGCTTCCATCGGCGCCCTGCTTGAGAGCCGCGGGTTGTCCATCACCTTCCAGAAGTTGGACCCGTATATCAATGTGGACCCCGGCACCATGAACCCCTTCCAACACGGCGAGGTGTATGTCACCGATGACGGGGCGGAAACCGACCTGGATCTTGGCCATTACGAGCGGTACACCTCCGTGGTTCTGGGGCAGCGCAACAATTACACCTCGGGCCGCATCTATCATTCGGTGATCAGCAAGGAGCGGCGCGGCGAGTACCTGGGCGGCACCGTGCAGGTGATCCCGCATATCACCGACGAGATCAAGACGGCCATCATGCAGTTTGAAGGCGAGGTGGACGTGGCCATCATCGAGATCGGCGGCACCATCGGCGATATCGAGGGGCTGCCCTTTCTGGAAGCGATC
>JBAZCG010000002.1:0-31608 GCA_041671085.1 Desulfurivibrionaceae bacterium | reverse complement strand
TTCCGCACCGATGTGGGCCGGGAAAATTCCCTGTACATCCATGTTACCTGGGTTCCGTATATCAAGACTGCGGGCGAGGTGAAAACCAAGCCCACCCAGCACAGCGTCAAGGAGCTGCGGGCCATCGGCATCCAGCCGGATATCCTGCTTTGCCGGACGGAAAGTCTGCTGAGCAATGAACTGAAGGCCAAGATCTCCCTGTTCTGCAACGTGGAGAAAGAGGCGGTGATCACGGCCCGCGACGTGGAGAATATCTACGAGGTGCCGCTTTGTTTCCATGCCGAGGGGCTCGACGACATCATCCTTAACAAGCTCAATATCTGGACCGGAGCGCCGCGCCTGGACGCCTGGCAGGAGCTGGTCGAGAAGGTCAAGCATCCGAAACGCGAGGTGGAGATCGGCATCATCGGCAAATACGTTGATCTGACCGAGTCGTACAAGAGCCTGCACGAAGCCTTGGTGCATGGGGCCGTGGCCAATGAGGCCAAGGTGCGGCTCCGCTATGTGAGCGCCGAGGAGATTGAAGACAAGGGGGCCGATGGCCTTCTGGCCGGGTGCCACGGGGTCTTGGTGCCGGGCGGCTTCGGCAGCCGTGGGGTGGCGGGCAAGATCCAGGCCGTGACCTTTGCCCGGGAGAAGAAGGTGCCCTATTTCGGTATCTGCCTTGGCATGCAGCTGGCGGTGATCGAGTTCGCCCGCCATATCGCCAAGATGAAAGACGCCGACAGCACCGAGTTCAACCAGCTCACCAAGCATCCGGTTATCTACTTCATTAAGGAGTGGTTTGATTACCGCACCGGCAAGATCCAGATCCGTGATGAATCCACCGCCCTGGGCGGCACCCTGCGGCTGGGTGCGTATCCCTGCAAAATGGTGCCAGGAACCTTTGCCCATAAGGCCTATGGTACAGACGAGATACAAGAACGGCATCGGCACCGCTACGAATTTAACAATATCTTTAAGGATGAGTTGGTGAAACATGGGCTCATCATCAGCGGGACCTCGCCGGATGAGAAGCTGGTGGAGATTGTTGAGCTGCCCGACCATCCGTGGTTTCTGGGCTGCCAGTTCCATCCGGAATTCAAATCCGGCCCCATGAAGCCGCATCCTCTGTTTACGAATTTTATCAAGGCTGCCCTCGAAAACGCTGGCCTGTAAGGTGGTTCTTGGTTTTTTGTCGTCAAATTAAGGAGAAAAAGCGTGGAGTCTGTTCGTATCCCAGATTTTTTTGAGGTCGGTCCCAACCGGCCTTTTTTATTGATCGGCGGTCCGTGCGTCATCGAATCGGCTGAATTGTGCCGCGAGGTTGCTGCGGGTCTGAAAGAGATCTGTGGTCGGCTGGGCATCTCCTACTTGTTCAAGGCCTCTTTTGACAAGGCCAACCGGACCTCGCTTGATTCCTTCCGTGGCCCCGGCTTGGCCGAGGGTCTGCGGATCTTGGCCGATATCCGCCATGATTTTGGCGTGCCGGTGGTTTCCGATGTGCATGAGGTGGCCCAGGTGCGACCAGCCGCCGAGGTCTTGGATGTCTTGCAGATTCCCGCTTTTCTTTGCCGCCAGACCGATCTGTTGGTGGCGGCGGCCAAAAGCGGCAAGGTGGTGAGCCTGAAGAAAGGTCAGTTTGTCTCGCCTTGGGATATGCGGAATGCGGTGAACAAGATCAATGCGGTGGCCAAAGATAGGCTGATGCTCATGGAACGGGGCACAATGTTTGGTTACAATAATCTGGTCGTTGACATGCGTTCCCTGCCGGTCATGCGCTCCTTCGGCTGCCCGGTTATCTACGATGCGACTCATAGCGCCCAACTGCCCGGTGGGGCAGGGGGGAGCTCCGGCGGGCAGCGGGAGTTTATCCCAACCCTGGCTCGGGCCGCAGTGGCAGCCGGGATCGATGGGATGTTCATGGAGATCCATCCCGATCCGGCCAAGGCCCTGTGCGACGGACCCAACTCCATGCCGCTTAATGGAGTGGAGCCGCTGCTCGCCCATCTTCTGGAGATTCATACCCTCATCCAGCGTCAGGCTGGGGAGACAGGGCCATGACCGACCCCGGTTCCTGCGGCATTCCGGGCGGGCAATACCCTTCCGACTGTGAGGTTTTGGAGGGGTTGCGGAAACGGGCCATGTCCCGGCAGAGCCAGGAGGAGCGCAGCTATGCCTGGCGGGCCTGTCTGTCCCGCGCCAAGGAGATCCGGCTCCTTCTCCTTGACGTGGACGGAGTGCTCACCGACGGCTCCATCGTTTACGGCAATTCCGGCACGGAGCTCAAGGCCTTCAACATCAAGGACGGTTTTGGTATCCGTCTCCTGCGGGAGTCCGGGGTGGAGGTGGGCATCATCACCGCCCGTCGCTCCGAGGCGGTGGAGCGGCGGGCTCAGGATTTGAAGCTGGCCCACCTGTATCAGGGGGTGGGCAACAAGATCGAGGCATTTTCCGAGATTCTTGCAGCCCAGAAGCTTACCTCCCAGCAAGTCGCCTACATGGGGGATGACTGGCTCGATCTGCCCCTGCTCACTCGGGTCGGTCTGGCGGTGACGGTGGCCGATGCCGTGGCCGAGGTCAAGGCGGTTGCCCATTATGTAACCAGGCAGGCCGGCGGCCGGGGTGCGGTACGCGAGCTGTGCGAACTGATCATCGAAGCCAATGGGCAGCAGGAAAAGCTGCTTGAGCGGTACCTGCGATGATGACCGGCTACCGCAATATTCTCTGGTTGTTGCCCGTGGCTTTGTTGATGTCCTGGCCGGTTTGGGGCGGGGCTTTTACCTGTGTTCTGGCACCGCGCGGCGGCCTGGTCGAAAACCTCGTCGTTCCTAAGGCAACGGTCATAGGCGCGGGGTTCAGTATGGAAGGGGTTTTATTTTCCCAGCTAAAAAATGGGGTGCGGGACTGGCAGATTCAGGCCAAGCGTCTCTATTCCGGGGAAGATCAGGACAGAATGCGGCTCGTAACCGTGGAGGCGCAGGTTTTTAAAAATGCTCAGCGCAGATTTGTTATCACCGGTCAGGAAGGCGAATACAACAGCAAGAAAAAAACCCTCATCATGCGGAACGGGGTCAATGTACAGGCTGAGAAAGGCTTTCTGATTCAGTCTGACAGCATCAGCTATGATGACCAGGCCAGGAAGATCACGACCAAGGCCCCGGTGCAGATCTCCGGCAAAGGTATGGATATCCGTGGCAAGGGGATGGAGTATGACATGCAGAAGGATTCCTATGATGTCAGTGGTCGGGTGAAGGTGGATATCAGATAGGACGGGCGTAAGGCGCAAAGAAATAAGGAAAAGGTAGCGCGTGAAAGATATTCCCTTGAAAGAACGGATCATCCTGGCTCTTGATGTGGAAACACCGAGGCAGGCCAGGGAGTTGGTAAAAAAAACAGAATCCCATCTTGGTTTTTACAAGGTCGGGTTACAGCTGTTTATGGCCGACTGGTTCCAGACCGTTGACTGGTTGGTTGACCGGGGTCATAAAGTGATGCTTGATCTTAAGTTTTTTGATATCCCGGAAACCGTCAAGCTGGCTGTGGCCCAAATCAGGAAACACGGGGTGAGCCTGGCAACCGTCCACGGCAATGACTCGATTATCCGGGCGGCGCTGGAGGAAAAAGGCGAAATCAGGCTGCTGGCCGTAACCGTGCTCACCAGCTTTGGCGAAGAAGACTTACGGGCCATGGGCATGACCCAGTCCATTGAGGATTTGGTTTATTTCCGGGCCAAGCGCGCGCTGGAACTGGGCTGTGATGGAGTGGTCTCTTCAGGTCTTGAAGCGGCCCGTCTGCGTGACGGGCTTGGCGAGAAACTGTTGCTGGTCACGCCGGGGATCAGGCCTGGCGCAAATGTGCTCGACACCGCCGACGACCAGACCCGGATCATGACCGCCGGTCGCGCCATCAAAAGCGGCGCCGATCAGGTGGTGGTGGGTCGACCCATTTCCAAGGCCGTTGACCCCATCGCGGTCATTGAAGCCATGCAGCAGGAGATTGCCCAGGCTCTTCAGTAAGCAAGAGCCTGGCTACAACTCGAACGTCGAATTTCTGCCTTTTTCCCACCTCTTTACATCCAGCCTCCGAAGGCATATTGTAATACACAAGAAGCCAGAATAACCGAGCAACAGGAGGAAAAGCCATGCATACCAAAGAAGAGCTGTGCGAGAAGATCAAGGCGGTTTTCCCGGAGATCGGTGCTTGCGGCATCAACCTCATGGTTGATTACGACAAGCAGAACAAGGCCTGGGTTGTTGACCTCAAGAAGGACCAGCACGAACTCAAGACTTTTCTGGAGGAGTCCGAGGCCCAAGAGTGCATGGACGGCAAGCAATGCGTGTCGCTGGGTCTACAGATCGGCCAGCTCCGGAAGAATATCGAGCAACTGTAGCAGGGGTTAAGTCCTTCTACAGAATGGTGAAAAGGGGTGTTTATCCACTAGTTACACGAGGAGGAACAACCATGACGGCAAAAATCCAATGGCGCACGGAAATGGACGATGCCCTGTGTCTGGGGCAGAAGGCGGGCAAGCCGATCTTGCTTGATTTTTTCAATCCCAACTGAATTGGCTGCCAACAGATGGATACAGTTACGTATCCCGAAAGCAAGGTTGTCCGGTTCATTGAAGAAAATTTTATCCCGCTGCGGCTCCTGTCCGACAGCAAGCCCTATTCGGAGAAGTACAACGTCAAATGGACGCCCACCCTGATCACCTTGAGCCCGGAAGCTCAGGAGCATCATCGGACCGTGGGTTTCTTCGGGCCAGAGGAGTTGATTCCCTCTCTCCTGCTGGGGCTGGGCAAATATCATTTTGAAAATGATCGTTTTGACGAGGCCTTGGCGCGTCTTGAACAATTGGTTGACGGGTATGGCCAAAGCGGCAGTGCTCCAGAGGCTATTTTTCTGTGCGGTGTCTGCCGTTACAAGCGATCGCATGATCCCCAGCCGTTGAAGGCTGCCTATGAAAAGCTGAGCGCGGCTTTTCCCGACAGCGAATGGACCAAGCGCGCCTATCCCTATCGGCTCCTTTGAGCCTTGAGGTGACGGATCAGCCGGGTGCCGCGACGGTTCCCGGCTATCCGTTTGTCACGTTCCGCACATGATTTCCTGCCGCCGGGGGGAGGACCAGGAAAGGCCTATGAAAGAAAACAGCTACGACTGTATCATCATCGGGGCAGGTCCTGGCGGTTTGCAGGCCGCCATCCATCTTGCCCGCTATAATCGCAAGGTTCTCCTCATTGATCACGGCGGCGGTCGGACCCGTCATGCCCTGCATATCGAAAACTATCTCGGCCTTGAAATCACCTCCGGCAAAGAGCTTGTCGATACCGGGATCAGGCAGATCAAATCCTTTGGCGCTGATTTCAGACGTGAGCACGTTGCCTCGGTGCGGGCTGAAAATGGTTTTACCGTTATCACGGAAAAAGGCGAGTACCAGGCACCCTACGCCATCGTTTCCGCTGGGGCTGTCGAGCATCCGCCAAAAATCACGGGGATGAACAGATTTTTCAGCCGGACGGTCTTTACCTGTGTGGACTGCGACGGCTACCGCACCACGGGCAAGAAACTCGTCATCCTCGGCGATTCCCTCGACGCCATGCGCCTCGCCTTTGCCATGAAGCAGATGTTCACCCCGGATATCACGCTTGTCCTCCCGGCTGGGCTCATGCCGGACGACCATGCCGAGCTACTGGCCGAGGAAGGCATTGCCTTTGTTGTCGGCAGCCCACGGGAATTTCTTGGCGACACGGTGTTGACCGGGGTGAAACTGGCAGACGGGCAGGAGGTTGCCTGCGAGGTGGTTATGCTCAGTTATGATTATACCCTCAACGATTCCTGCCTTGCCGGGCTTGGCCTTGCACGGGATGGCGGCGGGGCGCAAATTACCACCGATCCTGGTTGCGAAACCTCGATTAAAAACCTATTTGCCCTGGGCGCCCTCAAGGCGGGTAAGGCCCAGGCCATTATTGCCGCGGGCCAGGGAGCCATGGTGGGCATCGAGATCAATCATCGTCTGCTGGAGCTGTAAGCAGACAACGGGCGAAACGGGAATCTTCCCCGCCCGTCGATCATGAACCATCCAAATGAAGGAGGAGCGTCATGAAACGTCAGGTTGAAATGGAAGAAACCATGCTGCGTGCGCATCGGGAGTTTTTGGCGCATCTTGAAAAATCCCTCAATCTTGTGGCCCAGGATATTGATGAGGCCAAGGAGATGGCGCATATCTGCACCAAGGAGTGGTGCCTTGCCACCGAGAGTGTGCTCGATGAGCTGGCCAAGGTCATCTTTGCGATCAGTGAACCGCGCTGGCTTTCCAAGGCAGATTCCAAAAAGATCAGCGACCTGCGTCACCGCATCCATGATCTGTACGCTCGTTACAAGGCAGTCAAAAAATAGCGCAGGGAGGGCGGAGCATGCCTTTGGATATCCATCTGCTTATTGGTGGCGAAGCCGGACAGGGCCTGGTGACCATCGGCCAGTTGCTCAGCAAGGCCTTGGTCCGGGCGGGCTATGAGGTTTTTGTCAGCCAGAGTTATCATTCCAGGATTCGCGGCGGGCATAACACCTTTGCTATCCGTCTGGGTGCGGGGCCATTTTTTGCGCCCCGCGAGTCCATTGATATCCTGGTGGCGCTCAATGCCGAAACCGTGGCATTGCATCGCGGCCAACTGACCGGACGGGCGCTGCTCATTGCCGATTCCGCCTTTGCTCCCGAGCTGCCGGGCACTATTTCGGTGCCCTTTGCCGAGCTTGGCCCGGAGCGGTTGTGGAACACGGCAGCCCTGGCCTTGCTTGGCAAGATTCTGGATCTCTCATCTGATTCGCTTTACCAGGCGGTGGAGGGGATGCTCGGCAAGAAACATCCGGAAGTCCTGGCCGAGAACCGGGAGATTATGGAGAAAAGCCGGGCCTGGGCCATGGCCCATGTGCCGGAGCATGGTTTCACCCTGCCTGGCGGAGCGCCCGCGGCTGATCGCCTTTTGCTGAACGGCAACGAGGCCATTGCCCTTGGCGCCCTGGCCGGCGGTCTCAAGTTCTGCGCTTTTTATCCCATGACCCCGGCCACCTCCATTGTTCTTGAGCTGATCAGCCATGCCGAGGCCATGGGCTGCGTGATTGAGCAGGCGGAGGACGAGATCGGGGCGATCAACATGGCCATCGGCGCTTCTTTTGCCGGAGCGCCCAGCATGGTGGCTACCTCGGGCGGCGGCTTTGCCTTGATGGCCGAGGGGGTGAGCCTGGCAGCCATGACCGAAACGCCGGTGCTGATCGTGGTGGCCCAGCGGCCCGGTCCGGCCACGGGCATGCCCACCCGCACCGAGCAGGGAGATCTGGAATTTGTTCTCCATGCCGGGCATGGTGAATTTCCCCGGGCAATCTTTGCTCCGGGCAGCATCGAAGCCTGCTATCATCTGACCCAAAAAGCCTTGGCCATGGCCGAGCAAGCCCAATCGCCGGTTTTTCTCCTGACCGACCAGTTTTTGGCCGATTCGTCCCGGCCTATCGTGCCTTTTGACCCGGCGGCCATCGTTCCGGTCAGGGCGGGGGCCGAGCCGGATGCGGTATCGACCCCTTACCAGCGCTATCGGTTTACGGAAAACGGCCTTTCGCCCCGCCTCCTGCCCGGCCTGTCACCGCATCTGGTGGTGGCGGACAGCGACGAGCATGACGAAGACGGCCATATCAGCGAAGACCACGGGGTGCGCATCGGTATGGTGGAAAAGCGGCTCCGCAAATTCGAGCTGCTCAGGCAGGAGACCATCGCACCAATGCTGGATGGGGAAAAGGGCGCGGACCTCCTCCTCGTCTGCTGGGGCTCCAGCCTGGGTCCCGTGCGGGAGGCCGCCGCCGTTCTGCGCGGGCAGGGGCGCAGTGTTGCAACGCTTCATTTTTCCCAGGTCTGGCCGCTGGTCCCTGCCCAGTTCCTCGACATTCTCCAGGGCGCCGGAAAAGTCGTCTGCGTGGAGGGCAACGCCACCGGCCAGTTTGCCCAGCTCATCCAGCGGGAGACCGGTTTTGCCATGGCAGTCCGGATAGCGCGCTATGACGGGCTGCCCTTTACTGCCCGCTACATCTTGGAACGCCTTGCAGCCGTGGAGGGAAAAGCATGACATCCATCGAGGACTACGGCAAATACGAAACCGCCTGGTGCCCCGGTTGCGGCAACTTCGGGATTCTCAAGTCCTTGAAGCAGGCCCTGGTCGCCTGCGGACTTCAGCCCCATCAGGTATTGCTGGTTTCCGGCATCGGCCAGGCAGCCAAGACCCCGCATTATCTGAAGGCCAATGTCTTTAACGGCCTGCACGGCCGTAGCCTGCCCGTGGCCATCGGGGCAAAGCTTGCTAACCCCGAACTCACCGTGATCGCCGAAAGCGGCGACGGCTGCATGTACGGGGAAGGGGGCAATCATTTTTTGGCAGCCCTGCGCCGCAATCTCAACCTCACCATCCTGGCGCACGACAACCGGGTGTACGGCCTTACCAAGGGCCAGGCCAGTCCCACCTCGGAGCAGGGTTTCGTGACCAAGGCCCAGCCCCACGGTGCTTTTGCCGCGCCCTTCAACCCGGTGGCCGTGGCGGTGACCATGGGCGCCTCTTTTGTGGCCCGCGGCTATGCGGGCCAGCCTGAGCATCTGGCCGGACTCATCGCCCAGGCCATCACGCATCGGGGCACGGCCCTGGTCGATATTATGCAACCCTGCGTGTCGTTCAACAAGGTTAACACCTATCAATGGTACAAGGAGCATTGCTATGAGCTTGGTGAGGACCATAATCCGGTCGATCATGGTCAGGCCCTGCGCACTGCCCTGGAATTCGGGGAGCGCATCCCGCTTGGGGTCATTTATAAAATGGAGAAGCCGCTCTTCGAGGAGCAGTTCGCGGTTCTCAAAAATGGACCGCTTGCCCGGCAGGAGGTTTCTCGGGAGGGGTTGCGGCAGGTAATACAGAGTTATATTTGATGGACTCCTAAAAACTCAAAACACATTTTTCGGCAACGCCGGTACTGTTCATTTTCTTTGCTTGCCCAAAGAAAACGAACCAAAAGAAAGGGCACCCGTGTCCCTGGTCCCGCCGCAGGCGGGATGCCCTGTGCTCCTCGATGCTGCCGGGGCTTTGCAAACTCGGCTGCGCCTCAGACAGTGCAAATCCCTTTTTCGGCAGCCTCTCCGGTGCTCGGCTGCGGGCCAATGGGATTTTAACTGCATATGAAGGTGAAATACTTGATTGAAATCGCCAGGTAAGCAGAATTTCTTTTGGGCCGGTCGATAAAGGGTGGCAGGACGGTTGCCATGACGGGTAAGATCAGAGATCATTAACAATAAAGGAGAGGATCTCTGAATCGCATGCACGACACCCCCCTGGAAAGCCTCAAGAAGATATTCGGCTACACCACCTTTCGGCCCCCCCAGCAGGAGATCATTGAAGGACTCATCCGGGGTGAGGACGCCTTTGTCCTGATGCCCACCGGCGGCGGCAAGTCGCTCTGTTATCAGATCCCGGCCCTGCACCGGAAAGGCGTGGGTATTGTGGTGTCCCCTCTGATTTCCCTGATGAAGGATCAGGTGGATGCCCTTTTGGCCTGCGGGGTTCGGGCGGCCTTTTACAACTCCTCCCTCAAGAGCGAAGAGGCGCGCCAGGTTCTTGCCCAGTTGCACCGGGAGGAGCTGGACCTGCTCTATGTCGCGCCGGAGCGGTTGATGAGCGACGGGTTTGTCGAGCGGCTCCGCGAGATTCCCATCGCCCTGTTCGCCATCGACGAAGCGCACTGTATCTCCCAGTGGGGCCACGATTTCCGCCCCGAATATAGCAAGCTTGGCCAGCTGCGTCAGCTGTTTCCCGACATCCCCGTAATCGCCCTCACCGCCACAGCCGAGCCCCATACCCGCAAGGACATCCTGGAGCGTCTGGGCCTGCGCGCAAACCAGTGTTATGTCTCCGGTTTTGACCGGCCCAATATCCGCTATACCGTGCTGGAAAAACACAAGCCTGTTGCCCAGCTTGCCAACTTTTTGCAGGGGCGGCGGGAGGAGGCTGGCATCGTCTACTGCCTGAGCCGGAAGCGGGTGGAGAAGGTGACGGAGCAATTGCGCGAGGCAGGGTTTTCCGCAGCCTCTTACCACGCCGGGTTGCCGGCCATGCAGCGGCAACGGGTGCAGGAGGATTTCCTGCGGGACGATGTCCAGATCATCGTGGCCACGGTGGCCTTCGGCATGGGCATCGACAAATCCAATATCCGTTACGTGGTGCATTACGACATCCCCAAGAACCTTGAAAGTTACTACCAAGAAACTGGCCGTGCCGGTCGTGACGGGTTGGCCGCCGAAGCCCTGTTGCTGTTTGGCTACGGCGATATCGCCTTGGCCCGTGGCTTGATCGAGAACAGCGACAATGCGGAACAAAAACGGATCGAACTCCACAAGCTCAACACCATGGTGGGCTTTGCCGAGGCCCTGAGTTGTAGGCGGCAGGTCCTGCTCGGTTATTTCGGCGATCGCCTGGAACAGGACTGCGGAAATTGCGATATCTGTCTCAACCCGCCGGAGCTGGTCGATGTGACGGAAGACGCCCGCAAGGCGTTGTCCTGCGTCTTTCGGGTGGAGCAGCGTTTTGGAGTGGGGTATGTGATCGAGGTGCTGCGCGGCTCAAAAAAAGAGCGGCTTTTGCAACTGGGGCATGACCGGCTTTCCACCTACGGGATCGGCGCGGACAAAAGCCAGGAGTATTGGGGCAGCATTCTCCGCCATCTGGTGCAGCAGGGGTATCTGGAGCAGGATGTGTCCAACTACTCGGTGCTCAAGTTGAGCGAGTCGGCTCGGCCCCTGTTGCGCGGGGAGCAAACCCTGAGCATGGCCAAACCCAGGGCCAAGGTTGCTGCCCTGCCCAAGGCGGTGCGGCGCAAGGTCGGCGATCTGGAGTACAATCAGGAGCTCTTTGCCAGGCTGCGTGTGGTGCGCAAAGCCTTGGCCGACGAGGCCGGGGTCCCGCCCTTTGTTATCTTCAGCGATGTCGCCCTGGCGGAGATGGCTGCCCATCTGCCCATCGACAACGAGGCTTTCCTGCGAATCCACGGCGTCGGCGCCCATAAGCTCGAACGCTACGGCGCGGATTTTCTTGGTGCGATTCAGGAGTTTTGTGAGGCAACCGCTGGGGAGAATTAAAGAGTTTTTAGACTCGGATATCTTTGGTTCTTTGATGTTTCATGTGGATTTGAGTAAATCCTGAGTGGGTGAACCGATCAGGCAGAACGTTCCGGCTCACCGGAGCCGGGCTGTTTCGGCTTCCGCGTGAAGCCGGTGGTTATGCAAGATTTTATTGTTTTACCCACTTCATAAACCAGTCGGCCTGCTCAGTTGTAGCTAAATACTCCATAGCTTTTGTATCCCATCTCCCTATGCCTTCATCATATAAGAAACCTTTTGAAAGCAATTCAGAACAGCCCATTTTCAGAGCCAGAGGAGAATAGGAGGATAAAGCTTCAGGTAAACATTTTGGGGGGCATTCTTTATCGCTACCAAATGGAGTAGGATTAAAAGTGATAACTCTTATTCCTTTAAAAGGTTCTGAACATGGGGAAGTGGTAACAGCCTCCTCAAGAATAAGTAAGTGTAAATCTGTAAGGTCGCTTAGAAAGCGCAATGCTGCTTCTGCCTCTTCCCATTCATTTTGCTTTTCAACTTGTTTTGAAAAAATATCTGCAAAATATTTTCTCTTAATTTTTGATCTAGTTCGAATAACTGAATCAAAAGATTTAACTAGAAAATCAAAGAGTTCTTCAGAAGGTTCAAGTTCTGTTGTTGATTCAAGAGTTTCTAATCTATTGCTTATTTCTTTCAAAAATTGATTCAAGCGGTCTTCTTGAATTTGACTGCCATATCCAGCCAACAAAGTATCAAGTGCACCACCGGCATATGGAATAAGTTGGATTGCCGCACGTAGTTTAGTTTTTTCGTGATATTTCCCCATAGCCTGAGATATGACTTCTTTTTTATTTTTCATAGCCATAGCTGAGTGAAGACTTTTCAATGCATAACATTAATATTATACGGATTTCCTCTTTTGACACTTCTTCGCCATTTCGTTCTCGGCTTTTTGGATGCCAAAAGGAGAAAAACCTCCTAAAAATCCATTTTATACCCCTCCTGGGCATCTTATACGGAATACGGCGAATTCTCAGAAGCTCTTGTCAGTTTACACACAAAACGTCGAGGAGTCATATCTTTTACAAGAGATGCATGCCTACCTTGACCACCACTTTTTTTGTAAAGACAGGTGCTTGCTGGGTCATGAGCGATGGCATGTGGGCATCGTGGGGGAACAGGGCCATGAAGTTTCCCGGAAACAGGTCCACCCGCAAAAGCCCTTGCTCGGGGTGTTTGTATAATTCCACATCCTTGCCGGCGTTATAGGGTTTGTCAATCTGTAGTGCATCGGCCTGGCACCAGCCAATCACCTCTTCTCCGGTGAGGACCGCTTGAATATCCAGATATTTCCGGTGCGCTTCCAGCTCGGATGTTTCCGGGGCGCGGGTTTCATAGCTCATGACAATGGCGAAGAGATCATCGCCTTGTAAGTGGTATTTTTTTTCTTCCGCGTCGGGAGGTAACGACCGGAGAAAATCAAAGGCCAACTGCCACGCTTTGCCCAAGGGGTAATGTTTGTAGTTATCTAAACGATCAACGATCATGGTTACTCCCCTGGGGTTGGTGTTCCGCGCCGGTCCAAATTCCGCTCTGTTTACCGAAGTAACCCCACCCTGTCAAGCCTGTGGAATAAGATTCCCCCTCACGCCCCTGGCTGCCGGCAGGATTTGGCCAGCAGATTCTGTAGCTTCCAGGGCGAGGAACGGCTGGCGGTGTAACTAACCACCACCGCCAGCACGGTCATCAAACCCTGCGTTAGCAGTGAAACGATGAGAATAAATTTGGCGACAATTCCTCTTTTTTCGAAACCAGTCACGATTCCCAGGATTCGTTAGTTGGCAAAGGCCCCATACTTAAGGGCCTTCAGGCATTCCCGCACGCTTCTAAAGTCGGCGGGCTGCCCCCATCCGAGAATCCCGGCTTTTTTTGCCGCATCGGAATCAGCCTTCATCGCGATGAGGGCCTCGCCGAGCTTTTTGGCCTTGTCAGCATCAACATGCTTTGCCGCAATCATGGGCCACTCGGGATACAATTCGGTGCTGTGTACAAAGGGGAAGCTGTCTTTGACCTGATTGATGATCTTGAAGTCAGACATGGAGATCTTTCCTTCCGCTGCCATAGCCTCCAGGAGATCGGTGCGGACGGTTCCCGCATCCATGACTCCGTTTTTCACGGCCAGAATCACGTTGTCATGCTTGATGCCTTCCTTGAACTCGGCAAAATCCTTTCGGTAATCGATCCCGTTCTGAAGAAGAAGCCGCATGGCCATTTGGCCGCCGCCAAAGGAGGAGGCCTTCACCACCATGAATTTCTTGCCTTTGAGGTCGGCAAGATTATTGATGGGGCTGTCCTTGCGCACGAAGATCACCCCGCCGAACTCCTTGACCGGTCTGCCGCCCGCCGAGTTGATCTGCATGGCGACGGCCTTGGCGCCATGCAATTTTTCTACCTCCACAAAAAAAGCGGAGTTCGCCAGCAAGAAATCGATCTTGCCGTTTTTCAACATGGGCTCAATGGTGTCGAACTGGAGGGGCATAATGGTAACGGGTTCTCCCATCTTGTCGGTGAGATACTCCCCGGTCGCGGTCCATTCCTCCATGACCTTGGGCGCGCCCCGCAGGGACATAACGCCGATCTTAATTTCTGCCTGAGCTGCCGCGACAAACATGGCGCTGACCAGCAGGGCTATACATATCGTTCCGATCTTTTTCATGCTGTTTCCCATAACAGTTCTCCTTGTTGTGTTGTTTCATGCTTTTCCCGAATGATCCGGAACCGAAATTGCTGTCGATGCTGAGATCGCCGTACGTGTAGCGCCAGGGATAGATGCGCTGGGAACGCCTGCCCACCGCTGTTCGCGGGAATAGACCTATACTATCAAGCAGCGGAATTCCCTTCTGTCTTGCAGACGACACAAACACGAATAAAACCGGGGGGAGAGAAGAAAGATGAGTAACTGGCTATTGCGGACTGTCGCTTGAGATGGAAAACAGGATAAGAGATGGCCCCTCTTCTGCAATGGACCTTTTCACGCCCCTGGCTGCTGGCAGGATTTGGCCAGCAGATCCTGAAGCTTCCAGGGCGAGGAGAGGCAGGCGCAGCCCTGGCTGCACTCGTTGAGCAGGGCGCAGAAGTTGATGAACTCCTCCATCAGGTTGGTGGTGGCCTTTTTCTTGTATTGAATGATCTGTAGGGTGCGCTTCATATCAACGCCCTCCACGGGCAGCCCTGCCAGCCATCCCTGTTCCACCTCCCGGCAGACCGCCAGTTTTGAGAGGCAGGCAACGCCGGCATTGGATTCCACCGCTTTTTTTATGGCCTCGGTGTGGCCGAGTTCCATGACCACCTTGAGTCCGGTTACGTGGCGGCCCAGTTTTTTCTTGAAAATCTGAGCCGTGCCCGAGCCCTTTTCCCGCATGACCCACTCGCATCGTTCCAGATCCTCCGGCACCCGGAAGGTTTTTTGGGCAGCCATTTCGCTGGCCGGGCTGGCGATCACCATCAGTTCATCCTGGAGCCAGGGAATTGTTGATATCTGGTCATTGCTGACCTCGCCCTCCACAAAACCCAGATCCATGCTGCCGTTTACAATGAGTTCTTCGGCATGGCTGGTGTTGCAGACCTCCATGTCGATGGCGACCGAAGGGTGCATCTGTTTGAAGGCCCCGATCAGATAGGGCAGGACATAATTACCGACAGTGGAGCTGGCCACGATTTTGAGGGCGCCGATAACCTTGTCCTTTTTCTCGGTCATCAGGGTCTCGATGTTGTTGATCTGGCAGAGGATTTCCTTGGCAAACGGCAGAAGGTAGCGGCCACGGTCGTTGATCAGCAAGGCGCGGCCTCGCCGGTCAAAAAGAGGGCCGCCCAGTTGATTTTGCAGCTCGTTGAGGGCCATGCTCACCGCCGATTGGGTCAAAAACAGCCTTTCGCTCGCCTTGGTCACCTGCTGGGTTTCGGCTACGGCGACAAAGATTTCCAGTTGTCTCAGGGTAATACTCATCGGGATGGGCCTCACGGAATAATGGTTTGGGTCGTCTTTTTCCGCAATCTTATCATAAGTTAAACTTGCGATAAACATTTATATTATTCATTTTTATTTATCATTGGGGGCCATTACAGTGTCTTTACTGTCGCTTCGTCCAGCCATCAAGATACGTCAACAAAAAAGGAGGAATGCCCATGGGAAAGTCGGAAGATGCCATCTGTAGGATTGCCTCTGTTCGCAACGCCTCTCCGGTCAGAAGCGGAGAGGCGTTGCGAACAGGAAATTGGCTCGATACCGGGGGCGGCAAGCCTGTCCACGCCAGCAATGCGCCGGGCGAGCACCATGGAAAATTTCCCCGCTTCACCCCGCGCCAGGAGATGTATGTGTTTCATCAAGGGGTTGGCCGGGTGCTCGACATCAGCATGGGCGGTGTATCGTTTTCATATATCGCCGACAACCCACCGCCGGAGGAGCTGCCGAGGGAAGGAATCCTTTTCACCCACGGCGGCCAGCACATCCAGGGAGTTCCCTTTGAGATCATGGCCGATGCCGTGTGTTCCCGGTTTTTTTCCAGCGACTATTTCGTCATGGAGCGGCGGGTCCGTTTTGGCGAGCTTTCCGAGGCCCAGATCAGGCAACTGGAAAGTTTTATCCTGAACAATGCCCATATCCCGCAATTTTCCTACGACACCCGGTACACGGAATACAAATCCGTGTATGCGTCCGCCGGATTGCCTTCTTTTGACAGGAACGCGCGAGCAATCAAGGACAACGCGGATGTACGCCTGGCTTGACAGGGCAGACATCAGAATTTCCGAGGGGATGGACAGGTACTGCCAGCCTCTGATGCGGTATTCCATCGCCCTCATCTTCATCTGGTTCGGACTGTTGAAGCCTCTGGGCATGAGTCCTGAAGAAGAGCTGATCAAGCGGACGGTCTACTGGGTTTCTCCGCAGATCTTTTTGCCGGTTCTCGGCTGGTGGGAGGTGACGGTAGGCCTGTGCCTGCTCTACCGGCCATTGATCCGCATCGCTCTCCTGCTTCTGCTTCTTCAGTTGCCCGGAACGATGCTGCCCTTGATCCTGTTGCCGGAAATCTGCTTTACCCATCCACCTTTCGGGCTGTCTCTGGAAGGGCAGTATATCGTGAAGAATATCTTTTTGGTGAGCGCGGCTTTTATGATAGGCGGCAAGGTCCGCGCTCAGTGATCGCCCTCAGCACCGGCAGCTCTCTTCCCCCGCCGGGGCGACTGCGGCCTTGTCCAGCTCTTCTCCCCTGGGCAGGGCCGCAGAGTTTTTTTTAAGGAGGGGTAATTCCCAGGCAAGAGCCGCCTTCAGCGCAGCCCCAATTTGAGCTTGGCGGGTACGGCCCCGTCCTCTTCTTCGCTCTGCACGGCAGGGCCGACGGTGATCCGGGCGGCATCCGCGCCGACTCGGTCCGTGAGTTCCTGGGCGATTGCCTTACCCCGTTGGTCTGCAAGCCTTTCTAACTCCGCCTGGGGTAAGGGCGCGGTTTTCACCAGATATGCAAACAGGGCCTGGTAGAAATCGCGGTCCTCACTTCCTTTCCCAATCAGAGCCAGGGCCGGATTCACCCGTTTGGCCTTTGTACCCGTGGCCTTTTCGTACTCGTCCAGCGCGGTTTTTAGCCCCTCGTCTCCAGCCAGGGATTCCAACGCCCGTTGGGTCTTGCCATTGGCAAAGGCCACCGGGCCGGGTTCTTCGTCTAGTTTGAGTTTCTCGCCAAGTTTTTGCGCCAGCGCCTGGCGAATATGCGCTGTTTTGAGCGCAGCCCCGTCCAAGGCCGGATCAAAGCCACCATGTACGGTGAGAACGAGTTGTTTTTTCTTGTCCAGCACCCCGCTGACCATTTTGAGTTTTTCCTGTTCCGGAGGAGTCAAATCCGTCCGTCCCGGCTCGAACAGAACCACGTCCGGATTTTTGACCCCGCTGCCAAACAGGCTGGCCAGCGCCCGGAATGGCGCAGTCACCACCTTGGAGAGCAGATTGAAGATCGCCTGCCGGACAACGACCCCGTAAGAAAATTCCGGATGGTCCACATTCCCGTTGATCGGCACCGCCAGATCGATCTTCCCCTGGCTGTCGGTGAGCAGGGCAATGGCCAGATCAAGCGGTAGGCTCATGGCGTTGGGGCTCTCCACCCGGTCGCCCAGGGTGAAGTTCTCCATCACCACCGAGTTTTTGCCGGCCAATTCGCTCTCTTTGATCTTGTACTCAAGATCCAGATTGAGTTTGCCCGAGGCGATGGCCCGACCGGCAAAGGTTGCGGTGTAGGGAGAAAGGGGCGCCATGACCACGTTGCGAAACAGTACCGTAATGTCGGTGAACCGCTTGGGTTCAAAGGGCATCAAGCTGCCGGACGCCTTGGCCTGGCCGAATTCGCCCACCCTGCCTTCGAACTTGAGCGCGGTTTTGCTTGCCGGTTCGTTGGAGATGGAGTTGGCCGAGCCCCTGCACTGGTGGATGCGGGTGGCAAAGGGCAGCACCAGGCTGAAATCGGCAAAATCCACCACGCCGTTTTCCAGGCGCACCCGGTCCACCGCCACCGGAAAGGGTTTCTGGTCTCCCTTGGTGGATTGCCGTGCGGGCTGCGGCTGCTGCCGGGGTTCCTGCTTCCGGAGCTTGGCGAGATTGAGGCTCTTGTCCTTGAAGATGATGATCTTTGTCCCCGGCTCCAGCATCCGCACCTCCCGGATGGTGAGGCGGTCCGGGTTGAGGCTCAAGGCAAGGCCGCTGACCGTCGCCTCCTTCCAGGCAAGGAGCCGGTCGCCGGTGTCGTCTTCCTTGAGGAGTAAATCGTTGATGCTGGCGTCGCCGTCGAGGGTGAGGGCACCCTGTTGCTGTTCGCTCTGGGTGCGAAGTAGGTGCACATCCGCCGAGAGGCTGCCGGAAACCAGGGCAACGGCGGCATCCCGGTCAACTAGGGCATCCAGCGGTTTGAGGCTAAAGCGTGCGATGTGTGCCTGGGCCTCGATCCGGTCGCCATTCTGGGAGACGGTGCCGCGCAGCGCTGCCTCGCCTCCCTCTTCGACACCGGTTTTAAGATCGAAGGCTATGGGCTGGGCGGGGTGGCCGAGGTCTTTTACGTCGGCGGCGAGATCGCGCAAGGTGTAGGCGATTTTGCTGGCCTGGTCGGTAACGCCGAGGCGGAAGCCGTTTATAGCAAATTGATCCAAGGAGGTTTTCCAGGGAGGCTCTTGGCCGGCCTGCTTATGCTCCTTGGCGGGCGTTTTGGCAGCCTTCGCGGGGGCTGCAAGGCCCAGATTCAGGGCAAGCCCGCCGCCGGACAGGGCAAGATGCTTGCCCGACGCCTTTCGTGTGCCAAGGTCAACCTTGGCGCTGGCAAGGGAAAGCTTGGTCAGTTCCAGGTTGAGGTCTATGGGATTGGCGGGGCTGGCGTTGCTGAATCCCACGGTGGAGTCGGTGATGGTGAGGGAGTCAATCCCGATCTGCCAGGGCGGAGTGGGTTCCTCGTTCTCTTCCGGTTCGACAAGACCCTCCCAGTTGCCGCGCCCGTTGGCATCCATGCTGGCTGTTGCCGCAAGCCCATGCACAGCGATGGCTGGGAACTCCACCTGATGCTTGGCCAGATCGATCCGGCCGTCCGAGGCGGTGAGCGTGTCGAGTTTCACGATGGGCTGGGCCGCGTTCATGCCTTGTACGGCAAGACCCTGGAGTGTGACGGTGATTGGATTTACCTCAAGAGCGGGCTTTCCATCCTGAAAGGCAAAGCGATAGCCTGCCGTGAGCGCAAGAGTGCCCGGAGGGGGAGCGATATGGACCCGCTCCGGGAGAAAGCGCCAGACGGTGGCGGGCTTGAAGTTCTTGAGTTCAAGGGAGCCAGTGGCCAGAATCGGGGCAAAGGCCAGGTCGCCCTTCCAGGCAAGGCTGCCGCCTTCGGGCAGGGCGGCGGAAACCGCATAGGCCCCGCGCTGTTCGGGCAGGGTGGAGACCTTGACCAGCTCGATGTTCAGCGGATTGATGGCAAACGGCTGAGAATTTGCTTTTTTGCTCAGGTCCGTGAGGCTGGCCGAGCCGCCGGACAAGGAGAAATGCTGGAAATAGAGGCGTGGCAGTGGTTGTGGTGCAGGGGCAGGGCTCGTTGTCGGTTCCTCTATCGCGGCGGTGCCGGAGGGGTTCAGTCGCGCCAGGTTGAGGCGGCCTTCGCTGTCGATCTTGAGGCGGATGGCGGGTTTTTCAATGATCAGGTCGGAAAAGGTCCAGGCCCGGCGGAACAGGCTTTCCGTCTCGAAATCGACGAACAACCGCTCCACCGCCAGAATCGGATCGTTATCGCCCTCTTGCTCCAGGCGCAACCCCTTGATCTCGCAGGTGAAAAGGATGGGGTTGATCCGGATCGCGTCCATGGTCAACCGGGCGTGCAGTTGTTCCGCGGCGTATTGCGGGAGCAACCTTTTTAGTAGAGAGGGGGCAAGGAGGAATCCGGCCAGGGTGTAAACAGCGGCGAGGATCGCCAGCCCCACGGCTATCCGCTGGCAGAGGCCGCGGATGGCTGGAGGAATGAAGCGGAAAAATACGGCCCCATGGAAAGAGGTTTGTTTTTCGGACATGGCACGGCGCCTCTGGAGACAATGCCTCCGGAGGCCTGCCTTTAGAAGGGGCTGGTCCCTGCGGAAGCGGGGAGTTTTTTCCTATCAAAGTATAGCATAGCAGAAAATTTGCAGGACAATAAGGCTGTAAATTCCGGCCAGGACATCATCGAGGACAATGCCCATGCCGCCGTTGACCCGCTGGTCGATGAGGCGGATGGGGTAGGGCTTGAAGATGTCGAAGAAACGAAAAATGAGAAAACCCAGCAGCCAGATCAGGGGGCTGTTCGGCGCGGCGATGAGGGTGATGAGCATGCCGATGACCTCGTCGATCACCACCACTCCTGGGTCTTTGCGGTCCAGAATCTTTTCCGCCTGCCCGGCCGTGATGACGGCGATGAAGAAGATCCCCGCCAGGGCAAGGGCATAATGATTCGGCGCCAGTTGGCGGAGAAAATAATGCAGGGGCAGGGCCAGCAGGGAGCCCCAGGTGCCGGGGGCCTTGGGCAGATAGCCCGCGCCAAAACCGGTGGCAATGCCCATGAATAAACGATCCATTTACTTTTCCCCTTTAAACGTTTCGCGTTCGGCGCGCCCCACTGCGGCGTACACCTCTTTGATCGGGATGTGGTGCGCGATTGCCACCCGTTTGCAATCCTCATATTCCGGGGTCAAGACCTCCCCTGTGGGGGTCGTTACTTTTTTTACCCGCACCTCGCCCCAGCGGGTGGGAACCGTGCCGGTCTCCCTGGGCAGGGTCCAACGCTGCTCGGTGCGGAAACGCAGGCCGATGGCCGTGGTCTCGCTGAAGATGCACTCCTTGATTGCCAAGGCCGCAGCCCGGTCGCAGATCACCCGCAGGAGAAAGCCGGGCCGCCCCTTTTTCATCTGGATGGGGACCAGGGCCACATCCAGGGCACCCAAGGCGAAGAGCCGGTCACTGAGGTAGGGAAAGGTTTCCGGCGACCAATCGTCCAGATGGGTTTCGATAACCTCCACCTCCTGGGCCTCGACCACGGTCCGGGCGGTGCCGATGACCAGGCGCAGGAGATTGGGCTGGCCGTTGCTCAGCTCCTGGCGGCCGGCTCCGTAACCCACACCGGTCATGGTCATGGCGGGCATGGGGCCATAGCTGGTGGCCAGGGCTTTGACTATGGCGGCCCCGGTCGGAGTGACCAGCTCCTGGCTCAGCTCGACCCCGTAGGCGGGCACCCCTTGCAATAGCTCGCACACCGCAGGCGCGGGCAAGGGTAGCAGGCCGTGGGCGCATTGGACCCAGCCGCTGGGCATGGGCAGGGGGGCGCAATGCAGGCGGGTGATGTTCAGGGTAGCAAGGCCGATGGCTGCGCCGACGATATCAACAATAGCGTCGATACCGCCCACCTCATGGAAATGCACGGCCTCCACCGGCTTGCCATGGACCTTGGCCTCGGCCTCGGCCAGCAGGGAGAAGATGGCAAGCGCTGTTTCTTTGACCGGTTCCGCGAGGCGGCTTGCGGTGATGAGCTGCCGGATATCCCCCAAGGTGCGGTGCGGATGGTGCTCCCCGCTTTGGACCGTGAGGGTGGTGGCGGCGATGGCTCCGCAGGTTTTTTTGCCCACGGTCAGGGTGTAGCCGTCAAGTTCCAGCAGGTCGAGCTGGCTGCGCAATTCCTCGACCGGTAGCCCGGCATCCAGCAGGGCGCCAAGGAACATGTCGCCGCTGATCCCGGAGAAACAGTCGATATAGGCGATAGTATGGTGGTTAGTCATTTTTCTCCGTTGGGCCATCGTCGGGAAAGGTCCGCCTGCTGTAATGGGTGAGCCAGGCGAGAATCCGTTTGTGGTAGAAGGCATACGGGAGGGCGATCAGGGCAGAGATCGCCAGAAGAATCACAAATTGCAGATAGTCGCCTTGATAGATCTCGGCTCCCTGGAAGGAAAGAAGCAGGGTGCCAGGAATCCTTCCCACCACGGTGATGAACAAAAAAACCGGCATCGGCATGTGACTCATGCCCAGCAGATAGGCCAGGGAATCCTTGGGAAAGCCGGGCAGGAGAAAGAGGACAAAGGGGATGGCAAAATCTCCCTTGCTGATCAGATGGTTGAAGCGCTTATAGATGGCGGTGTGCTCCAGCCGACGGCGGACCAGATCGCTCAGCAGACGGCCGACCATGAAGGCCAGCCAGGAGCCGATGGTAAGCCCGATGGTGGAATAGACAAAGGACGGCAGGGCGCCGAAGAGGTAGCCGCCCAAGATACCGCTTGCCTCGCCGGGGATGGGCGCGACAACGACCTGGAGAACTTGGAGGGTGATGAAGATAAGCGGCGCAAAGACGCCCTTGGCCAAGATGGCTTCCCGGAGCTGTTCCCCGTGCTGCCGCGAATTTTGTAAGTAGTGAAGAACCTTGCCAAAGATGTTGTCCGGCTGGAAGGCATAGAGGGTAACGGCCCCAACCCCGGCCAGGATGAGAACAAGGTAGAAGACGCGGCTTTTTAAAAATCTGGTCATGTGGGGAACCGGAGGCCGGGGACAAGTGGCCTGCCCCGAAGAAAGGCATCCGCGCTCATACGTTTGGAGCCTTCAAGCTGCATCTCGCCGAGGCGCAGATACCCTTCGCCCGTGGCCACCACCAGCCCATTTTTGTTGGCCCTGCACAGGGTGCCAGGCGTCTCGCGGACAGGCTCGACAATCACCTGCGGGGCAAAAAAACGCAGCCATTTGCCCTCCAGGGTGGTGTGCGCCATGGGCCAGGGGTCCAACCCTCTGATCTGGCAGCTGATTTCTTTGGCCGATCTCTGCCAGTCGATCTCGCTCAAATCTTTGGAGAGTGGGGGCGCCGGGGTGGCCAGGCTGTTGTCCTGTTTCTGCGGGGGGAGGTTTCCACCCTTGAGCCGTTCCAGCGCTTCGATGAGCAGTCTGCCCCCGAGGTCGGCCATCTTTACGGCCAGGGTGCCTGCGGTATCATCGGGTTCGATGGCCAGGCTCCCCGGCAGGAGGATGTCGCCGGTGTCCATGCCCTCGTCCATCTGCATGATGGTGATCCCGGTTTCCGTATCGCCGTTCAAGACCGCCCACTGGACCGGTGCCGCGCCCCGGTATTTGGGGAGGAGCGAGCCGTGCACGTTGATGGTGCCCAGGCGCGGCAGGCTGAGCACCGGCCCGGTCAGGATGCGGCCATAGGCCGTGACTACCATGAGATCCGGCTGGTAGGAACGGAGTTCTTCGAGAAATTCAGGGGTTCTGACCTTGGTTGGCTGGAGGACCGGGATGCCCGTGGCCAGGGCCAGCTCCTTGACCGGCGGCGGGCTCAGCTTGCGGCCCCGGCCTTTGGGCTTGTCCGGCTGGCAGATCACGGCGACCACCTCTTCCCCGTGGTCGAGCAGCGCCTGGAGCGAAGGCACGGCAAACTCCGGGGTGCCCATGAAGATGATGCGGTACTTAGCTGCCACCGGTTATTTCCCCTCTTCCGCCTTGAGCATTTTTTTAATCTTCTTTTTATAGAGCGTCCGTTTGAGGGAGCTGATCCGGTCGATGAACAGGGTGCCGTTTAGGTGATCGAGCTCGTGCTGGATCACTCGGGCGTAATAGCCTTCCGCCTCAAAGCTCAGGGGCAGGCCGCTGATGTCCTGGGCCTCCACCCAGATCTTGGCATAGCGGGGCACGTTGCTGCAATACTCCCGCACGCTGAGGCAGCCTTCCTCGTCGATCTCTTGGCCCTCGCCCTTGATGATCTTGGGGTTGGCCAGCACGATCAGCTCCCTGGGCGCATCCTTGGGCGAGATATCAATGACGCAGAGCTGCAGGGGGATGTTGATCTGCGGGGCGGCAAGGCCGACGCCGGGAGCGTCGTACATGGTTTCCGCCATGTCGGCCACCAGCTTTTCAAGTTCGGGACCGAAGTCGGTCACCGGCTTGGCTGTGTCTTTAAGGATGGGAAAGGGATAGGTGACGATCTCTCGTAATGCCATGGTGCGATCCTTATCTTATGTTTGTCGCGTAACATCTTTGTTAGTTAATTTCGGCATCAAGCAGGGGAATTACATTCTGCTAACGATGCAGGTTCTCAATACCCACTAAACAAAAAATCAAGCGCCGCAATGATCTCGCCCCTGCGATCAGCCAGGGAGCCAACTTTTTGCCCCAGAAGGCGCGCTGGAATGCCAGCAAGTTCGGCAGTGGACATAACTACCTCTGCTTGTCCGACCGTGAATATGGGGTTGAGGTGTTGCGCTGCCTTGCCCATGGCCGAGGCCTTGACGAGCGGAACCACTACGCGGGAAGCGAGGCTCTCCAGCAGGCCGGTCTGCACGTCCAGCAGATAGGGGATTTCTTCCCGGGTTGCCGGATTGGGGTTTTCATACACGTCGAGCTGCGCCATCAGAACCGCCTGAGCCCATCGCTGAATACCCCGTGCTTTTCGATGCGGGAGTTGTATTCGTCTATGGCCTCGAGATTTTCCGTAAGCCACTTGCGGCGCTGTTCTTCCCGCAGAACTTCAGCCAGTCGCTGCTCAAGGGCCTGGGAAAGATTGATGTGGTTCTCTCTCGCCAGTCGCAGCAAGTCACTGTTGATACTGAGATTGGCAGATTTTTTAGGAGCTGCCGGATCAAAAAGTGTTGCCTCCATTGTTGCCTCCATATGCGCATTGTTTATGCGCATAATTGTATCTTCTGTGGCATGTGATGGCAAGAAAAAAGCGTTTGGCGTGTGGCGCGGGGAATAGACACGGTCCATATTGTCATGGGCCTTTTCATAGGCCCGGCTAGGACCTATAGGGCAATCATGTCCCTACAACATACTCTCCGGATCAACGTCCACCGCCAAATTCACCGCTCCAGCCAGCCGGGCGTGCTCCTGTTCCAACTCCAGACAGAGGCTGTGCAGCTCTTCAAGATCCGGGCCTTTGAGGAGGATCTGCCAGCGGAATCTGCCCCGCAACCGGGCCAGGGGCGCAGGGGCCGGGCCGAGGATGGAGGTTTTTCGATAGCGGCGCAGCGTTTTTCCTTTGGCGGCCAGGGCTTCTGCCCGCTTCTGCACCGTCTCTTCCTGTTCGCCGTCAAGGACCAGGTTGATGAGGCGGCTGAAGGGCGGATAGCCCAAGGCTTTGCGCAGTCCGGTCTCTTTTGCAAAAAAACGGGGATAATCGTGGTCGCGGGCTGCGGCAATGCTGTAATGGCCGGGCTGGTGGGTCTGGACGATGACCCTGCCCGGCTGCTCGCCCCGGCCTGCACGGCCAGTCACCTGGGCCAGGAGCTGGAAGGTGCGCTCGCCTGCCTTGTAATCGGGCATGCCCAGCCCGGCATCGGCCCAGACAATGCCCACCAGGGTGACATGGGGGAAATGATGGCCCTTGGTGATCATCTGGGTGCCCACCAGAATGTCCACTTCTCGGTCATGCACCGCCCGGAGGATGCGGAGGAAATCCTGGCGGTTGCGGGTGGTGTCGTGGTCGAGCCGGGCGATGCGGGCCTTGGGGAACATCGCCTGCAGCTCTTCTTCAATGCGTTCCGTGCCGAAACCGATGGGCGCCAGGTTGAGCGAACGGCAATTGGTGCAGACCGTGCGGCTGTTGGTGGCAAAGCCGCAGTAATGGCAGACCAGTTCGCCCCTGCCCTTGTGCAGGGTCAGGGTTATCCGGCAATGGGGGCATTGCACCGCCTGGCCGCAGTCGGAACAGAGCATGCAACCGGCAAACCCCCTCCGGTTTAAAAAGACCAGGCTCTGCTCCTGCCGGGCCAGGGTGGCCCGCAGTGCCTGTTTGAGTTGCGGGGAAAAAAGCGGCGGCCTGCCGGAGACCGTGTTCACTGCCTGGAGATCGACCAGCTCCACCTGGGGCAGGGGCCGGTTTTCGATTCGGGTCGGCAGGCTCAACAGGGTGTACTTGCCGCTCAGCGCATGCTGATAGCTGGCCAGCGACGGGGTGGCCGAGCCGAGCAGCACCGTGGCTTCGCCCTGACTGCCCCGGAGCAGGGCGAGGTCCCGGCCCTGGTAGCGCAGGCTGTCTTCCTGCTTGTAGGCACCGTCGTGTTCCTCATCGACGATGATCAACCCTGGGTCGGCAAGGGGAGCGAAGATGGCGGAGCGGGCGCCGATCACGATGCGCGCCTCCCCGGAAACAACCCGCTGCCATTGGTCAAATCGCTCCCCCCTGGCCAGGCCGCTGTGGAGCAGGGCCACGGTCTCGCCGAAACGGGAAAGAAAATGCGCCTCCAGCTGGGTTGCCAGAGCGATCTCCGGCACCAGCACCAGGACGCTGCGACCCAAGGCCAGGGTGGTTTCCGCGGCCTGGAGGTAGACCTCGGTCTTGCCGCTACCGGTGACGCCGTGCAGCAGGAAGGCCGCGTATTGTTTTTTGGCGATGGCCGGGTTCAGTTGGGCCAGGGCGTTCTCCTGATCAACGGTCAGCTGGGCAGGCCTTGGGTAAAAAAGCGGGGTTTCGCCAAAGGGGTCGCGGTACACCGGGCGCTCTGTCAGGCGGATGATGCCTTGGGCGGCCAGTGAGGTGAGGGCCTTTGCCGCGCCGCTGTAGGCCTTGGTCAGCTCCCTCCGGGGAAGCGCCTGGGTCCCCTCAGGCAACAGCTCCTCAATGAGGGCGAGGGTCTTTGCTTCTGAGGGCTTGAGGCTGGTGAGGGCCTCCGGGGCAAGCGGTTCGTCGGCCAGGAGCACGCAGGCCTCCGTTTTCTGGCCGATGGAGGCCCCGGAGATAATCTGCTCCACCGAGATCAGTCCCTGCTCCCCCCACTGCTCGATGAGCCGTCTTTCCTTACCCCGCCAGAGCTTACGCACAGTGGCGGCGCTCAGTTTTTTGTTGGCCAGTAGATTGGCAAGCCAGGGATAGTCCTGGGCAAGCTGGGGTTGGTCAACAAGGAAATAATGCTGCCCCGCCTCGGTGGCCTTGAGCTGGCGGCCGCTTTGCGAGGTGAGCCCGCCGGGCAACGCGCCCCGGATCACCTCGCCGATGGGATAATGATAGTAGCGGGCCACCCAGCGGAAAAACGGGACCATGCTTTCCGGGAAAACCGGGAAAGCATCGAGAATCTCGGTCACTCGTTTGAGCCGGAACTCGGGCCTTTCTTCGCTTAAGGCCAGCACATAGCCGGTGAGCAACCGTTTGCCCAAGGGAACCAGCACCCGCTGGCCCGGGACGGGGATCTCCCCACTGGTGGGGATGGCGTAAGTCAGGGTCTGCGGCAGGGGCGCGGCTACGGCGACTTCAAGATAGAGGGGGGATGCGGACATGGGGCCTGTGGGTGAAAGTGAGAGGCCGTCCTTCTGACTCGGCAGAGGGACGGCCCGGTATGGAGACTCTGTCTCAGCCCTTCCGGCCTTTAAAAATCAGCACATACTTCTTTGATATGTTTCTTGAATTCCTTGCATACCACGGGATGCCGCAGGGCATAGGCGACAATGGCCTTGAGGTAGCCGAGCTTGTCTCCGGCGTCGAAGCGGGTACCGGTGAATTCATAGGCATACATGGGGCGCTGTTTGGCCAGGGCCAGCAGGGCGTCGGTGAGCTGAATTTCGCCGCCGTGGCCCGGGGTGGTTTTCTCGAGCATGGCGAAGATCTCGGGAGTCAGCAGATAGCGGCCGATGATCGCCAGGTCGGAATCTGTGGTGCCAGGGGCGGGTTTTTCCACCATGCGATCTATCTGATACACCCCTTCCCGGAGCTGGGTTCCCTCCACGATCCCGTATTGGTTGGTTTCCTCAGGCGGAACCTTCTGGATAGCCACGATGGGGGCATCCAGTTCTTGGTGCAGGTTGAGCATTTGCTGGCAGCACGGCACCTTGCTCAAGACCAGATCATCGCCCAGCAGCACCAGAAAGGGTTCGTCGCCGATGACATTTCGGGTGGTCCAGATGGCGTGGCCCAGGCCCAATGGTTTTTTCTGGCGGACCGTGGTAATGTCGATGAGGTTTGAGATGTGGTTGATCTCTTCACAGAGCGCATCCTTGCCCTTTTGTCGCAGGATGGTGTCGAGTTCGAAATCGTAGTCAAAATGATTCTCGATGGCGGATTTGCCCTGGCTGGTGACAAAAACAATCTCTTCGATCCCCGAGGCGACCACCTCTTCGACAATGTACTGGATGGTGGGCCGGTCAACGATGGTGAGCATTTCCTTGGGGATCGCTTTGCTGGCAGGGAGGAAGCGGGTGCCCTTGCCGGCCACCGGGATAACAGCTTTGCGTACGTTCATGGGAGACCCGTTGCTGAGTGTTTTTCTGAAAAAGAGATACACATTAAGTATGGCATATCACATAGCCAAAGACAACCGCTTGTTCAAGGGAATAATGATCACCCGTCGGGGCATATGCATTTTTTCGTAAAAAAAATAGAAGAAACCATCCGCCGTGAGGGGCTTCTTGCCGCCGGAGAGCGCTGTGTCGTGGCTGTTTCCGGCGGGCCGGATTCCACGGCCCTGCTTCAGGCCTTGGCGCAACTGGCCCCGGTCCTTGATCTTTTTCTTGTGGTTGCCCATGTGGATCATGGCCTGCGGCCTGCGGAGGCGGCGGCGGAGGCGCGCTTGGTGCAGGAAGCGGCCCAGGCCTTGGGACTTGTCTGTGAATGCGGCAGGGTGGAGGTTGCCGCCTATGCCAAGGAGCATGGACTGTCACGGGAGCATGCCGCCCGCAATCTGCGTTACGGATTTCTGGCGGAGATGGCGGCGCGGCACTTGGCTACGAAGATTGCCGTGGGCCATACGGCGGATGATCAGGCCGAGGAGATCCTGTTGCGGCTTATCCGGGGTACTGGCCGCGCAGGTCTGACCGGGATGGCAAGGCTGCGTGATGGCCTTGTTATCCGGCCTTTATTGGGCATCGCCAAGGAAGAGATTCTTGGCTATCTTGCCGCAGAAAACATCCCCTATTGCCTCGACAGCTCCAACCGGGAACGGATTTATCTGCGCAACCGAATCAGGCTCGATCTGCTGCCCTATTTGCAGGAGCATTTTAACCCCAATATCGGCAACTCCCTGCGGGAAACGGCGGCGATTTTACAGGGGGAAGAAGAGCTGCTGGCCGGGATGGCCGATCAGGCCTATGCTCAGGTGGTTAAAGAAGAGCAGGGCGAGCCTGCCGGGCTGACCATCCAGCTGGCGGATTTTTCGCGGCAGCCCTTGGCCATCCGGCGGCGCATCCTGGAGACAGCCTGCTGGTATATGGGCTGTCGACCAGCGTTTAGGCAGATTGCCCAGCTTCTTCTTCTGACTGAAACCGGGGCCGAGGGCGCTGGCTTGCATCTGGCCCGTGGCTTAAGGGTTGGCAAGGGAGAGGGGCGGCTGAATTTTCGTTATCCCCAGGGGCGGCAGGCTGTGCGTGGCAATCTTTCGGGGGCGGGTACGGAAGAGCTTTCTTTTGTCAGGGAGCTTCCCGGTCTGGGCGAGTATGTCTTTGAGGCCATTGGGGCAATGGTCACGCTCCGTATTCTGGATGCGCTTCCTGAGGGTTGGGACGCGCAAGCCCCTGCGACCCTATATGTCGATGCCGACAAGGTCTGTTTTCCCTTGATGGTTCGTTCCTTCGAGACGGGAGACCGGTTTCATCCCCTGGGGGCGCCGGGCCGGAAAAAGGTCGGCGATTTTTTCACCGACCAGAAGATTCCCCCAGCCCAACGGAGGCGGATACCCATCCTGACGGACCAGGAGGGAATCATCGCCATCCTCGGCATACGCCTTGACCAACGGGCGGCCATCGGCCCTTGTACCGGAAGGATTCTGTCCGTAAGCCTGCATCCTTTGTCCACCGGTGAAAATGGCTTTACTGAAAAAGCGATACATGGTAAGTAAGTTGCCACTGCAAAACCCGAGGGCGGGTAGCTCAGTTGGATAGAGTGTTGGCCTCCGAAGCCAAAGGTCGTGGGTTCGATCCCCGCTCCGCCCACCATTTGAATACCCCATAAGGATTCATGGATTTCATGAGTCCTTTTTTTTTTATTGCCTAAAAATCCATTACCAACAGTATTCCCCGTATGCGCTTTTGTTTCCCCACAGCTCAATAGCATAAAAAAAGCCGTCCACTGCGTAGCATCCTCGAAGGGCCTGTATCGTATTGCATGGAGAGAGCTATGGTAAGGGTCGATCCCCCGAGGGGGATGGTAGGCTTGAGTATTCAAGTAGTCGCCAAGCGTTGGATCAACGCTTGGCACCCTCCTCCCTCTCAACGGCAGGGATGTAGATATGAAAGGTGGTTCCCTTGCCCAGTTCCGACTCCACCGTAATCGCTCCGCCTTGTTTTCTTGCAATCGTATCGCACAAGGAAAGTCCGAGCCCCATACCCTTCTGAGAGCCACGTTGCTTGGTGGAAAAATAGGGGTCGAAGATGCGGGGCAGGTTCTCCTTGCTGATTCCCCCCCCCTGGTCTTGGACTGAAATCTTAACATAGTTCCCAGGGGCCAGGGTTGGGTGTTTTCCGTGATTCGCCCCCAAGGACACATTGACAGCCATTATCTTGATCTTGCCGCTTGATTCCGAAGGCATGGCCTCCTTGGCATTCAGCACTATCTGTTTTATGATATTGCTGAACAGGGCAGGATCAACCTTGATGTTAGAAAGGGCATCAGCAAGATCGAATTCGACCACTAAGCCAGAGCCTTTCAAGACAGAAACGGCCTCTTCCCTGATATGGCTTGTTGGGTGGAGAATTATCGGGCGGATGTTGCCGCCAGGAGAGAAGGCAATAAGCTGATGAGTAAGCTTGGCAGCCAAACCGTACGTCTGCTCTGCTGTTTCCAGAAACTGGAAGGCCTTACTTGATTCCTCGGTATTCAGCTTGGCAAGCTGGATATTGCCGATAAGCACCTGAAACAGATTATTGAAATCATGGGCGATGCCACCAGCCAGGAGGGCAAGAGACTCAAGATTTCTGGTCTTTGTCATCTCGGTTTCCAAGAGTTTGTGCTCGGTGATATCCCGTTTCGAGATTCGATGTCCCAGGTCGTGCCCTTCCGCATCAAAGATGTGGTAGCAGAGATGGCCGATCCAGCGGACCTCGCCATTGGGAAGGATAATTCTAAATTCGAGTTCGTTTGCTTTTCCTGTTACGAATCCCGACGTTTCTGTCTTCCCATGCACATATGCATGATGGGCCTTCCAGCGTTCTAGATCCTCGGGATGAATCAACCGTGCCAGCAGGCCAGAATCAGCCATGAAGGCCTCCGGCGGATATCCAGTGACCCTTTCGCAGGAGGGGGAACAATAGAGATAGGAGCCTTCTGGGGCCTCCCAGATTTCCCAGCCATAAGTGTAATCCGCCACAGTGCGGAATTTTTCCTCGTTTTTTTGTATTTTTTGTTGCTGCTGCAAGAGCAAAAGCTGCTTTGCCGCCAATCTCCGGTTTGTCAGCAGTAAACTCCCCCCCAGGATCAAGATCATCCCGAAGGCAACCAAAGCCCCCACAGTTTGCAAGCGATATCGCATCCAGATGTCTTGCAGAGTAAATGCAGGCACAACATCGAAGGGCGGTAAACGCAGTTCCCGTAGCACATCTTCCACAGGGCTGTAGTCGGCAGGCACGACAAAACCGTGGATGCCCATGGCGCTGGTCGCGGTCTTGTTATCTTCCATCACGAAAAGCGCGGCAGCGACATGCCTGGCAAGGTTTTCATCGATATGTGGCATGGCGGCAAACGGCCACTCTGGATATAGCTGGGTGGAAATGTGTTGCGGAAAACCGGGAAGAGTCTGACGATTGAGAATCTTGAGCTGTTTGATGTCAAGCTTGCCTTCGCGTTCCATGGCTTCCAGTACGCCGGTGCGCGCGAAACCGACTTCGGCCCGACCGGCCAGCACGGCCTCGACAGCCTTGTCATGGGGCATGCCGGTAGTGACTAGTTTGATGTCTTGCGGCATACGAAGCCCTGCTCGGCTCAGTTCATATGCCTGCATCTGATAGCCGGCAAATGCTTCTGTGGTAACGGTCGCGAGGGTTTTGCCCTTGATGTCGC
>JBAZCG010000001.1:45038-146844 GCA_041671085.1 Desulfurivibrionaceae bacterium | reverse complement strand
TACACCATGATTTCTTCGGCGACATGGGGAATGCCCTGTAGGCCGAGGCGGGTAGCCAACGACCCGTAGTTCATCGCGCCATTGTGACTGAGCGATAGCTCCTCGGCATGGGAAATAACCAGCAAATCGTGGTTGCCCGCATACTCAAGGGCGCGGCGCATGAGCTGACTGTTGCCCACCGGCAACCCATCATCGGTTACGGCAACCGCCCCTGCCTGACGCAGTTCGCCAAACTCCGCAAGATGCTCCCCTGAACTCCCACTGCTGATCGCCCCCACCGGGTAGACCCTGGCAAAACCGGCTTCCGCTGCCTTTGCCAGAATGAATAGGGTAACGGTCTGATTGTCATTGACCGGTTTGGTGTTCGGCATGGCAGCCACGGCGGTAAACCCACCGGCCGCAGCGGCACGGGTTCCGGTGGCGATGGTTTCCTTGTACTCCTGGCCTGGTTCGCGCAGGTGCACATGCATGTCGATCAGCCCCGGCACCACCCATTTTCCTGCCAGGTCATACACAATGCCCCCTGTCTGCTCGGAAAGGGTGCCTGGCGGGGCCACCGCGCTTATCTTGCCGCCTGCGATCAACACGTCTTGAATCTGATCAATGCCGTTTGCCGGATCAATCACGCGCCCATTCTTTAACAATATAAGTCCGGGCATGTTAATCGCCTCCCATTATCAGATACAGCAAGGCCATCCGCACAGCCACCCCGTTGGTAACCTGCTCCAGAATCACCGAACGGCTGCCATCGGCAAGCTTGGGATCGAGCTCAACCCCCCGGTTTATCGGGCCTGGGTGCATGATGATCGCCTCTGGCTTGGCGGCGTCGGCCACCTTTTGAGAAACTCCAAAAAATTTCGCATATTCCCGCAGGGAAGGGAACAATGGATCCTGCTGCCGCTCTTTTTGAATCCGCAGGGCCATGATTACATCGGCCCCCTCAACAGCCTCCATCACGGTCCGGCTGACCTGGGCGCCCAAGTCCACAATGCCAGGGGGAATCAGCGTCGCCGGGCCGCTCACCGTAACCGCCGCTCCCATCTTGGAAAAACCGATGATATTTGAATGCGCCACCCTGCTGTGAGCGATATCGCCAATAATGGCGATCTTGAGCCCCGCGATCCTGCCCTTGGCTTCCCGGACCGTCATCAGGTCGAGGAGACCCTGGCTTGGATGCTCATGAGTTCCGTCCCCGGCATTGATCACAGAGGCGTTGATATGATCCGCCAGTAGACGAGCCGAGCCTGAACGGGGATGCCGAAGGATGATGCAGTCCGGATTCATGGCGGCGAGATTGCGCGCGGTGTCAATAAGGGTTTCCCCCTTCACCGTGCTGCTGCCAGAGTTGGAGATATTAAAGGTGTCCGCGCTCATACGCTTTGCGGCAACCTCAAAAGAAAGACGGGTCCGGGTGCTTGGCTCAAAGAAAAAATTGATAATGGTTTTGCCGCGGAGGGTCGGAACTTTTTTTATGGAACGGGAAGAAATTTCCTTAAACGATTCTGCAGTCTGCAAAACAGCCAGGATATCTTCCGCGGATAAATCGGCAAGCCCAAGGACATGTTTGTGGCTGAATCGGTACTCGGAATCCATACGATTCTTTCCGTAAAATTATAAGGAGTAACGCCGCATCAATTCAGAATAAAAAAAACGGTCACCTTAGGTCCAGAACTTTTTTAAGAACCGTGACAAAATAACTATACTGAGGCCCTGCCGTTAACGGCAGCGCAGGGAACCTCGTTGCTGTTTTTGCACAACAGCTTAAGGAATTATTTTACCAAGCCGACTCCAGCGCACTGTGAAATTTGCACTGTCCCATGACCAGTAGAGCATAAAGGCCTTGCCCCGGATGGCCTTGAGATCAACAAATCCCCAGAATCGGCTGTCATGGCTGTTGTCACGATTATCCCCCATGACAAAAACGGAGTGGGGCGGCACGGTTACCGACGCCATATTATCCCTAGGAGAAGGAATAATCTCCGGGTCCATGTTCACGGCGTTTGGATCTACAAAGGGCTCTCCATTGACAAATACCTTTTTTCGCACAACTTCAACCCGGTCCCCGGCAACCCCCACAACCCGCTTGATAAAATCCTGGGACTCGTTTTGCGGATACTTAAAAACAATAACATCATGCCGCTGGGGATCTCCCCCGGTGATCAAGTCGGTACCAGTCAGGGGATTTTTCACGCCATAGCCAAATTTATTGACCAAAATGTGATCGCCAACCAGCAAGGTGGGGATCATGGATCCGGAAGGGATCTTGAAGGCCTGCACCACAAAGGTTCTGATGAAAAAGGCAAGCAGCAAGGCAACAATGATTGCCTCGACATATTCACGCAAAACAGATTTTCCCATGACCTTTCCTGGGGTTTTCTTCAACACGTTTGATCCTCGTTTTGTAAATCTGTTCATCCCGGAGATACCATAGCCGTCAAGCGGCAGGTCACTCACCCGGATAGGTTGCCACAAAATAAGCGAAGACCGAAATAAATACAAGGGGCGGAATGCATCTGTTCAAGAATAACTCAGGATCATGGCCAAGAATAATCCTGAGTTATTCCCAGAGGTACGAACCATATGTAGTGCCAATCATTTATGAAAAACACAACATACTGGTATTAATATTCTATTTGGGAAAACACTTGCGCTGATTATTCCTTCCGTTACCCAATTTTTATGAGAAAAATCCACGATCTATCGTGGATTTTATTCTTGACACCATGTTTTTTTTGTGTGTCTAATGCAATTAAATAGGCTGAAAGTATAATTGCCAAGCGCAGTTAGAAAGTATTCCGCGCGCGAGCCGATAGTCGGCCTGCGGATGTGTACCGCAAGAAAATATTGGTCACGGGGAGATCATGGGCAAGTTCGGTTTTAAAAAATTACAATTGCCTTCCTTGCATCTTCCTTTTCTCAAAAGGCAAACCCTTTCCATCGGCCTTGATATTGGCTCCCATGCCGTGAAAATCTGTGAACTAGCGGAAAAGGGGAACGGCTATGAACTCATAGCCCTAGGCAGCGCCCTGCTCCCCCCCGATGCTCTTGAGGACGGCGCCTTGCAGGATCCCGAGGCTGTGGGCAAAGTTATAACCTCGCTGGTCAGCAACCTGAAAATCAAAAATAAAAAAGTTGCCATTTCCATTTCTGGATACTCTGTCATCGTCAAAAAAATCAATCTGGCCGTGATGACCGAAGACGAGCTTGAAAAACACATCGAATCAGAAGCAGAGCAGTATATCCCCTTTGATATTGAAGACGTCTACCTGGATTTCCAGGACTTAAAAACCAATACCGCGACTGAAGACCGCACGGATGTCATGCTGGTCGCGGCTAAACGGGATGTCGTGGACGGATATCTGAACATGTTGCGGGCGGCAGGCCTCCAGCCGGTTGTCGTTGACGTAGATGCCTTTGCCCTGGAAAATGCTTTTGAAGCAAATTTTAGCCTGGAAGACAATGTCGCCCTGGTGGATATTGGGGCCTCGAAAATGAACATCAATATCATCTCTCATGGTTCGTCAATTCTGGCCCGAGACGTTGTCCTTGGTTGTCGGCAGTTGACCGAGCAGATAGAGAATCTTTTTGGGATCAGTTTTGAAGAAGCAGAGGCCCTAAAAATTGGAGAAATTGTCTCTAAGGAAAAACAGGAAGAACTTGAAAGCCTTTTTGCGATAACCTGTAGTCAGTGGGTAACAGAGGTGAAACGCGCCATTGACTTTTATTATTCCAACCATCCGGACGAAACGATTTCGAAAATCGTCCTGAGCGGTGGCGGCGCAAAAATACAGGGTCTTCCTGAATTCTTTGCAAAAGAGACAGATATCGCTGTTGAAATTTTCAACCCTTTCAGGCAGGCGGCTGTGGATGACAGAACCATTGATCCCGCCTACCTCAAAAGCATTGCTCCAGAAATGACCCTTGCGGCCGGTCTGGCGACAAGGCCGGTGGAGGTCTAACTGCTATGATCCGCATCAACCTCCTGCCGATCAGGCAGCTGAAGAAAAGACAACGCCTTAAAACCGAGCTCCTGGGTTTGTCCACCGCCCTTGTTCTGGTATTGCTAGTCCTTGGCGTTTTATGGGCTGCTTTGGCCGGGAAGATTAGCAACCTGCAGGAGGAACTTGTCACGCTTGAGCAAAAAAAGCAGTCATATCAACCCATTCTGAAGCAGATTGATATGCTGAAAAAAGAAAAGCAGATGGTGGAGCAGAAGCTGGATTCCATAAAAAAGCTCCAAGCCGGTGCCCAGGTGACGGTGCGCGTTCTTGATGAAGTGGCATCGCGTACCCCAACAAGTCGCATGTGGCTTAGCTCCCTGCAACAGTCCGCCGGGCGCTTGCAGCTACAAGGCATTGCCTTGGATAACGAAACCATTGCCCAGTACATGCAGCAACTGGAAGCCTCTGAGTATTTTGAGAAAACGGAATTGACCAGTTCTGCGCAAACAGATGTTGCCAAGCAGAAACTAAAATCTTTTTCTCTCACGATAAATGTTATCGTACCGAAGACTTAACACCTTGGGCGGGAGAAGCAATGGCGCTTGACATAAAAAAAATCCAGGCGGGTTTTGAAAAAATTCTCGACAGCAAGGTAAGCCGGCTTGAGATGAAGCAAAAGATGTTGATCGCAGCTACGGCCTGTATCCTGCCGTGTGTGGCCTTCTTTTTTCTTGCCTATTCGCCGAAAACCAGTGAAATAAAAAATCTTGAAACAAAAAAGGCCGGAATCGAAGAAGAAATACGTAAAGTAGAAAAAATTGCCAGTGACCTTGGCAAGCACAAGGAAGAAATGGCGGAAATCCAACGGCAATTTGCCGAAGCATCCCTGTTGCTTCCTGATGAAAAAGAAATCCCCTCCCTCCTTGCCACTATTTCCGGGCAGGCCACCGCTTCGGGCCTTGATGTTCTTTCCTTCAAGCCGCTTGCTGAAAAACCGCAGCAATTTTATGCGGAAATCCCAGTTGATATCGCGGTGCAGGGGCCGTACCATAATGTGGGTGTTTTCCTTGATAAGATCAGCAAGTTCCCCCGTATTGTCTCCGTGAACAATATCAAGATGGATTCCCCGAAGCAGACGGGCGGAGAAATGATCTTGAATTCAACATTTCAACTTGTCACTTACCGTTTTCTCGATTCTGCGGAAATTGAGGCGAACGCGAAGAAAGATGTAAAAGGACAAGGAAAGAAGTAGCAGGTGAGGACTAGGAAATTAAAGGGTTACAGAGCGATAACCGGTGCATTCGGCGAGAAACACTCATCATGATGAATAGCGTGTCCCCAAAAAATATTTTCCTCGCGGTTACTCTTGTTGCAAGCGTGTGCTTTGTGGGTGCAGGGGAGACTGCGTCTGCCCTGCCTGAGACTGTGCTCCCCAGTGTCGTCGCCACCGCCAATTCAGAACAGGATTTGGCAACCGCCCTTGCAAGCGGGCAGACGCCGCCTTTTGTGTATAATCGCGAAAGGCCAGATCCTTTTTTTCCTTTTCTCACTCAGGAAATCATGAAGGCCGAGGCCAAGGCCAAGGCCGAACTAACCGGAACACAAAAATTTGAACCAGCTCAGTTGACCCTGGTCGCCATCGTTTCAGGCAAGCGTGGATTGTTGGCTATGGTGCAGGATTCCTCCGGCATTGGCTATGTGCTCAAAAAAGGCACAAAAGTTGGGGAAACAGGAGAAGTTATACAGATAGCCCCAGACAAAGTGATCATCGAACAAGTTAAAAATGTGACCGGTGACCGCGTAACCCGCAAGGTTGAGATGATGTTAAACAAAGAGGGAGAAAAATAATGACACCCCTTATTACCCGCCTGAAATGCATCTCTGCCGGGCTGATGATATTCTGTTTTCTTGCGTCGGGGACCGTTTTTGCAAAAAAGACTTCGCCGCCCTCTCCGCAGACAAAAGGAACCTATCTGATATCTGGAATCTCTCTTAATAAAAAGGCCGCCGATACCTTGCAGTTGGTTATCCAAGGGCAAACTCCCCCCACGTACACGATGTATGAACTTTTCGACCCTCTGCGGATCGTGCTAGATATTGCAGATGCCAAACTCAGCGACTCTGCGGGTTTTCCGGAGAATCTTCCGCAAGGACCAGTCCTGAATATTAAAAAAATTGCAATGGCCGACCAGAGCCCGGCCATTGCCCGGTTGGAGATTTATCTCTCCGGTGATCCTGCCTATACCATCGAAAGACAAGGAGATAATATTGTTGTCACATTTGCCAAAACGATAGTTCCTCCTCAATTGGCTTCTCCTCCGGCGGTCGAGGAAGAGCCGCAAGCCCTACCCATAGTCAGCCCTTCTTCGCAGCCGGCCTCGGTTCTTAATGACATTGAGATTGACACCACCAACCCAACGGAAACCCGTGTTTTTATCAAGACAGACGGACCAATAATTGATTTCCAGAAAACGCATCTGGCCAAGGGCGCTGGCCGCCCAGACAGAATGTATCTTGATATTGCCAATCTCACGCTCCCCGGGAAAATGCTGCAACACACAGTTGGAACGGCCTTGGCAAAAATCCGGGCGGCTCAGCGCAATTCTTCAGTCCGCATTGTTTTTGATTCTGGGCAGAGCAAATTGTTTGCCTATGAGCTGGAGAATAAGCCAGACGGCTTGCTGGTAAAAATTGCTGAATCAGTACCGGCCCTCCCCTCTCCTCTATCTGCCAGTCTTGCCGAACCGGAGACTACCCCTAGGGAAGTGCCAAAAAGCAAAGCGCTAGACACCACCCGACCGAATATGATAAAAAATAAGATTTCCCAGCCAATAGCAGTCGGTGAGCTGATCGTTCCACAATTTTCCACTACAAAAGGACCAGAATCTTTAAGTAAAGCAGCGCCTCTCAACCCTGCCAAGACGCTTGCCGCACAAAAAGCTGATATTCGCCAGGCGACTCCGGCAAAAGAAAAAAGGCAAATAGCTCCTTCTAATTTTGCTGGATATGAAAAACAAAGAATCACTGTGGATTTTTTCAAAATTGATCTGCACAATGTTTTTAGGTTGTTTGGCGAAATAAGCGGACAGAATATTGTTGTCGACGAAGGTGTAAACGGCACGTTGACCCTTGCTCTTTCTGATGTGCCGTGGGATTTTGCGCTCGACATCATACTCAACCTGAAAGATCTGCAGAAAGAGGAGCGCCACAACACCATCGTCATCGCCCCCAAAAAGAAAGAATTTAATTGGCCTAAGACCGCTGCGGACAGCATTGCCAGCAACAGCGGAGAGGGAAGTCCCGTGAAGCCTGACTCCACAGTGATAAGGCAACAACTCAAGGCGCGAAAAGATATCCTTGAGGCAAAAAATATTATAGCGCAAGGGCAGGAGGCCGAAAAAGCAGGCCAGTATGAGCAGGCCCTCGTTCAGTACGAGACAGCTTTTGCCCTGTGGCCGGATAACGTCCCGCTGGCTATCCACCTTGCTTCTGTGTGCCTTGTACAGCTAGGCATGCCTGCCAAGTCAGTGCATTACGCCAAAGCCGTTCTCGATCGGGAGCCAAACAATGCTGATGCTGCCCTGTTGGCCGCCATTGGATCTGCGAATATGAAGGGAATTATAGCAGCCAAGCAGTATTTCGATCTCGCCATAAGTGGAGCCAAGCCTGCCAGCTCGGCCTTGATCAGCTATGCCTCCTTTGCCGAAGAGCAACAGAGCTACAACGCGGCTTTGGCACTTTTGGCAAAGCACAGTGCGCTGTATGGCGAAACGCTTGACACCTTGGTGTCCAAGGCGCGAATTTTTGATAAACAAGGAGAAACGGTAAAAGCCGTTGCGGCATACAACACGGTAATGCTCTCGGGTTACGATGTCCCAGAGGAGTTGAAGCGTTTTATACGGGGAAGGATCACAGCGGGCAACTAGGCGATGGTCGGCTTGTTCCGGTTTTCATAACAGCCCTTTCAATAACAAGGATACAGATTGCCACCATGGAAACAAAAAGAAAAAGCGTAATACATATGCTTGCAGCTGTCGCGTGCTGTCTCTTTCTCGCCGCATGCGCGCCGGTATCTGGTCATCCCCCAGAGCCAGATGTTGCCACCACAGGTGCCAATTTTCAAGCGGCACCGCTTGTTGCCTCTGGAACGCGTCAGCCAAAGCCCCCTACAGACACCAAAAGAAAATCTGCTGACACCAGCCAGCTTCCGGTTCGTTTTGAGAAACCATCCTACATCCTTGCGGGTGGTGGTCAGGACAAGGCCCTGGATGGTGGAACGGAAGAGCAGGTCAGCATTCCTGTGGGGAGGGACATTTCTACGGCCTCTGGCCCTGTGCTTTTGCGAGATATTATAAAAACACTGGTTGCCTCGAAAGGCATGAATGTCAGTTGGGAAAATGATGTAAACCAGTTTGTCCCTGTGGATGTTGATATCCGTGAGGGAGATGATTTTTTCAAATCCATCGACAACATTCTGCTACAAGCAAGCTATTTTTATGAAATCCAGGGAAATACCCTTGCGATCAAAAACAGGGAAAACAGGACGTTTCATTTGCCCCTGCCCAATGTGAACTCTAGTTATTCTACCAGTGTTGGCGGGGATGTCTTGGGCGCGTCTTCCATCGGTCAGAACACCGGTGGAATGGCAGGGAAACTGCAACTGACCAGCGAAAAAAATGTATTCGATTTCTGGAAAAACATGGAAGAGAATCTTGACCGGATTCTTGAAATAACCAAGGAACAAAAGACAGAGAAAAAAGAAGAAAAAAGCGAGCAGCAAAAACAATCAGATTGGTCTGCGAAGCAAGCTGGTGAGTCCAAACGGAAATATGAAGATGACTCCAAACCAAGTGAATCTATTGATCAGACAAAAACAACGAGCGTGCGTGATTTTAAAACCGGCCTCGGCTACTACACCATAGACAAGCACCTCGGATTGATTTCTGTTTCTGCTTCACGGCCGATGCTGCAAAAAATCAGCCGCTATATTGATACGCTCAAAAAAGAACTGTACCGGCAAGTTGCCATTGAGGCAAAGATTGTCGAAGTGGTCATTAACGACACCGAGAAAAAAGGGATTGACTGGTCGAATCTGGTGAATACCTCTGTAAATATGGAAATGTTCGGGCCGCAGGGCATCATATATAACCCGACTTCGTCAAATAAGGCCATCACTCAGGTGAGCATTAATCCCGCTGTTCTTACTCCCAATGGAAATCCCTTCAACATCCTGATCAGTGCGTTGGAAACCCAGGGGCCTACCAATGTTCTGGCCAACCCCAAAATCAGTGTGCTTAATGGTCAACCAGCCCTGATCTCCGTCGGGGATACTTTGAAGTATATCGATGCCATTGAATCGCGAGTTGATGCTACCACCGGGGCTGTCACTTACACCGTTAAAACAGCGACCCTTATGTCCGGGCTTGCGATGTCGGTGGTTGCAAGCATTATGGACAACAACGAGATCGTTCTTTCCCTGACGCCTGTCACTTCAAAGCTTGATGGAGATACTATTCCCTATGAGGCAGTTGGACTTGGCAAGGTAGGTGTTCCCAGGATTCAGCTCAGGGAAATGAATACTGTTGTCCGTGTCAAGAGTGGGGAGATGTTGATGATCGGCGGTCTTATAGACAACGTAGAGTCAGATTCTGTTAAAAAAGTGCCGTTCTTGAGCGAGATGTTTGGGCTGGGTGGGCTTTTTTCGCATTCAACGAAAACAAAAAAGAAGAAAGAGCTGGTTATCCTGCTCCAACCAAAAATACTTTAATGTCCAGATCCTGCAACGAAAGGGTGGGGATCCATGATAGGTAAGGCCAAGGGGGAAACAGAGGCTTGCCGTTGCCTTTTGGGAGGGGTTTTTCCTGGGGGGCTCCTTTTATAAAAAAGGTATCGCATCGACCGACCACCTATAGGTATTCCACCAGCTTGCGGGATACGGTCAGGGTTGTCTGATTCTCTGTGAGATCGGTCGGAAATAGTGGAGACCAAATCATTCACGCCGCAAATTGTTTTTCGTAGTATCGCCGTGCATAGGCTGCCGGAGAAAGATACCCCAGCCTTTTCTGCCGTCTCTGCCGGTTGTAAAATATTTCAATGTATTCCGTAATCTCTCGGATCGCTTCTTGCCGGGTCTCATAGCGGCGATGGTGGACAAGCTCATTCTTCAGTGTGCCCCACAGAAACTTTCCATCGGGGCGTTGTCGTAGCAGTTGCCCTTCCGACTCATTGAGGATTTCATTTTGAATTGGGCCAGCAGTTTCCGGTACTTGTGGGAGCAGTACTGACTGCCCCGGTCCGAATGGTGGATCAGCCCTGCGGGCGGACGTTTTTTTGCTCCAGCCCTGAACAGGGCCTGCATGACAAGCCCTTTTGTCATTCTCGCACCCAGGGCATACCCCACGATTTCTCCGTTGAAAATATCCTTGTGCCCTGCCAGATACAACCAGCCTTCTCCCGTGGGAATGCAGGTGATATCCGTTAGCCAGACCTGATTCGGAGCCATTGCCTCAAATTTCTGCCCGAGCAGATTCTCTGCCAGGAAGAGAATGTTTCGAGTTGGTTGTGGCTTTGAATTTCTGTTTCTGCTTACAACGAAGCCCGAGCTGCTTGCGAATCCGCTTGACCCGGTGAACACCAACCCGCACCCCATCATGCGCGGCAATATCCTGCGGCAACCGCTCCGGGCCGCAGGTCTCTCTGGTTCTTTAATGGGCGGCCCGAATCACTACCTCAGGCCGGGCATCTTCCTGAGCCCGTTGTGACATGGGACGGTCCCGCCAGCTGTAATAGCCGCTCACCGACAAATCAAGCAGCTCACAGAGCCCTGTTACCGGATATTTGAGTCGCAGTTCATCTATCATGGCGTATCTCACATCGACTCCCTCGCGAAGTACGCCGCGGCTTTTTTTAGGATGTCCCGCTCCATCTTGACCCTGGCCAGCTCTCGCTTTAGTTTGGCCAACTCCAGCTCGATCTCACTCAACTGCCGTTGCTGCTTGCCGATCTCACCAAGCTTTCCTGCTCGGGCAGACCTGAGCCAGTTGAATACCGTTGATTTCGGCAAATCAAGACGCCGAGAAGCCTCCGGCACGGAAAGACTCTCCTCCGTTACCAGCTTCACCGCCTCTTCCCGGAACTCTTTCGTGTATCTCCCGTGGGTAATCCGCTCCATTTCGACACCTCCGCTTTCTGTTTAAAGAAACGGCGCTTTGGTGTCCACTTTTTTCAACCTACCTCAGTTCGCGTCCGGGATCTTTCGTCAATTGTGCCATTCCGCTCTTCTGCCTCACCGGGCTGTTGTTTTATTACTATCGGAATCGATACCGTGAAGGTTGTGCCCTTGCCGACCACGCTTTCAACCTGTATCTCGCCATTGTGTTTCCGTATGATATCGTATGCTATGCTGAGTCCAAGTCCTGTGCCCTTCCCAACCTCTTTTGTCGTGAAAAATGGTTCGAATATCCTGTCCAGCTTCTCTGCCGGTATCCCTCCCCCAGTGTCGGAAATAGATATATATATCATGTTACTATCAGTTGCTGTTCTTATGGCTATCTCCCCTTGCGTCTGGATAGCCTGTGCAGCATTTATCAAAATATTCATGAAAACCTGGTTGAGCTGTCCTGGATTGCACATTGTCCGTGGGATATCCCCATATTCCTTTTTCAAAGTCGCCTTGTACTTGAGTTCATTCCAGACAATGTTGATCGTGCTTTCAAGGCCCGCATTGATATCCGCCATTTGAAACGCAGTTTCGTCAAGGCGGGAAAATGATTTCAGGTTCTGCACGATTTTCTTGATCCTGTCTGCACCATCAAGAGATTCATTAATGAGGTTGCCAAGATCTTCAATGATATAATCAAGTTTGGCGGATTTCTTCTGCTTCACTATTGTTTCAAGAAGTTCTCTGGATTGATCTTGATAATTGTGTGCCATTTTTTCTGTTGCGTCGGATAGTGTTTTTACAAAGTCGACGATTTTATCGGAGTATTTTTGAAGCGAGTTCAGATTGCTGATTATAAAGCCTATGGGGTTATTTATTTCATGGGCTACACCTGCCGCAAGTTGGCCTATGGATGCCATTTTTTCCTGCTGCAATAAGCAAGACTGCGCAGACTTGAGCTCACGGTATGCATTTTCAAGCTGCTGGGCAAGCTGTTTCAGTCCTAAATTCGAGGCTTCCAACTGTTTTGTGCGGTCTAACACTCGTTGTTCAAGTTCTTCATTCAGTGCCTGGATCGCTTCTTCTGCCTGCTTGCGGTTCGTATTATACTGCTGGACCAATCGTGCGAGCAGAATCCATCCAAAGGCCAGACAAGGCGTTACGATCAGGATGGAGCTAACGGCCAGATATCCCCGTTGGTGATACTCGGTGACGTTGTTTTCAAGATTTCCCCTGATTGTTTCTGTTATCTGCGTTATCCCGGATAGATAAATCTTTTTTTGTGCTTCATACTCTGCGCTTGAAAGGATTGTTGCCGCCTTCTCGGTTTGATCCTTCCGCACCAGATCAAAGGCCTGGTTTTCCATGTCGACCAGCTTCAGATTGGCCGTATCCGTCTTGGCGGCCGCGTCTTTCAGGGAGAATCCCTGGCCGAGAAGCATAGCCTCCTTGATGGTGGCATCCAAATTTGGTTCAAAGCTCCGGTAACGTGCTTCCCACTTCAGATCTCCAGTGGCTGCGGCCATGCGTGCCGACATGGTAAGCACTTCATCAAGATGTACAATCGAACCGCTCAATTCAGTAAGTCGGATATAATTCTTCTGGGTAGTTTCGAGATATTGAAATGTGCCCCACATGTACCACACGAGACTTCCAAAGAGGCCTAAGGTCAGGACCGTGACAGCCGTGAATATCTTAACGAGACGAGGCAATATTTTTGAGGATGGTTCTGGCAAATCGAACATAAACTACCTCCATCCATCATTCAATGTTCGGGAAGAGAGCTGCCAAACTGTCCTGCGCTTGGGGATCCACCCTCCTCACGCGGCTTTTTGCGCGTCCGTGTTGAGCGAGAGGTGTTAGAGAGCATCACTTTACATGCTTGCCTGCGCTACTGCGTAATACCTCGATATATATCGAGCCTTCATTCTTCCAGAATTCTTGATAGGCCTTTACGAAATCGACTACATCGTAATCATCGTCAACGGTCATGACCCACCACATCCCGTCTCTGCGCAGACCAATCCCTTGTCCGGCTACTTCGTAGCGGCGATAGCCCCGGGCTCTACTATCTTTTTGCAGATGGCAGGTCGGGTAGAGCAAGGCGAAACCCGATATCGTCCTAATGTTCAAAAGGGAATCCGCCCCCCTTTTTCCCCGTGCCTCATCACCCAGAAATCTTCGCCGCTCGTGAGTCACGACGGTAAAGAAAAAAGACGCTCCTGTTGCTCTCGACCGCCGATATTGCATGATTTACTTTCTGCGCTAGAGCTATTGCGTCGGGTTTCGCTTTGCTCTACCCGACCTACCGACTATTTACAGTCAAAATCTCACTGGCAGGTAAGAATCCATTTTACGCATCGATTCCCTGAACTTGTCCAGTCATGTCCACTAAAATTCAGGATAATTTTTTTTCATGCAATCCGGGCAAATGCTGTGGCTTATATCGGCCTGTGAATGTTTATAGATATAAACATCAACTTGCTCCCAGTGACCGTTGTCGTCACGGATTTTTTTGCAATATGAACAAAGAGGCAATATGCCCTTTAGAGTTTTTATTTCATCTAGGGATTTTTCAAGCTTTTTGATGAGAGATTTTCGTTCTTCGTTCATTTCTATTTGTTCTGTAATGTCTTGAACAGATCCTATCCTTTTTTCGACTTCAGCGAGTGAGTTATCATAAAATGATTGTGATTCTTCGTGGAGATATCTGATATCACCATTAGGTAAAATAATTCGATAATCAAGCGTCAGGGGAGTGCCCTGTTTGAGTGCTTGCTGGATCAGCGTTGAAATATTTTGTTTGTCTTCTGGGTGGATGGACTGCATGAATTTTTCAAAGGAGGTTTTGTCGCCTGGCTTGAAGCCAAAAATTCGGTACGTTTCATCGGACCACCAAAGTTTGTTTTCGGGAACTTTCAGCTCCCAACTTCCAAGGTGAGCGATTCGCTCGGTTTCCTTGAGTCTGTTTTCATTTTTTCGTAATAAGGTTTCTATCAAAAGCTGTTTGCAAACTTCTTTTTGAATAATAACAAACAAAAGAAGCGCTGTGCATAAAACAAAAAACCAACCTTTAATATCTTGTAACTTGGTTAATTCATGGGGATCGTGCGTCAATAATAATAAAAGTTGATCCGAGAAAAAAATCCAACCAAGAGAAATAACGGCATAGGTGAGCGCAATTCTCAGAGCAATATTTTTAGCGCAAGTAAATTTCTGTAAAATCTTCATAGATTTTAAAATCTCGTGTTGCACTCAGCCGTTATATAATTACTTGTTGGGGGTATAACCAGTAATTATACAGTTCTGGATATCACCCATTTTTGCGTGATATCCAGAATGCCTGGCGCTCCACTCCACAAATTTTGTTGCCCCCTTGCAACTTACAGCGGCTTCTGGCTCTCCATCATCAAAATCAGGTCCAGCACCCGGTTGGAGTAGCCCCATTCGTTGTCGTACCAAGACAACACCTTGACCGAGGTGCCGATCACCTTGGTGGACATGGCGTCCACCACCGAGGAATGCGGGTTGCCCTGGTAGTCGATGGACACCAGGGGCTCGTCGGAATAACCCAGGTAGCGGTTGGCCGCTTCCTTGAGGGCCTGATTTACCTCCTGTACCGTGGTCGGCCTTTCCACCTCCATGACCGCGTCCACCAGGGAGACATTGGGGGTGGGTACCCGCACGGCCAGGCCGTCGAACTTGCCTTTCAGCTCGGGGATAACCAGGGAGACTGCTGCGGCGGCCCCGGTTTTGGTGGGGATCATGGAGAGCGCCGCAGCCCTGGCCCGCCGCAGGTCGCTGTGCGGGAAATCCAGAATGGACTGGTCGTTGGTGTAGGAATGGATCGTGGTCATCAGGCCGGTCTTGATGCCGAAGCGGTCGAGGATGACCTTGACCATGGGGGCCAAGCAGTTGGTGGTGCAGGAGGCGTTGGAGATGATGTGGTCTTCGGTGGGGTCGTACTCGTCCTCGTTGACCCCCATGACGATGGTCTTGACCTTGCCTTTGGCGGGGGCGGAGATCACCACTTTCTTGGCGCCGGCCTCAAGGTGCATGGCCGCTTTTTCCCCATCGGTGAAGAGGCCGGTGGATTCGACCACATACTCGACCCCCATTTCGCCCCAGGGAATTTCGGCGGGATTGCGGTGGTTGAAGATCCTGACTTGGCGACCATTGACGACCAGGCCATCCTCTGTGGCCGTCACGCTTTTATCATACACGCCCATGATCGAGTCGTACTTGAGCAGATGGGCCAGGGTGGCGTTGTTGGTAAGGTCGTTGATGGCAATGACCTCGATATCGGCAAAGAGCGGATCTTTGTCAATGGCCCGAAAGATGTTGCGGCCGATGCGGCCAAAACCGTTGATGCCTATTCGTATCGCCATGCCAGTCCTCCTTGTGTGTTTTTTGCTGAGATATCTGTCCGGTGCGGAAAAAGGGTGTGATGTGCCTCCATTTGTGTGGTCGCGGGAAAAAGGTGGTTCTGAATTATTGTACCTGTGAAAGCGCCTCATGATAAAGCGATAAATAACGGGCCAGCACTTTATCCCAGGTGTACGTATCGTGGATCTCCTTGATAGCGGCCTGCTGCATGGCCTGGATTTTTTTGGGATTGGTGCGGAAAGTTTGCAGGGCTTTTTGCATGGCGCCCATCAGGGCGGCGGATTTGTGCTCCGCATAGGAAAAACCGGTTTCCCCGTCCTTCACCTTGACCAGGCCACCGATGTGATGGACGATGGGTAGGTTGCCGACGAGCTGGGCGTTATAGTCGGTGAGACCGCAGGGCTCGTAGCGGGAGGGGACGAGAAAGAAGTCCCCCGCCGCGTAGATGCGGGTGGCAAGCTGCTGGTCGTAACCCCGCAGCAGGCAGATGCGCCCCTGGTTTTTGGGCGAGGCGGTCAGGCCGGAGAGGGCCTTCTCAATTTCCTTGCTGCCCGAGCCCTGGATAAGGACCTGGAAGTTTTGGTCAAGGGGCAGCAAGGTTTCCAGCGCCCCCAACAGCTTGTCCACCCCCTTTTGGGAGGAGAATCGACCGACAAAGGTGAACAACGGATTGCCCGGCCTATTTTCCAGGGTGCCGGTCTGGTGGACAGTCTTCAGGCTGTGCCGGGCCAGATCCCTGAACAGACTCTGGCGGCATTTTTTCTTGCCTGCCAGATCACCGCTGGCTGGGTTGAAGGCGGCGGTAAGCCCCAGGGTCTTTGGTTGGGTGGGGTCGAAATCCGCCGGGTTGATGCCGTTGGTCACGCCCTTGAGCACCACGCCCCGCGCCAGGAGCCGATGGCCGAGCATGCCGGTCAGCGCATCGTCGTCGGTTTCCCGCAGCTCCCGGGCATAGTTCTCGCTCACCGTATTCATGACCGCATACTGTGAGGAGGCAAGAAAGGGGTCGAAATTTTCGTCCAGCAGGTTGTTGGTGATCAGCGCCCCAGGCAACCCGGTGATCGCCTCGGCAAAGGGCAGATCGCCCACCTCCTGATGGTAGCCGATCCCGGCGTTATGGATGGTCACCACGCAGCCGGTTTTGGCAAAGTAATGGCGAAAACCCTCGGTTTCGCGGAGCATGGCCGGCAGGATGGCGGTGTGGGCGTCGTGGCAGTGGATGATCTCGGGCCGCTCGCCCAACCGGATCATCAGGGCGGCCGCCGCCTTTTGCAGCAGAACGTTCATGGCGAAGTAATCGAAATGGCCTGAGCCCTGGTGGTGAAAAGGGTCTAGGGCCTCGTCCTCAGCGGTATAGGTGTAGACGCTCTTTTTTTCCAGATAGCGGGCCGCGTCGATCAGGTAGATGGTCAGCGCCCCTTTTTCAGCAGATGTTTTTTCATCTTTGGCAAAGACCCGCACATATTCCCGGCGGGGTTCTGCGGCATAATCCAGGTCAATTTCAAAGGCGAGCTCCAGAGGGGTAAAGCCCAGCCGCTTGGGGTCCATGAAGCCGTAGAGCGGCAGAACCACGCTGACCTTGCGGCCCGAGCGCGCCAAGGCTTCGGCCAGCTGCCGGGCCACATCCTTGACTCCGCCGGCCCCGGCCAGACCGTCGTATTCGCGGGTCAGCATCCAGACGTTGTGTATTTTTTTGTAAGGGCGAGATTCAAGGGCCATGTTTTCTCCGGCCGGAATAATTTGGTCTGTGTGTTTACGAAGAAAGCGGGGTCAATTATTGCCTGCGGTCTGCAGGAAGAAAAGGCTCTTTGGTGAGAGAGGTGTCCCTTTCCTTTTTATACCGATCATAGGATATCTGGTCTTGCGAAGTGAGATCAACCGGCGGCTGTTCCATTTGCTCACGCATTATTCGCTCACGCCTATTGGCAGCCTGATAAAAAGCGGCATACACCTGATCTTTTGACGCACAACTGACGCAGGGCATAAAAAGAGAAAGGCACAGGAGCAGGGAGAGATATTTCATAGAGTTTCCGTTGTTCTTGTTTCGTGGTCAGGCGATGGCTTTCTGCCGGAGCAGATGATCGACCAGGGTTAGGGCCACCATGGCCTCGCACACCGGGATGATCCGGGGAATGGCGGAGATGTCGTGCCGGCCGCCGATGCTGACGGTGACCGGTTCGTGGGCCAGGTTGATGGTCTGCTGTTCTTTGCTGATGGAGGGGATGGGTTTGACCGCCACCCTGGCTACGATGGCATCGCCGTTGGAGATTCCGGCCAGGATCCCGCCAGCGTTGTTGGTGGCAAAACCATCGGGCAGGATGACATCGTTGTTCTCGGAACCCCGCATGGCGGCGGCGGCAAAGCCTGCGCCGATCTCCACCCCCTTGACCGCGCCGATGGACATCAGCGCTCCGGCCAGGGCTGCGTCGAGTTTCTCGAACACCGGTTCGCCTAGGCCCGCCGGGCAGCCGGTGGCGAGAATCTCGACGATGCCGCCCAAGGTGTCGCCCTCTCGGCGGACTGTTTCGATATGGCTGATCATGCGGGCTGCGGCCTCGTTGTCCGGGCAGAACAGCGGGTTGTCGTTGATTTCCGCCAGATGGCGCCGGGCAGTGACGATCTCGCCCAGGGCCACGGTGTAGGCAATGACCGTGATGCCATGCAGGCCCAGGAGTTTTTTGGCCACGGCCCCTGCCGCCACTCTCCCCGCGGTTTCCCGGGCCGAGGCCCGGCCGCCGCCCCGGTGATCGCGGCGGCCGTACTTGGCAAGATAGGTGATGTCGCCATGCCCAGGCCGGAAGATATCCTTGAGATTGTCGTAGGATTTGCTGTGCGCATCTTTGTTGAAGATGGCCAGTGAGATGGGGGTGCCGGTGGTTTTCCCCTCAAAGACGCCGGAGAGGATCTCCACCACATCCGGTTCTTTTCTGGGGCTGGCGGCGGGGCCGCCTTTGCCGGGCCGCCTGCGGTCAAGCTCCGCCTGGATATCCAGGGCGGTGAGCGACAGACCGGGGGGGCATCCGTCCAGGGTGGCGCCCACGGCGGTGCCGTGGGATTCGCCCCAGGTGGTTACGCGAAAAACAGAGCCAAAGGTATTTCCTGCCATTGTCAGCACCTAACAGAAGATGGGGTCCTTGGGGAGGGAGGCTTCGACGGTGCGCAGAAACTCGTCATCTCCCAGGGCCTTTTCAATAATATGCACGATTTCGCCGGAGGTCTTGCTGCTGGTGTCCACGGCGAGGTGCGAACCTTTTTCATAGAGCGGCTCCCTCTCGGCCAGCACCTGGGCCACCTCGACATAGAGGTCCGAGTCGGTGAGCGTTGGCCGCTGATCTGTACTGTTTGCGTCTTCCGACAGCCTGCGGCAGATGGTATCGATATCCGCGGTGAGCCAGACGGTAAGACCGGTCTGCCGCAAGAGGTTCCAGATATCCTGATGGAGGATCGCTCCGCCCCCTGTGGAAATAACCACATCCTTGCGGCAGATCATTTCGGCCAGAAGGTCGCGCTCAAGCAGGCGGAACTGCCCCCAGCCCTGCTGGGCCACGATCTGGCGGATGGTCTGTCCTGCCCTGGCCACGAGCAGCTCGTCCATGTCGATGAAGTCAAGGTGCAGGTGCTCGGCCAGCATCAACCCCACCAGGGTTTTGCCCGTGGCCCGGTAGCCGGTCAGGATTATTTTTCTTTGTGGTGTAAACATATAGAGAATTTACGGGAAAGAGAGGGAGAGTGTCAAGCGCGGCCTCTCTTTCTTTTCCGTGATAGACCGCGAAGCAGGGAAAACCACAAGCATTTTATGAGATTTGGCTGGAGTATTGTGGTTGCACGGCAGTTTTATTTCCATATAACATAATGAAATACAAGAAGATTTTTATTTTCACACAAAATAGGACAAAAAAGGTTTGACATATCTCCATCAAAATGATAATTTTTATCAAACACAAGTTAATTTTCTTAGCCAATACCTTTTATGATGGAGATATGTCATGGGTGAAAACTGTTGCGGTGGATTGCAGGTTGGTCAGAATGTGCCGGATTTTACCATGGACACCTATGAGCCTACCGATTACGGCTTTGGCACGGTTTCCCTGGAGCAGTTAAAAAAAACGGGAAAATGGACGGTCCTGGTTTTCTATCCGGCAGATTTCACCTTTGTCTGCTCCACCGAACTGGGCGACCTGGCTGATGAATACGCCGAGATCCAGGCGGCCGGGGCCGAAGTGATCACGGTGAGCACCGATACCGTTTACACCCATCTCGCCTGGCGACGGGAAGAGAAATTCCTGGAAAATGCCAAATATCCCATGGCGGCGGACCGTACCGGCACAGTGGCCAAGTTGTTCGGGGTTTACGACTACAAGACAGGCCTGGCCCTGCGCGGGACCTTTATCATCAGTCCCGAGGGCAAGCTGGTCGCCTCCGAGGTCAATTTTTACAACGTCGGCCGCAACGCCAAGGAGCTTTTAAGAAAACTCAAAGCCAGCGTCTATGTGGCGACCAATCCCGCCGAGGCCTGCCCGGCCCGCTGGGAAGCAGGCGACAAGACCCTAACCCCCGGACCCAAGCTGGTCGGGCATGTGTATGAAGCCCTGAAGTAAATTTTTCCTCCCTCTCTTCCTCCCCACCCCTGAAAGCCCCTTTTCCCCCTCCCTGGAAAAGGGGCTTTCTTTTTTAGGGTTCAGGAGCGATTATTCCCGTGCATTCCTACCCAGAGCCCCAGGAAAAAATGGCGGGCATTGGAGCCCAGCGAGCGGGTCCGGTAGCCGCCCTCCTGTACGATCAGCGTGGGCAACCGCAGGCTACCGAGCATCCTGCCATTTTCTTCAAAATCCGCCGCAGAGAGCGACCAGGTCCCGGTCGGATCTTTTGCTGCCGGGTCAAGTCCCAGAGCCACCACCAAAAAATGCGGCTTAAAGGCGCGGATACGCTTGAGCGCCTTGGCAAGCACCGGCCGGTAGCCAGCGCCATTCAGGGTTTCCGGCAGGGGGTAGTTGCGATTAAACCCCCTGCCTGCCTCCTCCCCAATCTCTTCATTGAAGCCGGAAAAATAGGGATAGGCAAAGCTGGGATGCCCGTGGATAGAGAGGGTCAACACATCGTTGCGTTGATAAAAAATATCCTGGGTGCCGTTGCCGTGGTGGTAATCGATATCAAGCACCGCCACCCTGCCCTCGCGGCTTAAATAGTTGGCGGCGATGGCGGCCGAATTAAAATAGCAGAACCCGCCGAACAACCGTCGCTCCGCATGATGCCCCGGCGGGCGGACCAGGGCATAGGCTAGGCGGTATCCCTTTTCAAGATGCTGTGCCGCAGTCAAGGCGCAGTCCACCGCGCCCTTGGCCGCCTTGTAGGCGTTGTGGTTCAAGGGGGTGAAGGTGTCGATGCAGTAGTAGCCCGCCCGCACCGGCAGATCCTTGGGCGGCCTGCTCGCGTTGCGGATGGGGAAGACATAGGGGTAAACCGATTTCCCGGGCTCAAGACTGGTGCAGACCTGATGGAGGTATTCGACAAATTTTGGGTCATGCACTTTTTTGATGTGCCGCTCGGAAAAATGGCGGGCCGGGATGCGCTCGAACAGGCCGGTGGGCTCGATCCCTTTGAGGATGGAGGCAATGCGCACCGGTGCCTCCACGTAGCCCCGCTCCCGGATATGATGGATATCGTGCTTTTCGTTGACGACAAGCGCAATCAATTTTTCCAGCGACTTGACCGGATGCACCTTGATCGGCTCGGTCTTGATATACCGGGGCGGACGACGCAGCACCGGATCGTCGCGGAAGGAGTCCACCACCATGTCGATATAGCCCTTGGGGCAATCCTTGCCGTATTTGCGGATGAGAATGGCGCGTACCACCTGGCGGGCCCTGTCCCTGGCAAGGGGCTGGCCGCTGCCGAGGTCGTCGTAGACCAGATAGGGCGGGCAATCGTATTCCGGCTTGAGCGGCGTTTCATAGGCCGTATGGATGATGGGCAAGGCGCCGTAGCGTTCGTAAAACCTCAGCCGGGCTCGGCTTTGCTTCACCGATGCCGGGTCACGGCAGATCTTCGCCTCATCGGGCAGGCACTCCATGAAAATCCCGGCATTGCCGAGGGCGCGGGCCTCCTCCCGGACCCGCGCGTACAGGGCGCCGCCGATGCCGCGAGCCGCAGCCTTCGGGTCCACCGAAATGAAGTCGAGAAAGCAGAAGGAAAGGTCCGGGGCATGGTTGAGCAGGGCAAAGCCCTTGACCCGGGGCTTCATATCGTCGGCAACGAAGAGGATGGTGCGAAAGCGGTACTTTAAGGGGTTGGAAAGCTTCTGGGCAAGGCTATTGATCTCGCTTTCCGATACCGCCGAGAACTGGCTGCGCAGTATCTGCTGTACCTGATCGATGGTTTCGCGGTCGATGGTGAGGGTGTCGTCGTAGATCCGGCGGATGCGAAACATGTTTGCCTTGTGAAAACTCGGAATTTGTTTCGAAAATGTGCTTCGACAGGCTCAGCATGAACGGAATATCAATGCGTTAAGACAACAGCCGTTCGGCCTGAGCCATTCGACACGCTCAGGAGAGCCCCGTCGAAGGGCAGTTGTTATGAGGACTTCACAACTCCTTGAGGTAGATCACCTTGCCGTCGCCGTCCCGGTAAAAATCATGGAGCACGCAGGCCACTTGGTAGCCGTTTTTCTCATAAAAACCACGAGCCCGATCATAGCCAGGGGTGGAGGAGGTGTCCACGTAAACCTTGGCCGGGCCTTGGGCGCGCAGTTCGGCCTCCATCCGGGCAAGCAGCAGCCGACCCACCCCCTGCCTGCCCAGGGCCGGATCCACCGCCACCCAGTACAGGTCGAATCGGCGGTCGGTCATGGGGATATCCCCGTAACAGATAAAACCCACCACCCCCTGCCCCTCACTCATTGCCACGAAGATGCAATAATCGTTCTTGGCCGGGTTCAGGGTGTCGTCGATGACCTCGATGGCCACCTCGACCTCTTGGGCTGTGAAATTATCCTGTTTTTCCACCAGCCGGAGGAGTTGGGCGCGGTCCTGGGTTGCAATGGGTCGGATGGTTATCATGATAATCGTTCACCAGAGGTACCAAAATTCCGATAGCCCCAGAACAGTACCCGTTCAGCAGCGCCGCAGATGCACGAAAGAGGCCTGCCCGCTATACATACGGTATGCGGACCAGGCCGATGACAAAGCAGATGTGGTGCTGCTGAACGGGTACTTATCATAGGGCGACCCGCAGGGCGACCAGCCGGATAAATTCCCCGACCATCTCCGTATAGCTCATCGAGCTTTGGGCCACGGCTGCGGGAAAACCGGCGTCCGGGCTCAGGCAGGGATTGGCGTTGATCTCAAGGATGGCAAGGCGGCCCTGCCCGTCAAGGCGCAGGTCCACCCTGGCGTAGTCGCGCAGGCCGAAGAGGACAAAGCAGTCCTGGGCCATGCGGCGCATGGTCTGCTGCAAGGGTTCGGGCAGGTTGTCCGGAAAAATCCGCTGGGTGTGGTGATACTCGAAGGAATCCTCGTCCCATTTGGCCTTGTAGCTTACAATCCGGTGTAGCTCGGCGGGAAAGCCGGAAAAATCGATCTCCGCCTGGGGCATGATTCGGGCTTGTGGATAGCCGAAGAGCGAAACATTGAACTCCCGTCCGGCCACATACTCTTCCACCAGGATGGCGCCATAGCGGGCGTAAAGGTCTTCCAACCGGGAGAGAAGATCGACGCTGTCTTCGACCACAGATGCCTGCTCGATGCCGATGGAGGCGTCCTGGAAGCGGGGCTTGAGGATCACCGGAAAGTTGAGTCCGGCAGGTCGCAGCACCTCGGTGCCTTCATAGATAAAGAAGGGTGGGGTGCGGAGGCCGGAGGCGGTAAGCAGCCTCTTTACCGTGAGCTTGTCCGTGGAGAGAAGCAGCGCCATGGCGGAGGAGCCGGTAAAGGGGATGCCCAGCAGCTCAAGCACCGCAGCCGGGTGGCCGATGAGAAGCGGGTCTTCGTCCACCGATTCGCAGAGGTTGAAGGCCATGCCGATTCCCGCCGCCTTAACCTGGCTGACAAAGCGGCCCAGATCGCGAGTAAAGGGGATGCGAGCATGGGGCTGGCCCAGCTCGGTGAGCGCAGCCTCGATGGCCTCCACCTGGGCCAGGACATCGGCGGAGGATTCCCAGTTCGGTTCTCCCAGGGGAATCGGCTCGTTGTGGATGATGCCGACCTTCATATGCCTCATGGTGTAAGTCCGAGCCGGGCAATGGCGGCGGCCACGATCTCGCTGAGCAACTCCTGATAGGAGATGCCGTACTTGGTGGCGATGATGCAGAGGTCGGAATGCTCGGGATGCAGCCCGGCTAGGGGGTTGACCTCGATGAAATTGGGGATGCCGTTGGCGTCGGAGCGCAGATCCACCCGACCGCCGTCCCGGCAGTCCAGGGCATGCCAGGCGTCCAGAGCGGTTGCTTCCGCTTGCCGGGCTTCCGCATCGTCCACCTTTCGGTATTCCACCAGCTCGTCGCAGAATTCTTTGTTGTGGTACGAATAGACCTCCGGCTCGGAATTGGCCAAAAGCACGACCTCCATGATGCCGATGGAGCGGGCGGCTGTGCCGTTGCCCACGATGCCCACGGTGAACTCCCGGCCTGGCAGGAAGGCCTCCACCAGCACCGGCTGGTTATAGGTCTGCAAAAGATCGGAGCAGACCACATGCAGCTCTTCGGCAGTGCTTATTTTTGAAGCCGGAGTCACGCCCTTGCCGGTACCTTCTGCCACAGGTTTGGCAAAGACCGGATAGGGCAGAGCCACGTTGGCCAAATCCCCAAGGCTTTTTACCACGGCAAAGGCGGGGGTGGGGATGCCGAGATCCCGGACCACGCGCTTGCTCATCCCCTTGTGCAGGGTAAGTGCCAGAACCAGAGGGTCTGAAAAGACGTAGGGGATTCGGTGCGCTTCCAGCAGGGCCGGCACCAGGGCTTCACGGCCAAAGCCGTACAACCCTTCGCAGATATTAAAAACCAGATCCCAGCGCTCCCCGGCGAGAAGGCGGGGCATGAGGCTCATGAAGTTGCCGATGGGCACCGTTTCGTGGCCCATGCCCCGCAGGGCGGTGTCAATGGCCTTAATGGTGGATTCTTGGTCGAACTCGGCGGTTTCTTCATCCCCGTAGCCCGCGGCCAGATAATCGCTTCGCAGGTCGTAGGTCATTCCAATCAACATAAATTGTCCTTGTCTTCAGCTGGCCCGGCTTGCCGCGCCGATGACGTCGGGATAGCGGTAGACCTTGCCTTCGTAGTTGCGGAGCAAAAGGTCGTTGCCGTCACGGCCGACCACGGTTTCCGGAATGAGCGGAATCTTGCCGCCGCCGCCGGGGGCGTCGATCACATAGTTGGGCACGGCATAGCCGGAAGTGTGGCCGCGCAGCCCCTGGTAGATCTCTAGCCCTTTGGAAACCGGGGTACGGAAATGGGCTGAGCCGATAATTGGGTCGCACTGATACAGATAATAGGGCTTGACCCGGATCTTGATCAGGCCGTGCATGAGCCGACGCATGGTGTCCACGGAATCGTTGATCCCGGAGAGGAGCACGGTCTGGCTGCCCAGGGGGATGCCAGCGTCGGCTAGCATGGTGCAGGCCCTGGTCGCTTCCGGGGTCAGCTCGTCGGGGTGGGTGCAATGGATGCTCATCCATAGGGGGTGATATTTTTTCAGCACGGCCACCAGCTCCGGCGTGATGCGCTGGGGCAGAACCATGGGGGCCTTGGTGCCGATGCGGATCATTTCTACATGCGGGATCTGCCGAAGGCGGCCAAGCAGCCAGTCCAACTGTTCGTCGGGCATGGTCAGCGGGTCGCCGCCGGAGAGGAGCACGTCGCGGATTGCCGGATTGGCCGCGATGTAGGCGATGGCTTTCTGCCAGCGGGCCGGGCTGTAGCTCTTGCGGCGGCCGACCATCCGGGAGCGGGTGCAGTAACGGCAGTAGCTTGAGCAGTAGTCAGTGACCAGAAAGAGGACCCGGTCAGGATAGCGGTGCACCAGGCCGGGCACCGGGCTGTGATTGTCCTCGCCCAGGGGGTCGTGTTCCTCGCCCTGGGAAACGAGAAGTTCGTTGATCATCGGCACCATGGTTCGCCTCAGCGGCTGCTTGGGATCGTCAGGGGAAATGAGGCTGGCGTAATAAGGGGTAATGGCCAGGGGCAGGGTGGCGCCGTTGAAGGCCATGGCCTGCCGCTCGCTGTCCGAGAGGTCGATAAGCTTGCCGAGTTTTTTGAGGCTGGTGATGCGGTTGCGAAGCTGCCAGTGCCAGTCGTGCCAGTCATCATCGGTGGCGGATGGGAAATGGTGTTGGCGGAAGCTGAGGGAGGGGGCTTGGCCGAGAAACGGAAAAGCGGGGCTGGGACAACACCCTGGAGGTTCCTCTTGCTCCTCAATATGGACAACCTTTTGTTGCATCGCTCTTCTCCTTGCTGACTGATCGGTGGACTTGTAAAAAGATCAAAGAATTTCAAAACGATACCGCTGAGATTCGCAAGCGATTCAGCGCACTTGACTGAACCAGTTTATGCCCATTGCACAGAAAAGTGTCAAGAAAAAAAGCAAAGGCGGTATTTTTTTTAACTTGTTGTTTTTTCGCATCTTTTTGTTGATTGCGGGCTGTCAATCTTACAGGTGGCGTGAGATGGGGCGGAGTGTAATGGCTAACTGTCTAAAATCATTCGCAATAACACAGAGAGCTCCTGGAGACTGAAAGGCTTGGGCGCAACCCCGCAAAAGCCGTATTCGGCGAACTTGGCCATGATCGGGTCGTTGGCGTATCCGCTAGAGACCACGGCTTTCACCTGGGGGTCGAGTTGGCGGAGGTGGGCAATGGTCTCCTTGCCCCCCATGCCCCCGGGCACGGTCAGATCCATGATCACCAGATCAAAGGGCTGTTCGTTCTTTTTTGCCTGTAGATAAAGGGTAATGGCTTCTTCTCCGTCATTGGCGGCGTGGGCCTCATAGCCCAACTGTCTGAGCATGGCGGTGGAAACATCGCGGATGAGTTCTTCGTCATCCATGACCAGAATCTTGCCATGACCTTTCGCCAGCGGGGCCGGTGTCTCGGCGGGTGTTTCCGCCGAGGGGCTTTTTCCGGTCGAGGGCAGATAGATGGAAAAGACCGTGCCCTTGCCCGGTTCCGACTCCACCGTGATGTGGCCCGCGTGATTGGCGATGATGGAATAGACCACCGCCAGCCCCAGGCCGCTACCGCTCTGTTTGGTGGTGAAATAGGGATCAAAGATCTTGGCCAGATGCTCGGGCGGGATGCCGAGGCCATGATCCTTCACGGTGATTAGTACGTATTTTCCCGGACTCACCGGCAGCTCGCCGGGGTTAATCGTGAGGTTGCGGGCCGTAAGGCGGATGGCACCGCCTTCGGGCATGGCATGGACCGCGTTGATTACCAGGTTCTGCAAAACTTGGCCCAGCTGACCCGTATCCACCTCGGCCAGCCAGAGATCTTCGGCACAATCGTATTCGCACACCGCCTTGGTGCCGCGCACGGCAAAACCGGCCGCATCCTGGATGAGTACGGCCAGGGAGGCCTTTGTCTTGATGGGCGCTCCGCCCTTGGCAAAGGTGAGCAGCTGCTGGGTCAGATCCCTTGCCCGGAGAGTGGCTTTTTCCGTTTCGTCCAGCCGTCGGGCTACGGATCCGGTTTCCGGTAGATCTGCCTTGGCCAGAGAAAGATTGCCGAGGATGCCGGTGAGCAGATTGTTGAAGTCGTGGGCAATGCCCCCGGCAAGAACCCCGAGGGATTCCAGCTTCTGGGTCCGGAGCCGTTCTCCTTCAAGCCGTTTTCTCTCGGAAATATCCCGCGCTACACAGAGGATTGCCGGCTGGGTGTCATAGTCGATGAGGCTACAGCTCTGTTCGATGGGGATAATGGCGCCATCTTTTTTGAGATGAGCGCTTTCGAAGAGGGCTGTTCCCGCCGATTTCAGATGTTCAATGCGTTCTTTGGCCAAGGAGGCAAAGGGCGGGCCAACGAGTTGCGTGAGGGGCAGAGCGAGGAGTTCTTCCCGCGAGTAGCCCAACCGTTCGCAGGTGGCACGGTTCACTTCGAGGAGACTACAATCCAGGGAATAGATCAGGATCGAATCGTTGGTGCTGTCGAACAGGGTGCGGAATTTTTTCTCCGAGGCATGCAGGGAGTGCATGTGCTGGGCGTTCTTGATGGCTATCGCCGTTTGGTTGGCGAAGCTTTGATAGATGCTGATCGCCTCTTCGCTGAATACCCGTGGCTGCAGGGTATGACCGATCAGCACCCCGAAGACCTCCTCGCCCAGCATCATGGGCACGCAGAGGGCGGAACGGATATTTTTTTCCACAACAAGGGAGGGAATCTCAAACCGGGTTTCCGTTTGAAAATCTACCACCACCGCAGGTTTTTTCTCAAGCACCACATGGGTGGAAAGTCCTTGGCCCTTGAGTAGGGTATAATGGCCAATGGTCTGCTCCGAAAACCCGAGGGTATCGCGGATAACCAGACCGCTCTGGTCATTGTTCATCAGCATCAGGGTGGAGAAATCAAGATTCAGTAACTCCTTGGAAAGGATGGTGACTTTTCGGTACAGACTGTTCAGGTCAACGGTGCTGGCCAGGCTTTGCGAGAAGGCGAGCAGCTCGGCCAGAGCCTTTTCCTTCTGTTTTTTCTCGGTTATAGGTAGGACCAGCTCTAGGGCTGCGGTAATGTTTCCCTGGGCATCGCGGATCGGGGTGGCGATGATTTCCAAATGGAGGGGATTGCCGTTTTTGTCTGTGCTCGCAACCTCCCTGACCGCTCGCTCCTGGCCCTGTACGAAAATTGCTTGAACTCCGCACCAGGAGCAAACGCCTTCCTGCTGCTGATAGGTGCGGAAGCAGGTCTTGCCCACGCTGTCGCCGTAAATCTCTTCCATGACCTTGTTGGCCCAGAGGATCGTGAAATCGCGGGAGATGATGGCGAGCCCGGCCCCGATGTTACTGGTGACGATTTCAAGGATATCGCCGGAAAGGGGAAGGGTGTTGGTTGCTGGCTGAAGGGGGGGCGTTTCACTCATCTGTCTGGAAAACCTCGTATATTCGTTTACGAAGGGGGGGCTGCGCGAATTGCCACTTTCTGACTATGCTATGGGTAACGGAAATGTCCAAGGTCAAAAACAGGAAAATATCTCAGGCGTTATTACCGATCTCGGGAAAAGAAAGGGAATCCAATCGTTCCACGAGCGTTTTAATGGTGAAGGGTTTGGAGACATAACCGTCCATGCCGGCGGCCAGGCATTTCTCGCTATAGCCTTTCATGGCATGGGCGGTTAAGGCAATAATCGGGATGTGTTGGGCGGTTCCCTGTTCCTGGATGCGGATTTTTGCGGTTGCCTCAAAGCCGTCCATTTCCGGCATCTGCACATCCATCAGAATCAGGTCGAAATGCTCGGTGTTGTATTTTTCAACGGCTTCCCGACCGTTATTGGCGATCACCACGGAATGCCCTTCTCGCTCCAGTAATTTTTGCGCCACTTTTTGATTTACGAGATTGTCTTCCGCCAACAGGATATGGAGTTGTTCCTTCTTTTCCGTCTGCGGTGTTTCTGGTGCAGGCCCAGACAGTTCCGGTTGCACAAACACGGCGGAGATGCTTTTGAGCAGATCCTTCTGCCGACAGGGTTTGAGCAAATAAGCATGCACCCCGAGGCTTTTGCTTCTTTCTTTGTCTTCCGGCAGACCGGCCGAGGTGAGAATGATCACCGGCAGTTGGGTCAGACCAGGGTGTTGCCGGATTTTTTCAATCAGGGTGAAGCCATCCATGTCCGGCATCTGGATGTCGATAATGGCCAGGGCAAAGGGCGTTGCCGCGTCAAGGTGTTCCTGCAACATCTCCAGGGCCTCTGCCCCGCCGGAAGCAGCCTTGGCCTGCATGGCAAGCTGGGCAAGCTTTTGGAGCAGTATTTTTTGGTTAATGGGGTTGTCATCCACAATCAAAACGGATTTCCCTTCCAGGAAGGCGAGAGAGGCTTGCGGGATAGTTTTTTCTCCGAACTGCTTTTGACAGAGGATGGTGAAGAAAAAGGTGGAGCCCACATTGGGTGTGCTTTCCAGCCAGATGCGGCCCCCCATGAGTTGGACAAGACGGGAAGAGATGGAAAGTCCCAGTCCGGTGCCGCCGAATTTTCTGGCCATGGTGCTGTCTACCTGACTGAAGGCCTCAAAAATCTTTTGTTGCTGGTCCTCGGGGATGCCGATGCCTTTGTCGACGACGGAAAACAACAACTCAACGGTTCCGTCGTGCTCCTTTTCCAGCTGCACGTTTAGGACGATCTGGCCGGATTCGGTGAACTTAATGCTGTTGCCCAGGAGGTTGGTCAAGATCTGCTGGAGGCGAAAGGAGTCGCCAATGAGAAATTCCGGAACATCGGCCTCTATATGGCACACCAGCTCCAGCCTTTTTTCGTGCGCCCGGACCGCCAACTCCTGGGTGGTATCCTCGACGGCCTCCCGAAGATTGAAGTCGCTGGAGGTGATGTCCAGCTTGTGCGCCTCGATCTTGGAAAAATCGAGGATATCGTTGATGACCTGGATGAGGCGGTTGGCAGAAAGATCGATGGTTTCAAGAAAATCCCGTTGTTCTTCGGTGAGTTCCGTTTGCAGGGCCAGCTGGGTCATGCCGATAACCCCGTTCATGGGGGTGCGGATTTCATGGCTCATGTTGGCGAGAAATTCTGATTTTGCCCGGCTTGCCGCCTCCGCCGCCTCCTTGGCCAGGACAAGATCGCGGGTCCGCTCCTCCACCTTCTTTTCAAGGCCGCTGTGCGCCTGGGTGAGTGCCTGATCGCGCAGTTCAATTTCATTGAGCATTTCATTAAAACCTACGGTCAGCGCGCCGATCTCGTCCTTGTTTTTCACCGGTGCTCGTAAAGAATAATCCTGATTCCGAGTAATCCCGCGGATGGTTGCGGCAAGCTGCTCAATGGGCTTGGTGAAAATCCGCTGCAATTTCGCAGTGATAAGCCAAACGAGAAAAAAAGTTATTCCCATGACCAGGAGGGCGGCCAGGAGATACCGCTTGAGCAGGAGTGGTTCATCATGCCGATCGGAGCGAGCAAAGACCATCCCCACCGTTTTGTCCTGAAGCTTTATTTCGGTAAGAAAATCGATGGAATCATTTCCAAAGACCGGGGTATTGAGGGGGATTGTCGGCGGCTGAAAACCGTTTGCGCCCGTGCCATAGGTGGCAAAGACCCGTCGGTCCGGGGTGAGGATGGCGGCATACTGGATGCAAGGTTCGGCGCGCAGCGCCAGCAGCGTTTCCGTGGCGGCGTCCTGGTCGGAAAAAACCACGGTGGATTTTGCATTTTCGGCGATGGCTTTGGTCAGTACGGCCAGGTTTTTTACCAGGAGATGCCGTAAGGTGAAAAAATCGTAGGCACACATGACGGTATTGACAAAAAACAGCACGCCGCCGGTAACGAGCATGATTATCAGCAGGAGCTTTTTTCTGATCGGCAGCGCGTTAAAGTATTCCATGTTCCCTTGGTGGTTCCTGATCCTGGCGCAGGCGCGAGGTCGTGGTGTTGGGACCGTTGGCGCGAATGGGCCTGTCGTAATCTATTGCCGATTGCTCCGGGGCGACGGCCAGCATGAGCAGCCGCGAACTGATTTTGAGATCGGCTTTTTCCGTTGAGCCCGGATTGATCTGAAACTTGATCTTCGTTCCCTTTTGGACAAAGTTGATGTCGCCGCCCAGAGTGATGAAGTTTTTTTCCTCGCCCACGGTTATCACCGGTTTTGCTTTGAGCTGGGCCAGCACCTTTGGCAGGTCGGGATGTTTATAGGACTCCAGAAAAAAAACCATGTGCGCCTTGTCAAGATTCTCGGCGGAGCTGGTCATGATAATCTTCAAGGGGCGTGCCCCGACAACGCTGTTTTGCAAGGCATGCTCAATGGTGCGGTCTTTACTGCCCCCGTTGCCGACAATCGCCAGGATAAAAGGGCTGTTGGGGGAATCAAACGAACGGTCCGGCCACTTGATGAAATTGAAAAAATTGTAGAGAAATCCGGCCTTGAGCTCATACTCTTCGTAGTCCGCCCCGTATGCCTTGCCAAAAGGCAGGCACAAGACGCACAGGAGCGCAACTGCCGCAAAAAGGCGCTTACGGAGCGGTGCCGTCTGTTTTTGTGAAATGCCAGAAGCCATACGTTGCCTAGAAAGTCATGCGTACTTGCGCATAGACGCTGCGCGGAATTTCCGAAGGAATGATGTTGATGTACAAAGAACCGAACTCGGGTTGGGCGTTATCGAGCAGGTTCCGGCCTACCAGGGAGAGTTCGACCTGGGGGTTGACCTGCCAGCCGATCCGGGCGTCGAACGCTACATAGCTGCCGATGCCATAGGTCGGTAGGTTGTCCACGTACCGTAGCCAGGTGTCCAGGGTGATAGTGGGGCTGAGGTCCATCATGGATCGCAGCGAGACCTGGTTGCGGGGGCTTTCCCCTTCGGCATCCTCGCCGGCATAAAGGCCCTGGCCGGTTTCCTGCAAATCCATGCGCAGGAAGGTGTAGGCCAATTGCAGCCGCCACCAGTCCATGGGTTTGGCGTCGGCCACCAGCTCGAAGCCGTAGGTGTTGCCCTCCATGGTATTGGCGTCCTTAAAGTCGAGCTGATAGAGATAAGCCGAATTGCCGGTAGGAGTTATGAAAGAGCCTCCCGCCAGGGGGATTGTCCGCAGCCGGCTGTAGTCGTTGAGAAAGGCGGTGAGGTCAAAGGCCAGTTTTTCATGGACCTGGGCCCGGTAGCCGATTTCGTAGGCCGTGAGTTTTTCGGACTTGAACTCCTCGTTCCCGCTGATGGTAATCTCCGTCAATCCTGGAGGAAGCAGGGAAAGAGGGGCTGGGAGCAGCCAATTGGGAACAATATAGCTGCTTATCCGGACATCGCGGTCGGCTTGCGAGGGGGTTCGCACCGCTTTGCTTACTGCGGCCCAGAATGTATGGTGCTTGTGCGGCGTATAAAGCAGACGACCGCTGGGTTGGACCTCATAGCCGGTGTAATCGTTGTGCTCGAACTTGCTGCCCAGAGTGAGGCGGAAAAGGTCTTCGACCAGGGTGATTTCGTCCTGGACAAAGGCGCTGAACAGCATATCGCTTCTGCTGGTCGGAGCAAAGGAGATGGTCTGGCTGTTTTCCAGGATGTTGTGGCTGTAGCGGTAGCCAAGCCCCCAGGTAAGCTCCTGTTTTGTGGTGGCTTGGAAGCGGTGTTGGAATTCGATGTCGGCGGTGCCCCGGTCGTCGCCCAAGACCCGGTCATTGTTTCTCTCCCGATCGTAATAGGCTTGGAGCGACATCTCCGAGTTGTCCCTTTCTTTTCTGGTCAACCGGGTCAGGAGATTTGCGCCCCTGACGTTGCTTGGGTTGCTGATATTGGTCGAGAGATATGGGCTTGTTGCATCGGGGATGTTCGTTGTGGCGTCTGAATAGCCGTTGTATCCATCGCCTTGAACGGTGAAGAAATAGGGGGAATCGGGGGGGGCGACACTGTCGAGCCGGAAGCCGCCGCGCGCCTGGTGCCAGTCGTCATTGGCATTGCTGCCGTCGGCTGATTCCAGATCGCTGCGGGAGAAATTTTTCCCGTACACCCGGTAGGTGGTGTGGTCATTAATTTTGGCACCATAGCGGATGGAGCCGAACCCATTTTCCTCTGTGCCGGTTCCCGCGGTGAGCAGGCCGCCCTGGGTGTCTGCCGAATGTTTGCTGATGATATTGATGACGCCATTGACCGCGTTGGCGCCCCAGAGGCTGGCCCCCGGACCGCGGATCACCTCGATCCGTTCGATGTCGTCGAGCATGGTGTCCTGAGTATCCCAGAGGACTCCGGAAAAAAGCGGGTTGTACATGGTGCGGCCATCCATGAGCACCAGCAGTTTGTTGGAGGAAAAGCCGTTGAAGCCCCGGCTGCTCACCGCCCATTTGTTGGCGTCGATCCGCGCCACTTGCAGGCCGGGCACCATGCGCAACACCTCTGGAAGAGTGGTGGCGCCCGAGCGCTTTATGTCTTCCTGGTTGACTACAAAAATGGCGGCCGCGGCCTCGCTGGCCTTTTCGCTTTTTTTGGAAACAGAGGTGATTTCCACGGAAAGCAGCTCTTCAAGAGAAAGCGCGGTGATACTGGGACGGGCTGCCCAGCAAGGCTGGCTAGTGGCCATCAGGATGGAGATTGCCGCAAGGCCAGTTGCTGCTTTGCGGGACAGATTCCGGTTTTTTCTGCGGAGTGAGCGGATGGCGGTCATGGTTGCGCCTCTCATGTTTTTCCCTGCGGCAGATTCAAGCTGCGACTATGTCTTGTGGAAGCAATAATTATATTTTTACTCTTTTCCCGCAGCCAGAGCAAGTGGGAGAAAAACGGATTGGCGCACAGTGTTCGGTGGCGGCAAGAAAAGGATAGCTCCGGCGGTATGGTATCCAAAGCTATGGTAGCAGAAGCTGTCTGAACATGGGGAAATAAAGCCTGGCTTTTTTGCCGGGGTTTTGAGTACTTTGCTTTCTGCGCAAAGCAGACAGGGGAAGATATGAAACAGAAAGCTTCGGTTATCAATATCATTTGGTTGTCCATGGTCGTGTTGGCCACGGTAACAGCCGCTTATACCAACCGGATGGACGCCCTGACCAAGGCCTCGTTCGAATCGGCCAAGGATGCGGTTGTCCTGGCCATCGGCCTGATCGGGCCCATGGCCCTCTGGCTGGGGATCATGAAGGTGGCCGAGGCCGGAGGGCTGATGCGCATCGTGGCCCGCCGGGTGCGGCCCCTGATGGTCCGTCTGTTTCCCGATGTGCCCCACGACCATCCGGCCATGAGCGCCATGATTATGAACATGGCGGCCAACGCCCTGGGCTTGGGCAACGCGGCCACGCCCATGGGGATCAAGGCCATGCAGGAGCTGGAAAAGCTCGCCCCGGAAAAGGGCACGGCCACCAACGCCATGTGTTTGTTCCTGGCGATCAACACCTCCAGCGTCACCCTGCTGCCCCTGGGGGTGATCACCATCCGGGCCGCCGCAGGCTCAGCGAGCCCGGCCGCCATCTTCATCCCTTCGCTTATCGCCACCACCTGTTCCACCATCGTGGCCATCGTGGCGGCCAAGATGCTGGCCCGCAAAAACGGCGGGCAGAAGTTGGCGGCGGCGCAGGAGACCTATGAGACAGCCGAAACCGAGATAGAGATCTGCGCCGAGCCGGAGCTGTTCCCGCCCAGCGCGACGGGAAAATGCTTCATCTGGCTGCTGGTCGCAGTCTTTGCCGGGGGGGCGGTGTATCAGTTGAGCAGCGCGACGGAGCCGTTGACTTTTTCTGCGGACAGCCTCAACAACCTATCCAGTTGGCTGATTCCGGCCCTGATTTCCGGGCTGCTCATCTTCGGTTATCTGCGGGGGGTGAGAATCTATGAAACCCTCACCGACGGGGCCAAGGAGGGTTTCACCACTGCCATGCGGATCATTCCCTTCATGGTGGCGATCTTTGTCGCCATCGGCATGTTCCGGGCCAGCGGGGCCATGGATATCTTGGTTGCCGTCCTCTCGCCCCTAACCACCGCGGTGGGCATGCCGGCCGAGGCTCTGGCCATGGGGTTGCTTCGGCCTCTGTCCGGCAGCGGCTCCTTCGCCTTCATGAGCGAGATTATCAAACAGTCGCCGGACAGCCTGCTTTCCGCCATGGTTTCGGTGATCCAGGGCTCCAGCGAAACCACCCTCTATGTCCTGGCCGTTTATTTCGGAGCCATCGGCATTCGGCGGACGCGCCATGCCCTGCCCGCAGCGCTCTGCGGCGAAACCGCCGGGCTTATTGCCGCAGTGACCGTCTGTAATCTTTGGTTTTAAGCGACAACGCACAGAACAAGGAAACAATACTGGGAGGTCTGAGCATGGGAGGAATAGTTTTTTTGGCAGTGTTTGTGGTGCTGGTTTTGCTGGTGGTCGGGATCTACAACCGGCTGGTGGGGTTGCGCAACCGCTTTAAAAACAGCTTTGCCCAGATCGATGTGCAGCTGAAACGGCGGTACGATCTCATCCCCAATTTGGTCTCCGTGGCCAAGGAGTACATCAAGCACGAACGGGAAACCCTGGAGGCGGTCATTGCCGCCCGTAACCAAGCCTCGGGCGCCGTGAAACAGGCGGCGGCCGATCCGGCCAACGCTGCGGCCATCCAGGGAGTGATCGCGGCGGAAGGCGCGCTCTCCGGGACCCTGGGCCGTCTTTTCGCCCTGGTGGAATCCTATCCCGACCTCAAGGCCAACCAGAACATGATGCAGCTCAGCGAGGAATTGAGCTCCACGGAAAACCGGATCGCCTTTGCCCGCCAAGCCTTCAACGACGCGGTGATGACCTACAACAATGGCCGGGAGTTGTTCCCCGCCGTGCTCTTTGCCGGGATCTTCGGTTTTCAGCCCGCGCAATTTATGGAGATTGAGGACCAAAAAGAGCGCGAGGCCCCAAAGGTCGGATTCTGAGCCGTGTGGTGAGAGACGATGCGTGATTTTTTCGAACAACAACACACCGCCCGGAGAAACACCTTCTGGCTGATGCTCTATTTTACCGTGGCGGTGGCGGTGGTTGTTACCTTGGTTTCGGTATTCCTCTATGTGCTGACCACCTTCAGCCCCGGCCGCCTCTATGTCTCGGTGACCCCCTTCAACCTGGCCCCGAGCCAGTGGAATTTCGCTCTCCTGGGCAGGATAGCCATGGTGGTCCTGGCCCTGATCTTGGCGGGCACTGGCTACAAGTACCTGCGGCTGCGTAGCGGCGGCGGCAGCCTCATCGCCCAGCTCCTGGGCGGGAGGGTCATCTACCCGGATACCCGCGATTTTTATGAACGGCGGTTGTTAAACATCATCGAGGAGATGGCCATTGCTTCGGGGGTCACGGTGCCCACGGTCTATCTGATGGATCGGGAATCCGGGATCAATGCCTTTGCCGCCGGGTTTTTCCAGGAAGACGCGGTGATCGGCATCACCAGGGGGGCGGTGCAGTACCTCAGCCGAGAAGAGCTGCAAGGGGTGATCGCCCATGAGTTCAGTCATATCCTCTACGGCGATATGCTGATCAATGCCCGGCTCCAGGGGATTCTGCACGGCATCCTGGTTATCGGCTTGCTCGGGGAGATCATGCTCAAAAGCGCGTTTTCCACGGATCGTGTGGGAATTCGCAGCGCGGGAAAGGGTCAGGGGGGCGGCGGTTTTTATGCGATACTAATCGGAGTTGCCCTGCTGATCCTGGGTTACACCGGGGTGTTTATCGCCCGACTCATTAAAAGCGCGGTGGCACGGCAGCGGGAATTTTTGGCGGATGCTTCGGCGGTGCAGTTTACCAGAAATCCTCTGGGGTTAGCGGGTGCGCTGAAAAAAATCGGCGGCTTGTCTGCCGGGTCGAAAATCCGCGACGCCCATGCCTCCGAGATCAGCCATATGTTTTTCGGCAATGGCCTTACGGAAAGTTGGTTCAACGTTTTTTCAACCCACCCGCCCCTGAAGGAGCGGATCCAGCGGCTTGACCCGGAATTCCGGGGGGATTTCCCGGAGCGGGTGGCGCCAGTGCCGATCGGCGAGGAAGAGGCCATGATGTATGCGGCCCCAGCCAGCCAGCCCGGCGCCATGTCGGGGGAACTCTCGGCCGCTGAAGATGGGCGGCATGTTTTCATCGATTCCCTGGCTGCGGGCAAATCCCTGAAAGAGGTGATCGGCAGCCCGCACGGGGAACACCTGCGATTGGCCCGGGAGATGATCGATAGCATCCCGCTTCCGGTTCGGGATGCGGCCAGGAACGGTTTCGGGGCCAGGGCGGTGGTCTACGGCCTCCTGCTTGCCCCCGATCCCGCCATCCGGGCGAAACAGCGTGGGGTTTTGGAAAAGGAGGCGGACCCGGAGGTGCAACAGGAGTTGGCGCGGCTTCTCCCCGCCCTTGGCGGGCTGCGGTTGGAAATACGGCTGCCCTTGGTGGATCTGGCCATGCCGGCCCTGAAAAGCCTCTCCCAGTCCCAGTATGCGGGTTTTAAAAGGGTCGTCGATCAGCTCATGCAGGCCGACGGTAGGATCGATCTGTTCGAGTATGCCCTGCGCCATGTGCTGTCCAGGCATCTGGAATCACGGTTCCGGCGTCCGGGAAGTTCGCTGGCGCCGTCCCGGACGCTGGCCCAGATGAGCGACGAGATCTCTTGCGTGCTTTCCCTGCTTTCCCGGTTGGGCCATGGGGACGAGGAGCTGGCGCAAAAATCGTTGATGCAGGCGATCCGGGTTTTTGGCAGGGATATGAAGCTTTCAGTTACAGGCCTGCCAAGGAATGTCCGCTCAAGGGGTTTGACGCCGGACTCAAAATCCTTGGCAGGTCGGCCATGGAAACCCGGCGGCAGGTCCTCGCTGCCGCCCTTGATTGCATCACCTACGACGAAAAGATCACCATCCGCGAGGCCGAGCTCTTCCGCGCCATGGCCGAGGCGCTCGATTGTCCGGTCCCGCCCTGGCTGACCGTGGTGAGCAACGAGGGCGAAACGGAACCGTGATTGGTTATCCGGCCAGCACTGCGGCCTTGAACAGGTCCAAGTCGGTGCGCTCCATGAAGCGGGCGGTGCGTTCCAGCTTGCGGGCGTTGGCAGCGTAGTGGCGGAGGCATTTTCCCGCCAGGGCGATCACCTCGGTATCATTCAAATCCTGGGCGATGATGTCGCCGATTCTCGGTAGCCCGCCGCCGTTGCCGCCGAAGACCAGGGTCCAGCCGTTCTTCTTGCCGAACACTCCGATGTCGCGGACAAAGCTCTCACAGCAGTTCATGGGGCAGCCGGAGATGCCGACTTTGGCCTTGGCGGGGAGCGGGATGGTCATCAGGGCCTCCTCCATCTTCTTGCCCAGGACCGGGGAATCCTGCCTACCGAATTTGCACCACTGCACGCCGGGGCAGGACTGGATGTAGTGGATGCCCACCGGTTTTTTCGGGCCTTCGGCCTGGCCGAAATCCTGCCAGATTGCTGCCGCCGCCTCAGGACTGTGGCCGCCGATGGCGATCCGTTGGGCCGAGGTGAGCTTGAGCAGCGGGATATTGTGCTTGCGCGCTGCCGCAGCAACCGCTTCTAGATAATCAGGGGTGACAAGACCCATTTTCGGTCCGGGGAGAATATTGTAGCTCTTGGAATTCTGGTCTGACATGGAGTCCTCCATTGTTGAGATTATGATGCACACTATCCCCCATTGTCGGCAAAAACCTTGATTCAAGTCAAGGAGCGCATTTTAATTTCGTAAAACCAGGGGTTGGCCTGGTCTTGACTTCCGGCGGTGATACGGGTAAATGATCACTTTTGCCTGAGCAGTGATAGCGGCGACAGAAAGGAGAAAAATCATGTTCAATATATTGGTGCTTGCCACTACGAATAAGGGAAAGCTCAAGGAGTTTAAGGAACTGCTTAAGGATTTTCCGGTGGAGATTAGGAGTCTGGCCGATTTTGGCCCAATCCCCGAGGTGGTTGAGGACGGCGCAACCTTTGATGACAATGCCTACAAAAAGGCGCATTTCACCGCCAAGGTTTTGGGGTTGCCGTGTATCGCGGATGATTCCGGGCTGGCAGTCGAGGCCCTGGATGGTGCGCCCGGCGTGTATTCCGCCCGCTACGCCGGAGAAAAGGCCCGCGATGTGGAGAATACGGCCAAGCTACTCAAGGACATGGAAGGGATTACCAACCGTAAGGCCGCTTTTCATTGTGTCATCTCCATTGCCGTACCCAGCGGCCCGGCCCTGACCTACGAGGGAACCTGCGAAGGCGAGCTGCTCACCGCGCCTCGGGGCGACGATGGCTTTGGCTACGACCCGATTTTCTTTTATCCGGAGCTGGGCAAAACTTTTGCCGAACTCACCATGGAAGAGAAGAACCGAGTCAGTCATCGGGGTCGTGCCATGGCCGAGATGGCCGGTGAGTTCGAGCAGGTGCTCAAGTGGGTGAAGCAGCGGCTGACCGAGGAAAAACCAGCCAAGCCGGACCATGAGCAGTTTGAGCACAACGACTGGTCCGAAGAGATCATGGTGCGGGAGGTAAAGTAGGCCGTTGCAAAATCCCATTGTCACCCCGCCGAGCACCGGAAAGGCTGCCGAAAAAGGAGTTTACACTATTTGAGGCGAAGCCGAGTTTACAAACTCCCGGCAGCATCGAGGAGCGCAGGGTATCCCGCTTCCGGCGGGACAGGTGGCTGGGGGCCTTTTCTTGTTCGTTCTTTTTCTTTGGGCAACCAAAGAAAAAGAACAGATACATGTGAAACACGCCTTACAGTGTGCAATGATTGCCGGATTTTTTATAATTAGCGTTACTTGTTCTGCCTCTCCAAACGGATCCCCTCGTTTTCCGCAACGCACTCTATCCCAGATCCACTCAGCTGCTTAAATAGCGGTCGGCCAAAGAGAAAAAACTCCATCTCCAGTGAAATTCCTGTTTTTTGGGCCACCTCACTCCTGATGGCAAGATCGGCGCGCACCATCTCGCTGAGTCGGGCTAGATTCTCCGTCCCGCCAACCTTGGTTAGCAGATCGGTGAAGACCTGTCCTGGACAGGCTTGTTCATGGCGCTCGATCTCTGTCAGGATCGGGTCGGTGGGGTTGATCAGGTCGACGCGGCGCAAGGTGTCCTGGTAGATGGTGGCTAAGAGCGTTTCGGGCTGCCAGCACTGGAGAATCCTGCAGGTTGCGGGGCGGTGCGCATAGATGGTGCAACCGTTGCTTTCTTCGGCAAAGAATAGGCAGGTCCAGCCACTCCCCTGGCCTCGAATTTTGAGCAGCTCAACAGGCACCGGTTCAAGCCTGGCGGTTGCGGGGTTGTAGCCCATCTCCCCTTGCCGGATGGTGACCAGCTGATCATGCCGGATATACCCTTGCCGGACGAGGCCGAGATCCTCCCGGCTCAGGGCTGGTCCGCCTTTCCGGCAACAGGTGCCGCATTGTTTACAGTGTTTGGTATCTGTCATGTCTCAGAAGTAAAATGAGGGGGTATTCTGGGCGCAATATGCTCCGTGACGGATTGAATCAGGGAGTATTGTTAGCCTGTTTCTGGAGGATTAATTTCGTCATCAAGATACATTGTTCCATATAAATAATTTTTTATATCACAAGCATATGTTTGTTTTTGTGTGGAAAAAAGCATTCGCGTTCTTTTCTTTTTCTTCCCTTCAGTCTTCCCTGGCATGGCCCTTGCGTATATATCAAAGCAAAGCGGTGTATGAAATGATTCTGCGCCGCCGATGACATCCGGTACAGGAGGTCGGCCATGAAGAAAACATTTTGCAACAAAAAAAAAGGTGCAACCCCGGTCGTTAGCCTCGCCACTGGCAAGCTAGCCGAAACCTGCTGGTTTGTCAGCTCCTTTGTCCTCTCCTTGCTCCTGGGCCCTTTTGCCGCCCTGCCGGCCATCATCGCGGTTTTTTCCCTGAAAATCGATGGGCCCATGCCCCTGGAAATATCTTGAATAACGAGGCTCCACCATGAACGCACACGGCCCTCTCACATCCGAAACCTCTACCCCCGGCTTTGGCCATCCTTTGCTGGCCGATGACCAGGCCGTCTTCACCATTAGCGCCGCCGCCGAGATGCTGGGTGTTACCCCGCGCACCTTGCGGATGTATGAGCGCGACGGGCTGCTGGCCCCGGCCCGGCACGGCAAGTGGCGCTATTACAGCCTGGACAACCTGAAATGGGTTTCCTGCCTGCGCACCATGATCCACGAGCATGGCATCTCCCTAGCCGCCATCCACAAATTGCTGCAGTACACCCCCTGCTGGAACATTGCCGGATGCTCCTTTGAGAAACGCAAGCTCTGCACGGCCTTCATGTCCAGCTCCCTGGTGCCGAAAAAGATCGACCGGCTTGGCGGCTTGCCAAGCGACCGGTCAATCTCCGCCTGATTGCTTGCATCTTTCTGCCTGCATCGTGTACAACATTGAGAAAATCCAACCTGGAGGTACGCCTTGAACCAATTTTACAAGAACCTGTCCATCTGGCTGGTCATCGCCCTGGTGGGGTTGCTGCTGATCCATCTTTTCAATCCAGCGAGCGAGCCGATCAACCAGATCAGCTACAACGATTTTCTGGAAAGCGTCAACTCGGGCAAGGTGAGCAAGATCACCATCCGGGAAAACGTGGCCGAGGCCCAGGATTTGGTGGGCAACCGCTTCCAGACCGTGCTGCCGGACAATTTGGAGCAGGTGCAGCCCTTTATGAAGGAGGGGATCACCCTCCAGATGGAAAAGAAAAAAGAGCCCCATTGGCTGGTGAGTATCATCGGCTCCTGGCTGCCCATGATAGTGCTGGTGGGCCTGGGCCTGTATTTCATGCGCCAGCAGCAGGGCGGAGGCGGCAAGGGCTTGATGACCTTCGGCAAGAGCCGGGCTCGTCTTATCGAGGGTGAGGAGTCCAAGCTCACCTTTGCTGATGTGGCCGGTATTGAAGAGGCCCGTGACGAGCTGGGCGAGATCGTTGATTTTCTCCGCGACCCCGGCATCTTCACCCGGGTGGGGGCCAAGATCCCCAAGGGCGTGCTCCTTTCCGGCGAGCCGGGCACGGGCAAGACCCTGCTGGCCAGGGCCATTGCCGGGGAGGCCCAGGTGCCGTTTTTTTCCATCAGCGGCTCGGATTTCGTCGAGATGTATGTCGGCGTCGGCGCGAGCCGGGTGCGGGATTTGTTTAAGGAGGCCAAGAAAAAGGCGCCCTGCATCATCTTTATCGATGAGATCGATGCGGTGGGTCGGCAGCGTGGGGCCGGGGCCGGTGGCGGTAACGATGAGCGCGAGCAGACCCTGAACCAGTTGCTGGTCGAGATGGACGGCTTCGAGGCTAATGCCGGGGTCATCATCATCGCCGCCACCAATCGGCCCGATATCCTGGACCCGGCTCTCAAGCGGCCGGGTAGGTTCGACCGGCAGATCGTCGTGCCCCTGCCCGATGTGCGGGGCAGGGAGAAGATCCTCAAGGTCCATGCCGCCAAGGTCCAGCTGGATACCGATGTGGATATGTCCATCATTGCCAAGGGCACCCCTGGTTTTTCCGGGGCCGAGCTGGCCAATATGGTTAACGAGGCAGCCCTGATGGCGGCCCGCTTTGAGGTGGGCAAGATTAACATGGCTATCATGGAAAAGGCCAAGGACAAGGTCATGATGGGGGCGGAGCGCACCAGCATGATCCTCACCGCCAAGGACAAGGAACTCACCGCCTACCACGAGGCGGGCCATGCCCTGGTTGCCCGGCTGCTGCCCGGCACCGATCCGGTGCACAAGGTGACCATCATTCCCCGGGGCCGCGCCCTGGGGTTGACCATGCAATTGCCCACCGACGAGAAGCATTCGCAGTCCAGGTCCTGGCTGATGAACAACCTCTGCATCCTTCTGGGCGGTCGGGTGGCCGAGGAAATCGTCTTCGGCGACGTCACCACCGGGGCAGGCAACGACATCGAACGGGCCTCAAACATTGCCAGGAAGATGGTCTGCGAATGGGGGATGAGCGAGGCCATCGGGCCCATGAATTTTGCCGGGCCAGATGAGTCCGGGCGGAGTCGGCAACCCTACAGCGGGGAGACGGCGGTGCGCATCGACCAGGCTGTGACCGGGTTGGTGACCGAGGCCAGGGAGACGGCGACCCGGCTGCTCAACGAAAATCGTGGAATCTTGGAGGCCATAGCCAAGGGTTTGCTGGAGAAGGAAACCATCGGCAGCGAGGATATCGATAGGTTGATGGCGGCTGGCTGATTACGGAGAAGCCTTTAAAGCTTTTGGCGGCAGGGGAAACTCCTGCCGCCTTTTTTTGTATGCGATCCTGCCCTCAGGTTCTCCTTGACAGGTCTGGTCCGGCAAGGGTAGGAATCTGGTTTGAAAAAAATCACCGGGCTACCCCGGTTTCTTATTATGCAAGGAGGTCGTATCCATGCTTGAGGCGTATCAAAAACATGTTGCCGAGCGGGCTGCTCTTGGCCTACCCCCCCTTCCCCTGTCTGCTGACCAGACCACTGCCGTGGTCGCGCTGCTGCAAAAACCGCCCGCCGGAACGGAAGCAACCCTGCTTGATCTCCTCAGCAATCAGGTGCCACCGGGCGTAGATGAGGCCTCCAAGGTCAAGGCAGAATTTTTGGCCGGGGTGGCGCAGGGGAAGATCGTCTCGCCGCTCATCGAAATGAAGGCGGCGGTGCAGCTGCTGGGCACCATGCTTGGCGGTTACAACGTGCAGCCGCTCATCGATCTGCTTGATGATGCGGGCCTGGCCCCGGCAGCGGTGGCCGGGCTCTCCGGCACCCTTTTGGTTTATGACGCCTTTCAGGAGGTGGTGGTTAAGGCGAAAAATAATCTTCAAGCCAGAGAGGTGCTTATTAACTGGGCCGAAGCGACCTGGTTCACCTCCCGTGCCCCCATGCCGGAGGAACTCACCGTCACCGTGTTTAAGGTAGCGGGCGAGACCAACACCGACGATCTTTCCCCGGCCTCCGAGGCCTGGAGTCGTCCGGACATCCCCCTGCACGCCCAGTCCATGCTGATCAACCGTCTGCCCGGCTCGCTTCCGGTGATCGAGGAGCTGAAGAAAAAGGGGTACCCAATAGCCTATGTGGGCGATGTGGTAGGCACAGGATCTTCCCGCAAGTCTGGAGTCAACTCCATGCTCTGGCACATGGGCCGGGACATCCCCTATGTGCCGGGCAAGCGCACCGGCGGGGTGGTGATGGGTTCCACCATCGCGCCCATTTATTTCAACACTGCCGAAGATTCGGGCATGCTGCCCATCCAGTGCGATGTCACCAGCCTTGAGACCGGCGATATCATCACCATCAACACTGGTACGGGCACAATCAGCCGTGATGGGCAGACCGTTACCAAGTTCAGCCTCTCTCCTGCCACCCTGCCCGACGAGGTTCAGGCCGGTGGCCGGGTCAATCTCATCATCGGTCGGGGCCTCACTGCCAAGGCCCGCGAGGCTTTGGGTCTTCCGCCCTCCACTCTCTTCCGGGAGCCGGAGGTTCCCAAGGACAGCGGTAAGGGCTATTCCCTGGCCCAGAAGATGGTGGGCAAGGCCTGTGGGCTGCCTGGGGTACGACCCGGCATGTACTGCGAGCCAAAGATGACCTCGGTGGGCTCCCAGGACACCACCGGCCCCATGACCCGCGACGAGATCAAGGAGCTGGCCTGCCTGAAATTCTCCGCGCCCCTAGTGATGCAGTCCTTCTGCCACACCGCCGCTTACCCCAAGCCGGTGGACGTGAAGACCCACCAGACCCTGCCCGGATTCATCAGCGAACGGGGCGGCATCTCCTTGCGCCCCGGCGACGGCGTGGTCCATTCCTGGCTCAACCGCATGGTTCTCCCCGATACCGTGGGCACCGGCGGCGATTCCCACACCCGCTTTCCCATCGGCATCTCCTTTCCGGCCGGTTCCGGTCTGGTGGCCTTTGCCGCGGCCACCGGCTCCATGCCCCTGGTGATGCCGGAGTCGGTGCTGATCCGCTTCACCGGCACCATGCAGCCCGGCATCACCCTGCGGGATTTGGTCAACGCCATCCCCTATGTGGCCATCCAGCAGGGGCTGCTCACCGTGGAGAAGAAGGGCAAAAAGAACCTCTTTGCCGGGACGGTCCTTGAGATCGAGGGGTTGCCCGATCTTGCGGTGGAACAGGCCTTCGAGCTGGCCGACGCCTCGGCCGAGCGCTCTGCCGCCGCTTGCACCGTGCGGCTCAACCAGGAGCCGGTGGCCGAGTTCCTCCGCTCCAACGTCGTGTTGCTCAAGAATTTGCTCACCCGTGGTTATCAGGATGCCAGCGCCGTGCGTAATCGGATCGCTGCCATGGAGGCATGGCTGGCCGCGCCCGAATTGTTGGTCCCGGACGCCGATGCCGAATACAAGGCGGTGCTGGAGATCGATCTTAACGCGATTACCGAGCCGGTGCTGGCTTGCCCTAACGACCCGGACGACGTAAAGCTGTTGTCCCAGGTGGCGGGCACCCCCATCGACGAGGTCTTTGTCGGCTCCTGCATGACCAACATTGGCCACTTCCGGGCCCTGGCCAGGATTCTCGACGGCAAGCCCCAGGTGGCCGGCCGCCTCTGGGTGGCGCCCCCCACCCGCATGGACGAGGAGCAGCTCAAGGCCGAAGGGGTGTACAGCATCCTTGGCCGGGCCGGGGCGAGGACGGAAATCCCCGGCTGTTCGCTCTGCATGGGCAACCAGGCGAGAACCCGCGACAACGCCGTGGTCTTTTCCACCTCCACCCGCAACTTCGACAACCGTATCGGCACCGGGGCCAAGGTGTTCCTGGGCTCCGCCGAGCTGGCCGCGGTCTGCACCGTGTTGGGGCGCATCCCCACCGTGGCGGAATACAACGCCATCCTTGCCGAGCGGGTCACCCCCAAGGCGGACGAGGTGTACCGCTACCTCAACTTCCACCGCATCGAGGGGTACGCGGAGAAAGGCTGGTAGGGGAAAAGCCGGAGGCGGCTCTCCCGGTGGGAGGATCGCCTTTTTTTGTTCCGGAGTTGGAAAGATGGGGCTGAGGTCAGCGCCCTCTATTTTTCTCGAAAAGGAGACAACAATGGACAAGAAAATATACCTGAGCGTCATGGCTGCCCTTGCCACGGCTACCGCGATCTGGCTCTTTGCCCTGCTGGCGGCCCCCCTCGCCAAGCCGTTGGCCTGGGCGCTTATCATCGGCCTCGCGACCCTTCCCCATCATACTCGCCTGGCCAGGAAGTTTCCTCGTCACCCGAACCGCTCTGCCGGAGTGATGGTTCTTGCAATAACGGTTTGCTTCATGCTCCCGATTGCAGCCCTGTTCGTCATGGTCGCCCAAAACGCCGTCGGGTGGTACAGAGAAGGTGAGCAGCTTGTTCAGGCATTTACCACGACCGGGTCAGGCGCTCTCAGCCATTTTCCCTTCGCCAGCGAGATTATTGCCCAGGGCGAGCGGTTCGGCATTGATCTTTCCGGTTTCGGCGCAAAGCTGGCGTCCGGCGCTTCGGGATATCTCTTTCATCTGGCGACCAATACAGCCAAAAACCTTGGGGAACTCCTTTTCACCCTGGCGGTGGCGCTGTTCATCCTTTTTTTCATCTACCGTGACGGGGCAAGAATTGTGGCTACTGCTATCGGAAGATTCGCCACCAACCAGGACAAAGCCCGCCACTATTTTTCCGAGATTCGCGCCACAACCACCGCGGTGACAGTCGGGACAATCTTCACCTGTCTTGTGCAGGGCATAATCGCCGGACTCGGGTATTTTGTCGCCGGAGCCCCTGCCCCGGTTCTTTGCGGTGCGCTGACGGCCTTGGCGGCGCTCGTGCCGGTTGTCGGTACGGGCATTATCTGGGTGCCCCTTGTCGCCCTTATTGCCATCAACGGCGCCTATCTCACAGCGCTGTTCCTGGCGCTCTGGTGTATTTTTTTCGTGGGCTTTGCCGATAACGCGATCCGGCCGCTTGCCATTGGCGCAAAAAGCAATATTCCTGCTCCGGCGATTGTGCTCGGCGCGATCAGCGGCGTGTTTGCCCTTGGGATTCTCGGTCTTATCCTTGGCCCGGTTCTTTTCGCGGTTCTCGTCACTGTTTGGCGGGATGCAACGCGTGCCGATCAATTGATAACCTCTGACAAGGAGCGCACGGAACCTTGATTCTCTCTGCATGGCAACCAGGCCCAGAGCCTATGACAACGTGCATCCCCAACCGTGGGTGAATCAAAAAACCTTGCAGAGTGATTGACTCCCAAGGCAGATGTGCGGTGTATCTGTATTTCAATTTTGAAAGGCAGGGAGGGAAAAAGTCGGAGGCGGCTCTCTTTTCTGACGGCTGTTGATATGAAGCACGTCAATTGGCGAAATCGAACATCTTGCTATGACAATTTCAAAAACACTATTGCACACGGCGCCAGGGTTCGATATGTTGCCTATTCACAATGTTTGAGGGTATTAAATTCCCTTCGATGACGCCGGTGATAGTTTCGTGGGAGCAAACTTGTGGAAAAATTAATTAAATCAAAGTGTTTTGGCGGAAGTGCATGGGAATCGAACCCACCCACCAGGCTGTTAACCCGGTGCACCGGATTTGAAGTCCGGGAGAGCCACCAGCGCCCTTTCCACTTCCTTCCGCTGCGCCAAGATATAATGTTAGCCGCAGGGAAACAACATTTTTCTTCTTTTTGATAAAAGAGCCTGGGCAGCGGAAAAAAAATACGGTACATATGGCTCGACTTAGGACAAACATGGGGTTTGTCTTATGGCGGTGTTGCGCCGGTTTTGAAACAGACAAAGGAGTAAGTAACGATGGAATGCAAGCGCTTGCAGGGGCTTGTCAAATCATGGTATGCCCAAGTCCAGGAAGAGTCCATGGCGCCCGCCCGCATGGTTTCTTTTATGGAAAAGCACATTGCTGAATGTGCTTATTGTCTTGCAGATCCGCTGGTGCGACAAGATATTGTAAAAATCACCGCCATCATCCTGCCCCCGACAAAAATCCGCAAACCATCCGCCGAGGAAGACGACGAACTTCTCGCCGGAACCGAGGAGGAATCAGGCGCCTCTGCGGACGATGATTTGTCTGGAGACGATGAGGAAGCCGGAGCCGAGGACGATGAAACCGAAGCTCTGGAAGACGATGAGCTTGAGGATGACGATTTGGAGGATGACGAATAATTCCCAGAAGGTGCCCTGGCTTTGCCGGGGTACACAAAAATCTGACAGTTCCAGCGAGAGAGAAGCCTCCTTTAACGTGGACAACTCAACGTCACGGAAGAAGAGGCTTTAAGAACAACACTCAATGTTGAAGCCATGCGAGATGGGAATGCAAGTACCGGTCGTATGGCGACCAAGTGCCGCCGGAAGGCTTTCGGCGGGCAATTGAGTCTGGGCTAAAAAAAGCCAATCCCGTCAACGCCCCACGATGCCCTTGCAAGACTCCCCTTCCGCTCAATCTCCTTGATATCCAGGGTTCTCACTCACGAATCTCCTTACACCTATTACCGAGCCCCATGACAACAGCCATCAAAAAAACACAGATAAAAGAAATTACAGACGGCCAGACAGTACACGACCTTTTCTTGGTCCGGGAAATGAGCCGTGGCGAGACCAAGGCGGGCAAGCCCTATCTGAGTCTCGTTCTGATGGACGCCACAGGAGAGATCTCTGGCCGGGTCTGGGAGAATGCCGAGCAGTTCATGGGCGAATGCCCGGCCGGGGCTATTGTGTCCGTTACCGGTCATTCCCAGGCCTATAAAGGCATCCTTCAGCTCCGGATCGACAACCTGGCCCGGATTGCAGACAGCGAGGTTGACCTGGCCCTGTTTGTTCCCAGCACCCAGGGCAACATCACCTTCATGGCCAAAGAGCTTGTCAAACTTGCGGGCAGTGTGGAGAACCCCTTTCTCAAAGAGCTGCTCTTGGCTTTGTTCGGGGAACGCCGCCTCATGCAGTCCTTTAAAAAAGCGCCAGCCGCCAAGATGATGCACCATGCCTATGTGGGCGGCCTGTTGGAGCACACTCTGGCCGTGGCCCGCCTGGCGGACAGCGTCAGTGGCCTTTACCCAAGCCTGGACCGTTCGCTGCTCATGGCCGGGGCGCTCCTCCACGACCTCGGCAAGCTCAAGGAATTCAGTTTCGACTCTTTCCCCTTCGAATACTCGGATCGGGGCCGCCTGGTGGGGCATATGGTTCTGGGGATAGAGATGATTCAGGAAAAAATCAATGGTATCTCCGGGTTTCCGGAAGACCTGGCCGATCGGCTCAAGCATCTTATCCTGAGCCATCACGGTCGCCATGAGTTCGGCTCACCCTCTTTGCCCATGATGCAGGAGGCTTTTGCCCTGAACTTCCTGGACGACCTCGACGCCAAGATTAACTATCTGGATCGTCTGGCTGGGCAGGTAAAGGGTGAAGGCTATCAGTGGACGGAATTTCAGCGTAACCTGGAACGCTTCCTCTTTGTCAAGGGTCATCAGGCCGATGATGGCGCTGTCCCTTTGGACCAAGGACAGGATAACGGCGTTGATCCACGCCAGCGGACGCTGTTTGGTCTATAGCGAACACTCTTCCCGAAAAGAGGGGCTGGCAGCTTCCGTCGTCAGCTGCCACCGTTTTTTACTGCCACCGCTTCACTGCGCCTGCTTTTTGGTGAAATCCAGTTGGTAGATGAGCATGGTGGAGGTCTGCTCGCTGAACAGGTCAAGTGGGCTGCTGCCCAAAATTAACCCGACCAGCAGTTCCGCTCCTTTTTTGTCCGCATTGGGGCGGAGAAGATAGTCCACGATATAGCCGTCGATCTTTTTGGTCCGCCACAACTCGGACAGGGCGATACCGTTCCAGCTGAGGGCGTGGATTTCGCCGGAGGGATAATTTTTCATGTTTTCAAAAAGACGTGACGAGGAGGACAGGTTTTTGTTGATGATGACGTCCTGCTTGCCATCGCCATTAACGTCATAGACGATGATCCGCGAGGGGATATAAATACGGGTCGCCCCTTCCTGACTGCTGGCCTTGCCAGACCCGAAGCCGTCCGTACCGCCGATGAAGCGGGTGGTGCCGCCGTAAAACTCGTCGCTTTTCCACAGGACAGTGCCACTGGAGCGCAATACCTGGAGTCGATCGTACTGGTCGATGGCGATAATCTCCCGGCTGCCGTCGTTGTCCAGATCGGCAATGGTGAACTCAAACAGATTAACGCTGGCCGGAATCTCCATGGGGCTGCCCGCTTTCAGGGCGCCATTGCTCAGATTGAGATGAAAGATGCCTGCGGCCACGGCCTTGCTGGAATCGGACCGCTGGCCGGCCAGCACCATGCCTTCGCCGGGTACGGGCATGGCCCGAACATACCACTTGGCATCCTGAAAAAGATAGTTGGCCTTGTCCGCGCCAAGCCACTCGAAGGCAAAAGAGTTAGGTCCTTTGCTGTCCGCAGCACTCACATAGATTTCCGGTTTGCCGTTTTTGTTCAGGTCTGCCACGGTGATGGCGTGTATGCGGTACCCGTTTTTTCCGGGAATCTGGCCGACCTTACTCAGACGATTGTTGTCACGTTTGAAGATCTGGACCGAATTGTTGTCGGCAAAAATAACCTCGTCTTGGCCATCGCCATCAAGATCAGCCATTTCTATGAATTGAAGGGAAAGCTTCATGTTCTGGGATTTCTGAAACTCGCTGGTGATGTCCTTGGGATAAATAAAGGGAGAGTCGCCTTGCTGCATCCCTGGGCGGCCGGCAAAGGCCCGGTCTGGATGGGCGGTGGCATACTGCGGCTGGGCCTGGCACCGTTCTGTCCGGCCGCCACGGGCTGGGTTAGTGCTGTGGCCGGACGTTTGTGGGCGAATATTTTCTCGCTTATATCCCAGGCCAGGGAGTCGATGCTTTGGATAATCTCGCTTTCATTCTTGGCTGTGGCATAAAAATTCCGGGGCTCGGCCTTGGCCATATCAAAGACCTTGGCATCCAGCGAGAGACTGCTGCCTAAGGCAGTGAGGCTGCCGACCACTAAAAAATCCGCTTGGAGGGTTTTGCCCAGCTTGAGAAACGCCTCTTTCTGGGTTGGGGTTCCGGCGCTGGCCATGGCTTTGTCCACCACGGCCTTGTCGATCACGGTGAGGTCGATCTCCGAAGCAAGGCGGCTGGCAAGCATGTCGCGGATGCCGGTGGTGAGATAGCCCATGTCCTGGGGAGCGTTGGCCTTGAAGGGCAGGAAGGCGATGCGCCTGGTTTGGGCGGCCCCGGCCGTTGGCAGCGCAAGGTGCATGGCGAAGATCAGTGCGGCGAGCAAGGCAGGGAAGACTGTGCGCTTGATTTGTTTGAGCATGACCGGTTTCCTTATTGAAAAAAAGAGTGATTTTCCTTAGAGTTTAAGGCCGTAAGCTTACCCCGAAGAAACGTTGAAGGGCAAGAGTTTTTTGTAGTTTCGGGCGGCTATGATGTTGTGCGCAACGGTTTACTTATCGCGGCTGAAGTCGCTTTTGTCGGCAGAGTGAAAGGGCAAACATGAAAACCACTATCTATCTTATCCGGCATGGCCTGACGGCGGCAAACAAGGATAATGTTTTTGCCGGCCGCACCCAGGAGCCCCTGCATCCAGAGGGCGTGGCGCAGTTGGTGGGGGTCGGGAAAAGGCTGGGTGAGTGCGATATCAGCAAGATTTTCTGCGGTCCCTTGGCGCGGACCAGGCAGTCGGCCGGGATTGTCGGAGAGCTGCTCACCGTGCCGGTTGAAGCGAAAGAAGCCTTGACCGAGATCCACATTCCCCACTGGGACGGGCTGACCAAGGACGCGATTCGAGCGAGGTTTGGGCTTGAATATCCAACCTGGCTTGATAATCCCGCCGGATTTCGCGCGCCGGGCTGCGAGACTATTGCCGAGGTGCAGAACCGGGCTGTCGCCAGCCTGGAAACAATCTTTCGTGATCATTTCGGTCAAAACCTGCTGGTGGTAAGCCATTTGATTGTGGTTCGGGCCGTGCTCCTGCACTATTTGGGACGGTCCATCGTGGATTTCCGAGAGATCAAGGTCGGTAATGCTCATGTGGTGACCCTTGTCAGGGATGATTTGCGGGGGACTACAGTGGAGTTGTGATGGCGTGGGCATGACCCTGCCCGATTCTGGCAACGACCCGAACACGGTGAGATGTTCCGCTGAGCCTGGGAATTTTTATGCGTATGGAGAGAACTGGCCGGAAAAAAATCTGACGCCCCATAATTTGGGCGCTCTTGTTCAGACGGCGAAGTACCGCCGCACCAGATGATCGAGCTGGGTGTTCAACTCATCCTCCTGCTCGTTGCCGCAGAATTGTGCATACAGTTGCGGGGCAATGACCAGAAAGGCGTCGACCAATTCCGGATCAAAGTGGCTGCCGGAGGATTCTTGTAGAATGGTGACCGAACGCTCGTAGGAAAAGGGCTCCTTGTAGGGCCTTTTTGAGGTGAGCGCATCAAAGACGTCGGCAATGGCAAAGATCCGGGCGTTTTTCGGAATGGCCACCCCTTGCTGTCCGGCCAAGTAGCCGTTGCCGTCATATTTCTCATGGTGGTTTTCCACTACAGCCACCGCATCGTGCAGCCACTGGTATGACTGAATGATATCCACCCCATGGCCGACATGGGTCTGCATCACCGCAAACTCTTCTTCTGTGAGCTTGCCGGGTTTCAGGAGGATGGTGTCACTGATGGCGATCTTGCCCACGTCGTGGAGAAAAGCGCCCTTGATCAGGGCCTGCATCTCTCGATTTTCGAGACCGATGGCCTCGGCCAACCTGATGGCGTAGATGGTCACCCGGTAGTTGTGGGCGTTGGTGTCGCTGTCTCGCTTGGCAATGGCGCTGCCCAACACCTTCAGTATGCCGATGTTTGCCTTGGCGAGATTGCCGGAAAGGATGATCAGATCGCGATTTAGGGAGATGATCACCGGATAGAGGATCAGGGTGGCGAGAAAGATCGCCGCCACCACCTGGATGATCGACCAGGTCACCCGCCAGAGCACCTGTTCCATCTCCTGGCCCGTCACCTGATAGACCCCTTCGAAGTAGCCGATGATCCGCTGATCCTCCTGATCGGTGATGGGCATGATCAGCTTCAGGTAGATGACATCGGCGTGGAGGACCTTCATGTATTCGATCCCTTGCCCCATGAGGAAATCGTGCCGCTTTTTCTCTAAGCGGGCCATGATCTCCTGGATATGCGGCAGAGCATATTCGACGACTTTTTCCTTCTTTTGGTTATAGACTTCAACCATCACGAAATGGCGTTCGTTGGCAAGGGACTGGGCCATCACCTCCAGCTGACGGCCATTTCCCGCCGTGGGATCATGAAAATAATTGTGCGCTGCCGCAAGGAGCTGTGTGGAATTGGTCCGGGCCAGGCCAACCACGTAGGCGTCAATCCGCTCGAACTCTGTATAGGCAACCAGAGAACCGATGACGACCGAAAGGATCAGCCAGCCGAGGAGCAGTTTTTTGATGATCCGGCGATGAAAGTCTTTTTGCATGGGCAGATTAAAATCTATCGGTCTGGTTGGGGGCAGGACGGGCAACGATGCCGAAATTTAGACCACGAAAACACAAAAACCGAGAACGCAAGGCGCAGAGACATAGCAAGCAACCCCGGGCGACCCATGCCTGGTTAAAAGTCTTCGAATTCTTCGCCCATGGGGATAATATCTTTGGGTTTGGACGAGGCTGCCGGCTTCTTGGCTGCTGGCGGCAGTGCCTTGCGTGTGGGCACTGCCTTCCGCGGAGCCGAGAGCTTGGTGATCACCGGGCGCTTGAGCTGGCTCTCTTTGGGGGAGGCGCTTCCGCCGCGGGGGGCGTCTTCTCCCGCGCAGATAACCATTGCCCGCAATTCGCCGACCGAGGCGCTCATCATCTCCGCTTGGGCGCTCAGTTCCTCGGAGGCAGCGGCGGATTGTTCCGCTGCCGCTGCGTTGCTCTGGGTCACGGTATCGATCTCATGAATGGCCTTGGTAACCTGGTTGATGGCGCTGGCCTGCTGGCTTGCCGCCCCAGCCATCTCGGTAATGATCGTGCCTATACGAGTGGTAGACTGGGCGGCAACATTAAATGATTCGCTGGTCTCGCTGACCAGGGCGTTGCCGGTATTGATCTTCTGTACCGTGCCCTCAATGAGGTTTGAGGTGTTCTTGGCCGCTTCCGCAGCCCGCATGGCCAGGTTACGAACCTCATCGGCAACCACCGCGAACCCGGCCCCGGCCTCGCCGGCCCGGGCCGCTTCAACCGCAGCATTCAAAGCCAACAGATTGGTCTGGAAAGCGATCTCGTCGATGGTTTTCACGATCTTCTGGGTTTCGGCGCTGGCCGCCGAAATTTCATGCATGGAGGTAGTGAGTTTTTTCATGGACTCATCGGCATTCTGGATAACCTGGTTCGCTTCCTTCATCAGCGTATCAGCCTGCCGGGCATTGTCGGCATCCTGCTTGATCATGGCCCCGACCTCTTCCAGGGAGGCGGAGGTTTCTTCCACTGCGGCGGCCTGCTGGGATGCGCCTTCAGCCAAGGTCTGACTGGAGGAGGAGACCTCCCCCGCCGCCTCGCCGACCTGGGTGGCGCCCTCGCCCAAGGCGAGGCTGACCTGCTTGAGGGTGGTCGAAATCCCCCGGCCAATAGAAACAGCCAGCAGTCCACCAACCACCAGAACAGCAGCCCCCAGCCCCAAGGCGATCCTGGCCAATACGGTGGCGGAATCCTTGGCCAGCATGGTTTGTTTTCCAGCTCCGTCCTTGGCTTCAGTGAGTAATTCATCCAGCAGCGGGTCAATGGCCTTGGTTGTTTTGCGCAGCGCAAGGGTGGCGACCATCCGTTCATTGCCGACGGGGGCGGCGAGCATGGCGCCAAACGCTTTTTGATAGTCATCGGCCAGAGGCAACAGTTGCTTGGCGGTCTCCACCAGTTTTGGTTGCCCGGCGTTCTTGGCCAAGGCCTCGATGGTCCCCAGCTCATCCTGAAAAGAGGCAATATAGCTGTCTGCTTCCTTGGCGAGAAGCGCATCGTCGGCGTACAGCAACATCTTTTCGTTCTGCCGGCACTGGACCAAAACGATTTTGGCAGAGCTGGCGCGCAGAGCGATGGCCAGATCCTGCTCGATGAGCCGGGTGAACTTCGTCGTGGCGGAGGTCAGCGCAAACTGATAAATGCCGGTGAGCACCATGACCAGGAGGAGCACCGCCCCGAATCCTCCCCCGATTTTTTTGCCTATGGTTGTCTGTTGCCTGGCCATCTTTTTCCTTTATGCACCGTGAATTGATAAGATCGGCATGATTCTGTCGACAAGGGGAGAAAGAGCCAGCTGAAAACGTGGCAGTGCTCCCCTTGTCGATCCATGTTTTTGCCCCAATCCTTGTTGAGGGATATCCTGTTCGCCTTTTTATTCCATCAAGTATCCGATGTAGTAAATACCGATGATTTCGCCGCTTGCGTTTTTGATGGGCTCATAGCCGGTGTCGTAAAGCTTGCCGAGGATGTCAACGATTCCGTAAAACGCGTTCCCCTGGCGGATAGCCGCGATGGCTGGACCGCTGGGGTCCAAGGGGGTACCGACGGCGCGTTTGCCGTCTTTCATCACATTGGTGCTGACACGGACGAATGCATCCCCTTTTTTCATGAAAAAGGTGGCCGTACAGCCGAACTTGGTTTTCAAGGAGTCGACCAGCTCATAGTTGTCGTTTATTTTGCTTGTGCCAAAGACCAGCGAAGCTCCATCAATCTTGGGTGCGCCAAGCTTTGCGGCGGATTCTTTTATAGCGGCCATGGCGGTTTTAATCTTTGCGGAAGAATCGGTTGCGGCCATGGCGGTAACCGCCCCTGCCATTCCCAGTCCAAGAACAAACAGCGCCAGCATCATTGCAACAGTGTGTTTCCGGAAAGCCCTCATCGTATACCTCCTGGTTCGTTGGTTTCTTGGCATGACCGCCATTGGTGTCGTCGTGCGAGGACTTGCATCCTACCGACACTTCCATGATGTCAGAAAAATGCGGAGAGGGTCAATACAATTTTGACGGCTGGATGGCACAAATTGCAAAACATCGAGAGGTGTACGAACGCGACATTCATTCTTCACGTTAATCCATCCCGCCTCTGCCCAACCAGCGGAACCTTAGAGCCAATTTCCATGGAGGAGATCTTTCAATGTTTTACGTTGCAAAAGGAGAAATTCTTTCTTTTTTTATCCGCCGCCACCTTAGTCTTGAAGAATTGTGAGGTTTGCGGAGTACCCTAGCCGGGGCGGCGCTAAAAAAAGAAGGAAAAGGCGAGGGAACCGAAGCTGTGATTATCGGTTTGGCCGTCGAATTCTTTGGTGCGGAGTACCTGGGTCCAGGTCAGCTTAAACTGTTTGAAGTAGAAAGCCGCCCCGCCTGCCAGGTCGGCGACAAGTGGCTTTTTGTTGACGCTGTGGCTGTGGGCAAAGGTGTTGCCGTCCAGGAAGATGTCTTGGAGAACAGCACGGCCGTTCACTGCGGCAAAGAGGTAGCCGCCCGGCTGCTGCTTCATGGAAAAACTGGTGTTGCCTGCCGGTCGGATCAGGCTTACGCCGAAGTCATTGGGCAGGTTCCATCCCAGGCGGGTTTCAAAGCCGGTGTTGGCATAGGTGGCGACATTGCCCAAAGAACCGCCCAAATGGGTAATGGCATCGATGGCGAAGGTGTCTCTGCTGAAGAAGGGGGCAAGGTGCCACTTGCGTTCGTAAATCGCGGCCAGACCCAGCTCGTTTTTCAGCTGATGCTCCCAGCCGTTTGCCAGGTCCAGGTCGCGGAGATCGTGCACCACATTTTGCGTCTCCTCGGCAAAGGAGCTCGGTCCGACCATGCCCAGCTGCAGTTCGATGGTATCCATCCGCTTGTTGCTTCTGGTGTGAAATGCCGCAGCAAAGTAAGTCCAGCCGGCATAGGGGCGATCGTCGCTGATTAGATCGCTGCGGGAGATGTCGGCTGGGGTATACATGTTCTGACCAAGAGAGAATTCCACCTTGCGCTTCAAGGTCGAATCCGGGTCGTTGATAAAGGGCAGTTGGTAAATGTATTCAAGACTCCACTCCGGGAGTTTGCCGCTCTCGACAAAGCTGACGAGGTCCGGAGAGATGAGGGAGATTTTTACACCGTTGGTGTAGTTGCGATCCGTGCCGGTAAAGAGGTCATTTTCAAAATAGATATTCACGGTCCATGGCAGTTTCGATTCTTCTGTGGCCAGGGAGGGGGTTGCCGATGCGAGACAGCAAAGGCACAAGAGCAGCCCGGGAAAAAAGACCCGGGGTCCGGGACGAGGCAAATAAGAGAACTTCATATCGGTTTTCTTCCTTTTTTATACCGGAGAGTTGCAACTTGTCCCCATTAGAGGAACATAATATTCGCCAAACCTAGAGCCAGTTCCCCTGGGGTTCGATCGCGGTTCTGATCCGCTCCAGCTGCTCGGCAAGATCGCGCAGCTCCCGCTGCCAGTACTCGCGGGTCCCGAAATCCGGCACCACTCGGCTCAATCCCTCTTCCGCCACCTGATACCCACACCAGGCCATGTAGTGGATAAAACGCATGGCCCGGAGCGGCTCGATCAGCCTCAGGCTCCGTCGGTCGAAATCCCGGAAGGTCTCGTACCCTTCAAGGAAAAGATCGATCTCGGCAAAGGTCTCTTCCTGGTAACCGGGCAGCAGCATCCAGAAATCCTGCACCGGCGGGCCAAGGGCCATATCGTCGAAATCGATGAGATAGAAGGATTCGCCGGGCCGGTAGATGAGGTTGGAGAAATGGCAGTCGCCGTGGATGCGGATCATCTCGGTGTTCTTAAAGAGCGGGCTGATTTCGGCAATCAGATCCTTGGCCAGCTCACTGAATTGCGGGGCAAGATCCGCGGGTAGAAACTTGCCGGCCAGAAGATAATCCGCCTGTTGCCTGGTTGATTTGTCCGGGGTCATGGTGATCCGCCCCTCGGGAATCCGGCCCGCGCCCACGGCATGGGTGCGGCCAAGCAGACGGCCGATCTCCAGCCACTGCTCATCGCTGAATTCATCCGAGCTGCGGCCGCCGCACTTGGGAAACACGGTAAAATACATCCCCTCATGCTCGCCCAGGCTGCCGTTCCCCTGCAAGACCAGAGGCGCGATGACCGGAATCTCCCGGCTGGCAAGCTCAAGGAGAAACTCATGCTCGTCTTGCAGCGCGGCACGGGTCCAGCGCCCAGGGCGGTAAAACTTGACCACCAGCCCTTCGCCATCCTCGCCTTCCAGCTCGTAAACCCGGTTGATATAGCTGGCCAGAGGACGACAGAGGTTGGTGCAACGAATATCCAGAGCCTTTTCCACCAGGGTTAGGACCATATCCGGGGTCAGGCGGTGAAAGGCGGAGTGTGCGTGAGGCGCGACAGTACGGTTCATCGTGACTCACTGCAGAAGGTCGAACGCCGGGCCTGAAGGAGAGGAATCAGTTCTTGGAAAGAGAGAATCATCATTGTGTCCTGCCGTCTTTTCTTGGGGTTTCGTCCTGAACAGCCTCGCACGGCCATTGTATTTCAGAAACGGTGAAAAGTACATGCGGGAAATGGGGAGGAGTACTTTATGGCTCTCTTCTCCGCAACCTCCGCTTATTTTTGCCCACCCCCATTGCCGCCGGTGTGACTAAAGTCACAGCAAACAATGACCGAGGTCATTGTTTGCCTCTTCCTTCTATTGCTAAGAAATAGAAAGGCATTATGCCTGATCGTTATTTTTCAATCTTCATAAGGAGGAGAGAGATGAAAAAAATGTACACGGTTCTTGCTGCAACCGCCTTCTGTTCATGCCTTGCGGCTGGGCTGGCCTTGCCGGACAAGGCCAACGCTGGCCCATCGATTGATTTCGGGGATGATGGTGGCTACCTGCAACTCGATGTGAAATTCCAGGGTATTTTGGACCACACAAATTTTGGTTCAGGCAAAGATGGCGAAGCAAGTCGCTGGGATGCTGATCTCCGCAGGGCAAGAATAGTCTTTACCGGCATGTTTGACGACACCTGGGGTGCCAAGTTCCAGACTTGCGGCGGCACCAGCGCTACCCGCAATTTCGGTGGCGGCGGCTATGAGCTCTCCAAAAATAACAGTAAGACAAATTCGCAGATCAGGTTGACCGATGGCTATCTCATCGGGATGATAAACGATCAGTTTAACATGAAGATCGGTTTGACCAAAATCCCTCTAACCCGCGCCAATTTGGATGAGTGTTTTTCTCCGCTCAGCCACGAACGGTCTGCCTTTGTCTATTCACCCTATGGCACGGACGCCACAAAAAACAGCCGGGATATGGGCTTTGTGGCCACCGGAAATTTTGTGGATAATCATCTGAAATACTTCGCCGGGGTCATGGAGGGCAGGGAGGGCGCGGCCAGTTTCTACAACCCTTTTGTGGACAGAACCTTTACCACAAGTGCTGAGCCCAGCAGCAACCTGGAATATGTGGCTCGGCTCCACTATTCATTTCTGAACCCCGAGAGTAGCCCAACCGCCGGGGGGTACAAAGGCACCTATCTGGGGAAACAGGGCAAGGTCTTTACCCTGGGTATTGCCGGGGCTTATGAGGCGGATGCCGCCTATAAAAACACGGCAGCCAGCAGCGTCAACCCATTGATTGCCACAGTTACCGGCGATGAAGCAGTTGATTACAAGGCCTATACTGCGGATCTCTTTTTTGAATACCCTTTTGCCGATGGGGGGGTCCTCACCGCTACAGCTCTCTATCTTAAGGTCGATTTTGATGATGCCTATCTGACCGCCCGCGCTCCTGGCGATCTGGCAACCATAGTAGGTGGAGCCACTGGCCAGAGGGATGGCTATTATACAAAGCTTGGTTACGTTCTGCCAATCACCGTGGGACCAAAAGGCAAACTCCAGCCTTTTGCCCGCTATGAGCACTGGGATCTGGCAAACCTCCTGAATATCAACGATCAGACCGTGAAGCAGTGGGGGGTCGGGATGAATTACTATGTGTTGGGCAATGATAAGGTGCGGTTCACCCTGGAATACTACCGAACCGATTACGACAAGCCCACGGATCTTGCTGACTACACAGACCTCACCGCCACCGGAACCCACGACTTAACCGACAGTTATAATACGATGACCGCCATGTTCATGGTTTCATTTTAACCCGTCATGATTCTTTACAGGCCTTCTTGTCGTCCGGCAAGGCGGGAAGGCCTGTTCTCCCCACGTTGATATCGGGGGAAAAACAAGGCGGGAGAACACACCATCAGGAGAAAAAATGAAAAAAACAATCCTCTTCGTCCTGTTTGGCCTAATCCCTAGCAGCACCGCCTTTGCCGAAGAGCTGGTCGTGCATCTTACCTCCGGCAATGCGGTGGTGGTCCAATACACGGGAGCCATTCAGGGGGTAACCTTCCAAGGGAAGACCGATGCCATCGCAGGTTTAGACATGCCGACCACCGCCAAGCCTGCGGCAAAAGTTCAACAGCCTGCTACAGAAAAACAGGCCGTTACCTCTCAACCGGAACAGGTTGAAGCCAAAAACGGAAAAGAACGATGGTTTCGCTTCAAATGGGCAGAGCCGAAAGGCGAAGATTAGGAGCCTGGCGGCAAGTGACGCTGGGTGTACTGTGAAAAAACTATTCAGGGCGGTTACAGCCCTTTGTAGTACCACTTATCTCCTTCCCGGCTGGCCTCCCGCGGCCAGCCGGGGCCTTTGGCCGGAAGAAAAAAAGACGGCAAGATAAGGATCAGCGGATACCCTTGCAGATTATAGCTCTAAAACCACGAACCCAATCAGAATGGTTCACCCAGATCCTGTAGCTTGGCAGGGTCTTTCAGCATGATACGCGATACTTTCCCCGTGCTCACCGTATCCAGAAGCCCCTCGTTTTTGAGTTTGGTCAGACTGCGGGAGACAACCTCGCGGCAGGTACCCAGCCGACAGGCCAGTTCGTTCTGGGAAAGGCGGCAGACCGGGATCTTCTCCTTGTCCGGGAGGGAATGAGTGAGCAGGATCTTGATCAACCTCTCCTGCACATTCTTAAAGGTAAAATCCTCAAGCAGGCTCGCGTAGGCGGCCAGCTTTGAAGAGATACAGGTGATAAAATGCAGGGCAAGTTCATGATGCTGGGTCAAGATCCAGTCCAGATCCCGACGCGGCAGACAAAAAATCAGACTGTCATCCTGGGCCAGGGCGTTGGCAAAGGCCCTGCCTGCAAACAGATTGGCCAGGCAAAAAACCTTCCCCGCATCAACAGGCCAAAGAGTTACCTTGCGACCATTGACGTCGCTTTTATAAATCTCCACCAGGCCCATCTCGACAATGTAGAGATGCTCCACGGTGTCATCCTGGTAAAAAATATGCTGGCCGCTGCGGAACTTCTTTTTCCGGCAACGGACCAGCAATTCTCTAAGCACTTCGTCCGGAAGGCCAGAAAAAACGGGGATCATTTGCAGAAAATGATAATCCGGACCATTGACCATTGCGTGTCCTCCTGAATTCACTTTCGGACGTGTATCTTGGGGGCAGGCATGATGCCACATCCACAACCCATCTGTTTAGGAGGATATACTCTCTTGCACAAAAAAACTTGCAAAAAATATGTAAAGACCAACTTTTCAGGCCCAAGCATCTGATCGGCCCGGCAGATAACCAGAAAAGGAGAACCGCCCATGAGAACCAAAAACCGGGGGCAGCAAGCTTACCTCTGTCCGCAGCTTCTCCCCGCAAAAAAATAAGGACTCACAAATCATGCCTCAGCCAGAAGAACACCAGGGGAAATTTCCACGGTTCACCCCGTGCCTGGAGATGTATGTCTTCCACAATGTGGTCGGCAGGGTTCTCGACATCAGCATGGATGGCGTATCATTTACATACATTGCCGCCCCCCTTCCGCCTGAACAATTTCCGGCCGTAGGGGTCCTCTTTACGCACGGTGGCAAGCATATTCAGGAAATTCCCTTTAAGGTCATCAGCGATCACATGCATGGCCAATTTTTCTTAAGCGACTACTTTATCCGGGAAAGACAGCTCCGCTTCGGCGAGCTTTCCGCCGATCTGGTCAAACAGCTGGAGTGCTTTATCTTGGAAAATGCGCACATCCCGCAACTTTCATACGATGCGAGGTACCTGGCGTACAAATCCGTTTATGCCCCCACCGGGGCAGCCGATTTAGACGCCACGGCGCGGGAGCGGATATCGGAGGACCACGCGGACGTACAGTTGGCTCGATGCGGCGGATTTCCGCAAGGATGAACGGTGCCTGCCATGTTTCCTGCAACCCATGACACCGGACTGATTACCGCGGCTACGGAGAAACCAAAAGAAATGCTGCTCACATCTTTTACCGTGGAATTTTCCAATGCCGACTGCTGCCGAAACGAGGGGCAGTCCCTGCGTTGCCTCGCCCGTCTCGATCAGAATGTGAGCGAGGCTCTTCCCTACCTGAATGCCATACTGGGCGGCTACACCTATATCAAGGAACCGCCCTTGCTCACCTTCCATTATTCCAAGGGCAAACTCATCACCGTGGACGCGGACAGCATAGCCATCAACTGCGTAAAAAACCCAATCGAGGCAAGGGAAATCCTGGCATGGCTCCAGCAAGAAATCAACACTGTCTGGGAAAAACGCCGGGAGATTCCGCCAAAATACACAGCCGCCCCGTGGCCAAAGCCTGCGAATATCCTGAGGTTACTGCCCAAGACCGATTGTGGCCAATGCGGCCAGCCGACCTGCATTGCCTTTGCCACCCTTGCGGCTTCGGGCGACAAGGACGCGGAACATTGCCCGGCCCTGTCGCCCGAAGCACAAAAAGAACTCGCCACCCACCTGAGCCGTTTTCATTTTGATGTGTAATGACCTGTCGATCCGGGCGATCTGCCCGAAAGGGCAAAAAATGATGAGGGATACCTTGTATCAACGCCTTGACAGATAAATCCGCCTTGACCTCATCCGCCTATGCGGATATACTAAATATAGGCCTTTTCCGCCAAGAACACCTCAACCTAACGCGATCAGGAGGCACATGCGAACAACAGCACAATTTTTCAAAGCCTTATCCGAGGAACCCCGTTTACGAATCCTGGCCCTGCTTCTGGGCGGCGAGCTCTGTGTCTGTGACCTGATGGCCGTACTCCAATTGCCGCAATCCACGATCTCACGGCACCTTGCCTATCTCCGCAACACGGGCTGGGTCGAAGGCAGACGTGTTGGGGTCTGGATGTATTATCGACTCGCCGAGATGCCGACCCCACTTGCCAGGGAACTGGTCGAGTTGCTCGGCAAGAGATTGACCGAGCTGCCGGACACACAGCAGGACTACGCAACCCTGGAGGAGTTCCAGCGCACCAAGAAAAAATGTGCCTGATTTTTTTGCCGCGCTCATCCGCCTAATTGCCAAGTGACACAAGAGGTTCGCCATGCCACGCACTGAAAAAAAATTAAGCTTCCTCGACCAGTACCTCACCCTCTGGATCTTCCTGGCCATGTTCATCGGGGTAATGGCCGGTTATCTCTATCCGCCGGTCACCGAGATCATCAACTCCTTTCAGGTCGGCACCACCAACATCCCCATCGCCATCGGCCTGATTCTCATGATGTACCCGCCCCTGGCCAAGGTGCGCTACGAAAAGCTACATGAGGTTTTCCGCAACATCAGGGTGCTGGCCCTTTCCCTGGTGCAAAACTGGCTTATCGGCCCGATCCTCATGTTTCTTCTGGCCATCACCTTTCTCTCCGGCCTTCACGAATACATGGTGGGGCTCATCCTCATCGGCCTGGCCCGCTGCATCGCCATGGTCATTGTCTGGAACGATCTGGCCAGCGGCGACACCGAGTACTGCGCCGGGCTGGTTGCCTTCAACTCCATCTTCCAGGTGCTCTTCTTCCCGGTCTACGCCTGGTTTTTCATCTCCGTGCTGCCGGGCTGGCTGGGGCTGACGGGCGCGGTGGTGGACATCTCCATGGGGCAGATCGCCGAGTCGGTTTTTATCTATCTCGGCATCCCCTTCCTGGCCGGGATGCTGACCCGCTTTATCGGGCTGAAACTCAAGGGCGACGCCTGGTACCAGGAAAAACTGATCCCCAAGATCAGCCCCTTCACCCTGGTCTTCCTGCTCTTCACCATCATGGTGATGTTTTCCCTCAAGGGCGAATACATCGTGCAGCTGCCCTTTGACGTGATCCGCATCGCCATCCCACTCACCATCTACTTTCTGGTCATGTTCCTGGTTTCCTTCTTCATGTCCCTAAAGGTGGGGGCCACCTACGAGCAGTCCGCCACCCTCTCCTTCACCGCCGCCTCCAACAACTTCGAGCTGGCCATTGCCGTGGCCATCGCCGTGTTCGGGATCAACTCCGGCGTCGCCTTTGCCGCGGTGATCGGACCGCTGGTCGAGGTGCCGGTACTCATCGGGTTGGTCAATGTGGCCCTCTGGTTCCGAAAAAAATACTTCCCCTTTACCAGGGAAACCCCGGCCGGGGTCTGCCATGTTTCCTGCAACCCGTGAGACTATTTCGACCCAGGACGCAATAAATCCCTTTTACGGAGAAAAAAAATGAAAACAGTCATGGTTGAATGGCGGCATCTGGATAAAGAGGGGAAAACCTGTGATCGTTGCGCCCAGACCGGGCAGAGAATCGCGGAACTGATCCAACAGCTCCAGGAGGAATGCAGACCCAAGGGCGTCGAGATCCTTTTTACGGAAACCAAGATGACCGAGGCGGAAATCGGCCAATCAAACCTCGTGCTCATCAACGGTGTCCCCCTGGAGACCATACTCCCCCAAACGACAGCTGCGGAAAGCAGTTGCTGCTCCTGCGGCGAACTCACCGGCAAGGAGGAGTCCTGCCGGACAATAGTCAGACACGGCCAGGTATATGAAGCCATTCCCCGGGAATTTATCAGGGAGGCGATATGCAAGGTGGCCCAGTGTTGCTGACCTCAAAAAAGATTGCTGCTTGAGATGGAAAACCTCACGGCAATTTCAGCAGTTGCATGAAGAACAAGGAACACCGGAGTAATCTTCCGGCAATAAGGAAACACGCCATGCAGCCCGACAACATGGACCATCCAGCCGCAAACCCGCAACCCGCCCCACCGCTTACCGCCTCGGCGCTAGGCAAAATCCTGGCCACCCTTGCCGTGCTTGGCCTCTGGTTTGCTCTGTATCGACAACTGCACAGCCTGGCCGAATATTTCACCTTTTCCCTGCTCGGCCTGGAACCGGGCAGCCACCTGGGCGAGGCGGTGCTCTTCTTTTTCTACGACACACCCAAGGTGCTGATGCTGCTCACCCTGATTGTTTATGGAGTCGGGGTGCTGCGCTCCTTCTTCACTCCGGAACGAACCAGAAAAATACTGGCGGGCAAGCGTGAATCCGTGGGCAATGTGCTTGCCGCCCTGTTGGGCATTGTCACCCCCTTCTGCTCCTGCTCGGCCGTACCGCTGTTCATCGGCTTTGTCACCGCGGGCGTCCCCCTGGGCGTGACCTTCTCCTTTTTGATCTCCGCCCCCATGGTCAACGAAATCGCCCTAGTACTTTTGTACGGCTTACTGGGCTGGAAGGTGGCGGTGCTTTATTTGGGAACCGGACTCCTGATCGCTATTGTCGCAGGCTGGACCATCGGTCGCCTGCGACTGGAGCGCCACATTGAAGACTGGGTGCGGGAAATACACCTCAATGCCTCTGACATCCCGGACCAAAGGCTGACCTGGACCGAGCGGTTTGGTCACGGCAAGACAGCGGTGCGGGACATCGTCGGCAAGGTCTGGATCTATGTGGTGGTCGGCATCGCGGTGGGCGCTGGCATCCACGGCTATGTGCCCGATGGCCTCATGGCCTCAATCATGGGCAAGGGCGCATGGTGGTCGGTACCGGCGGCGGTGCTGATCGGTATCCCCATGTATTCCAACGCCGCAGGTATCGTGCCGGTGGTGGAGGCCCTGCTCGGCAAGGGGGCGGCGCTGGGCACGGTGCTGGCCTTCATGATGGCCGTCATTGCGCTTTCTTTGCCGGAGATGGTCATTCTCCGTAAGGTACTCAAGCCGCGGCTCATCGCGGTGTTCATCGGCGTGGTGGGCACCGGCATCATGCTGGTGGGCTATCTTTTCAACAGCATCATTTAATACGGAGACAATAATGGAAATCAAGGTACTGGGGCCAGGATGCGCAAAATGCGCGGAGGCAGAAAAACTCATGCGGACCGTGGTCGAAGAGGCGGGTGTTGCCGCCACCATCGAAAAGGTCAGCGATTTTCAGCAGATCGCCAAACACGGCGTTTTTTCCACCCCGGCGGTGGTAATCGACGGCCAGATCAAATGCGTCGGCAAGGTACCCTCTAAGGCCGAGGCCCTGGGTTGGATCAAGCCATGAGGCAGATCAAGGGCCATACCCCTCATGGGGTGGCCAACAGGGCCGTTGCCGGCCCTTTGGGCGGACCAGAGAAGCATGCGCGGCCCGGCCAATACGCATCACCACAAGGAGGGATGAAATGTTCAAAAAGATTCTGGTTTGCGTCGATCCTTACCCCCCGGACAACAACCTCATCTCTTATGCCATTTCCCTGAAAAAACTGGGAGCGGAAGAGGTTGTTCTGGCTCACGTTATCGTGGACGCGCCCCCCGGGCTTGACGAAATGCTGATCACCCAGGCACGTCCGGAGATGGAGCGGCAAAAAAAAATTCTCGAAGAGGCGGGGTTCAAGACCACCATTGAAATCCCGGCTGGGATTCCGGCTCACGCCCTCAATGACCTTGCCGAAAAAAAGGACATATCCGTCATTATCATCAGCACACATGGCAGGGGACTGATCGAATCCATGATACTGGCCAGCAGTCCGTTGGGCAACGTGTCCGCCAAGCTGCTGCATATCACCAGACGTCCGCTGCTCCTCATCCCCGGCACGTTGCCGGCCATGGAAGCTGGGTGGGAACTGCCGGACCTTTTCTCCCATACCCTATATCCCACCGATTTTTCCGACACGGCAGAAGTCGCTTTTGCCTATCTCGAAACCGTGGTCCGCGCTACTCAATGCCCCATAACCCTGCTGCATATTCAGGATCGGTCCCGCCCGGTGCCGCATCTTAAACACCGTCCCAAAGAACTACAAAACCTTGATGGACACCGCCTACAACGGCTGCAAGGCTGGCTGAAAGAATTAGGAGCGCCGGAAGTGCGCATCGACATTGTCCAGGGAAGCCCGGGGGATGAAATTGTAAAGAGGGCCAAAGCCGAGGGCTGTTCCCTGATCCTGATGGGAACCCAAGGCAAGAGCATCACCCGAGAAATCTTACTGGGCAGTGTGGCGCATCATGTCGCCCGGCATGCCGCAGAGCCGGTACTCTTTATTCCGGCTCTGCAGTGAACAGCTTAAAAGATGAAGGGGTGGATACCACCACCTCACCATGGCCCGAGGCCAGTGCATCCACGATCTGCACACCTGGACGGCCAGTATTACGGAAACAGTACTCACCGCTCATCTGGTCATGCCAACTGGCGGCGGTGATGACGTTTTCCATCAGACCGCCGAACACCTACACCACGGTTTCAATATCCACCACCCACACCACACTACAGATAAAAGTGGAGGATGGGGAGGGTGTCTGCCATATCAACAACAAAAAATCGGGGTACTGCTGGCCCGGAAAGGCGGCAACGCCCGGTGCTGTTCAATCCCAACATCCTTGATAATCCACAGGAGGCGACCGATGAAAACACCATCCGTACCAGCAGCCGTTCTTGCCTTGACGCTGTTTCTCATGCTGCCAACCTCGTCCAACGCCGACAGGTTTGACGAATATCTGTCGAACTTTACCTACCAGGAACGCAAGGATATGAAGATCGAGAGCAAGGAGCTGGTGGAGCTGCTCAAGAAAGGCGAGGTCCAGCTCATCGACATCCGCTTCCCTGAGGAGGTCGCCGCCTGGCGGATGGGTTTTGCCAAAAACATCCCGCTCAACGAATTGCCGTCCCGGCTGGGCGAGCTGGACAAGAACAAGCTCATCGTCACCGCCTGCCCCCATAACGACCGCTCGCATATAGCCAGAATCTTTCTGACAACCAAAGGATATCGGGTCAAATACCTGCATGACGGCCTGATCGGGCTTGCCGAACTGCTCCGGGGCGACGCGGCCAGGGATTTCGTCACTGCCCCGGCACAATAAGATGCTTTGCAATAGCTCCCGTTCGCAAGGAAGCATCCCAGACAACATCAAGGAGAACGCATGAAAACACTTGTCCGATTCGCATTGTTGCTTGCCGCCCTGGTAGTTCTGCACGCCTCTGACGGCACGGCGGCAAGCACGCCCGCGCCGGTGCCCGACACGGTGACCATGGTTGATCTCGGCGCCACCTCCTGCATCCCTTGCAAGATGATGGCGCCCATCATCGAGGAGCTTGAGGCAGAATACCGGGGCAAGGCGGCGATCATCTTTATCGATGTCTGGAAGAATCCGGACGCGGGCAAGAAATTCAAGGTGAGCATGATTCCCACCCAAATCTTCTTTGACCGCGCTGGCAATGAGGTGTACCGCCACAGCGGCTTCATGGACAAAAAAACCATTATCGCCCAGCTTGCCCAGATGGGCGTTGCCCAGCCCGCTGGTGGGAGCGGCAAGTAATGGACGCTCTTTTTCTCCTGGCAAATGAATGGATGGGCGCGGGCCTCGCCCTGGCAGCGCTGGGCTGTTTTCTCTGGGGCATGATCAGCGTCTTGCTCAGCCCCTGCCACCTGGCCTCTATTCCCCTGGTGGTGGCCTATGTGGGCGGACAGGAACAACTGGTCAAGGGTAGGCAGGCCGTACACTACGCGGTGCTGTTCAGTGTCGGCCTTTTTCTGACCATCGTCCTGGTGGGGGTGATCTGCGCCCTGCTCGGCAGAATGCTGGGCGACGTGGGGCCATACTGGACCATGGCCGTGGGGTTGATCCTGCTCTGGGTGGCCGTTGACATGCTGGGCATTGCCAAGTGCTCCGTGCCAAGCGGGCTCATGGCAAAATTAAAGGTACGGGGGGCGGGGGGCGCCTTTGTTCTAGGGCTGGCCTATGGCATTCTTTCCGGCTCCTGCACCTTCGGTTTTATCGCCCCCATCCTGGCGATCATCACGGTGCAGCAGCAGGTGCTGACCGGGGTACTCTTTATCCTGTTATTTGCCATCGGCCACTGCCTACCCATCGCCGTGGCCGGCAGTTCAACCGCCACGGTGAAACGACTGCTGGCCAGCTCCTCCTTCAGTCAGGCAAGCCCCTGGTTCCGTAAGGGGGCCGGGATGCTGATCGCCGGGCTTGGGATCTATTTTCTGATCAGGCCGTTCGTCTGAACGGAAGCCGAATCATTCGGGCCATCTACACCACATAGGGAGGAAAGATATGGATGCCCAGGAGTTCGCGCTCAACCTGGCACAGAGCGGCCTGAGGAATGTGGCGACGTATCTCGCCGCCCATGTCCTGCTCTGCCTCGTCCCAGCCTTCTGTATCGCCGGCTGTATGGCAGCGCTCATTCCCAAGGGCACGGTAACCCGCCTCCTTGGCCGCAATACGCCTCGGCTCCTTTCCTATCCCGCCGCCATCCTGGCAGCCTCGGTACTCTCGGTCTGTTCCTGTACCATCGTGCCGCTCTTCGCCGGCATCTACAAAAAAGGTGCTGGGCTGGGGCCGGCCATCACCTTTCTCTTCTTTGCTCCGGCTGCGAATATTTTGGCCCTGGTCTACACTGGCAGTGTCATTGGCGTGGACCTCGCCTTGGCCCGTTTCTTCCTGTCGCTCTCCTTTGGCGTCGGCATCGGTATGATCATGGCGCTTCTCTTCCGGCGAGAAGATATCGCGCACGATACGATGACCGACACACTTTTTACCGGGCAAGGCCAATTAAGCCGACCGGTGCTTTTTTTCCTGCTGACCTTGGTCGCGCTTCTTCTGGCTGGAGTGCTCAAAATCGACCTGCTGACCAAGAGCTACGGACAGTTGCTTGTGCCAATTTCGGGCATGGATCATTTTCAGGAAATCCTCTTTTCCCTGGTGCCATTCGATGCCAGTAAAGGCGAGGAGGGGGTAACGGCCCAAGGCGCAATCCTCATCGTCCTGCTCATGGCTATTGCCCTCCCTGCCTGGAAGGGCCTGGAAAACATCATCGAAGGATTTAACGGCTGGGCCTGGGCCGCACTCGGACTTGCCGCGCTTACTCTGCTTACTGCATCGGTGGGGATGACTCCGCAGCCCTTTGGTCTTGTCATCAATCTCACCGGCAAAAGCTTTGGCGTGGCGTTCAGCCTGGCACTACTCACCTACCTGGCCAGTCGCCACCTTGAAGAACGGGAGGTACATGCTTGGTTGTGGGAGACATGGAAGTTCGTCAAGCAGATATTCCCTCTGCTCATTGTTGGCGTCTTCTTGGTGGGGGTCATCCGGCAATTCATCCAGCCGACCTGGATTCAATATCTGGCGGGCGCCAACACCATCCTCGGCAATCTCGCCGGGGTTGTTTTCGGCGTGTTCATGTATTTCCCCACCCTAGTAGAGGTCCCCATCGCCCACATGTTCCTCGGTCTGGGGATGCACCGCGGACCACTGCTCGCCTACCTCATGGCCGATCCCGAATTGAGTCTACAGAGCATCCTCATCACCTCCACGATCATCGGCCGCCTGAAGACATGGACTTATGTGGGCTGGGTGGCGCTGTTCAGCACCTTGGCGGGCTTGCTCTACGGCGCCTGGATCGATGGCGTGAGCCTCTGGCTGATTTCGCTGTACCTGTGCCTTTTTCTGGGTGGTCTTGCGCTTGTGCTGCACTTGGTGAGCCGACGCAGCCTTTCGCCTTCGCCTGTTCCATGAACAGATAACCCTAAAATTTATCGAGGAGGCAACCATGTTGACAGTAAAAATTCTTGGGCCAGGATGCGGCAACTGTAAAAAAATAGAGAGCATTGCCCGTGAGGCGACTTCTGACCTAGGACTGGAAGCGGAATTCGTCAAGGTGAATGATTACGCCGAAATCCTAGCCTATGATGTTCTCGCCACCCCCGCCTTGGTAATAAACGAAAAATTAGTCTGCGCCGGACGTATCCCGACCCGCGCCGAAGTGAAGGACTGGCTGGCTGAAAAAGCTGAAAGATAACGACTAGGGAAAAACCTGCCGAAAAAAACGATAAACCGAAGCGGCATTCAACCCCTAAACTCCGGGACTACCTGCAGCAAGACCTCAATTTCCGTGCCTAAGGATTCGGGACTGCGCCCGGCAACGAGGGTGAGCGCCCTTTCCCGGCAAAATTCCAGGCAGAGTCCGCAGCCGCTGCAACGGGCCCAGTCGAACTGTAGCCGTTTCACTTCGTCCTCCCTGGTGTTCTTGAGCGCCCCGGTGGGGCACATCCCGGCGCAACCGCCGCAGAAGTTGCATTCGTCACCGACAGTCAGGCTGAAGAAAAGACGGAGCAGGGCTTGGTGGATGCTTTGTTCGCCGGTGGCGGTGATCGCTTGCCGGAGTTGGGCCAGCCGGGCCGGTTGGTGCTTGTGGGCGTGCTGCTCCCTCTGATCGGGGTCCGCCTGCAAGGTGGCCATGGTCTCGGTGGCGGCGTGGAAGGAAATTTCGCGGAAGGCCTTGAAGAAAGCGCGCCTGCTTGATGGTTCGGCCACCTCTCCGCCTTCCTCCTCCTGAAGCAGCAGGGTGATCGAGCTGGTAATTTCCCCATTGCCCAACCTGCTGTGAAGAGCAGCGAGCCGTCGGGCCAGAAGGTCCGGGACGAAGGCGGCCCGGCAGTCGCTGCATTTGCCCAGATTCAGGCGCACTCCCTTGGTCGCCTGTGCGGCAAAGGCGGCCAGCTGTTCCTCGGCCAGGGCGCCCAGGCAGGGCAGAACGATTTCCTCTCCGCTGCGGATGGCCTTTTCGCAGCAAAAAACCAACGTTGCTTGACCGGCGGCTTTGCCCGGGGCTGCGGCAAGGCGGTGATCCTTGCCCACCAGCGCCTCGGCCGGACAGACCGCGGTGCAGGCCAGGCAGCCCACACAGCGTTTCGGGTCCAGACGCACCCCTCCCGGTTCCTGGCCGATGATGGCCTGAACCGGGCACTCGTCGATGCAGCGGGCACAGGCATTGCCTTGCCGCCGGTTGCGCAGACAGCGGCGGGAGATGAATTCAAGAGCCGGCGGTTCGCTGCCGCGAAAACGCTCAGCCAGGCGGTCGGCAAGAATCATGGAGTCACGAGGGCAGGTTTTTGGAGCCGTTGCCGTTCCGCGCCGATGAAGCCGAGCAGGCATTCGCCCAGGTCGCGGTAGAAAGCAAGCGTAGCCTGCTCCTTGAGGATATTGCCAAGGATGGGCGCCCACGAGGCGAGCAACCTGTCGAAAAACCGTCCCCGGATCGCGAAAAAATCGGCAAGATCATCCTGGTTCGCTTCGCTGATGGCCTGGGCGATCTTGCCTTCGAGAAAGCTCATGAACTCAAGCTCGATGGCAATATGGTCAGGCGGCTCGTCACCTTCATACTTTACCCCTGATTGGGCATAGAGCTTTAGGACTTCCATGGTCGAATCGCCCATCAAGGTCCTTTCCTGCTCCAGATACACCGAGCCATACGGATGGGCCGGGGCGCCGAAGGGTCCCAAAAACAGGCCGGAATACTCAATCAGCAGGTCTTCCTGGTTGTTTTCCGCAAGGCACTGCGCCATCCGCTGGCAGGCTTCCCCCACTGCCGGCAACGAGATTTCCTGCATCAACCCTGCCAAATTGGCGCAGAGGTTCTCCTCGACAAACACCTCCCGGTCCGGCTGGTAGAAACAGACGGCAAGCAGGCGGTAGACATCGCTCTGGCGCTGGGCGGCTTGAATGAGGTCGGTAGTCATATTGTTTCCTTCAGAAAATTATACAACGAAAAACCGTACGAAAAAAGGAGGGCGGAATGCCTGCGCACCCGCCCCCAGAACTTCTGGCTATCCTTTCCTCAGACTATTTGGCCGCGCTGTAGCTCCGGATGTAATAGACATTGGGCTTGGTGCCTTTTTCGGGCTTGAGCACCGTGCCCTTGTACTTCTTGACCAGCTGAGCAACCTCGCTGTTCTTGTCCTGGAGGTCGCCGAAGGTCCGGGCCTTGGCCGGGCAGGCAACCACACAGTTGGGCAGTTCGCCCTTGGCCACCCGGTGCTCGCAGAAGATGCACTTTTCAACGATGTTGCTGCGCCGCACATCCTGATAATCCGGATGGTCGTACTTGGTCCGATGGGGCGGGTTGTCGGTTTTAGCCGCCATTTCCGCCGGCGACATGGTGCAGCCGGGGATCATCTCGGTCTTGTCGGCATAAAAAGGCTCATAGGGCTTGCCGTCCTCGTTGTAGCTGATAACGCTGGTCTCGCCGCCCTTGACTTCCATCTTGGAGTAGGGGCAGGCTTGCTGACAGGCGCGGCAGCCGATGCAGCGCTCGTCGTTGTGCATAGTGATGCCGTCCTTGGTCTTGTACATCGCCTTGGGGGTCACCGGGCAGGCCTTGACACAGGGCGCATTGCTACAGTGATTGCAGAGCACCGGCCGGGCCGTGTATCTGGTTTTGGGAAACTTGCCGCTGGTCTCGTTCTGGAAATCGGCCCAGTTATGGGCCTGTCCGAAGTTTCTGCCGGCGGTGTTGTTCTCGGTTTTACAGGCCAGGGCGCAGGCCCCGCACCCAACACATTTCTGAAGATCTATTACCATCGCATATTGCGTCATTTGTCATTTCCTCCTGTGAATCCATTAGGCCTTTTGAATTTTTACGCCGGTGAAGCCGCCGTTTCTTGCCGTAGCGCCACTGAGCCGGTCATAATCATCGGGCATGAGCTCGTTGTTGTTCGCGCCTCTCGGGATCGCCTTGGCATAGTCCTTCGCGGCAACACGGCCGTAGGCCCAGTGCCCCTGGCCATAGCATTTGGCGATGGTGCCGGGCCGCACCCCTTCCCACAGTTTCACCTTGACGGTGATGCTCGCCGTCACCGAGCTCAGTTTGACCATGTCGCCGGTCTTGATGCCAAGCTTCTTGCCGTCCGCGGGGTTGATCTTCACGACATCCTCCCAGCTCTCATCACCCACATCCACCTTCTTGAATTCATGATACCAAACGGTGTTCTGGCTCCGGCCCTCACGGTTGAGCCTCGACTTATAGTCGATGAAGGTAAAGGGATATTCCTCTTGGCTGCCGTGCCGTTTGGGTGACTCATAGTGCGGCACGAAGGCCAGTTCGCCCTGGGCTTCGTAGCCGCTGGACTTGAGGATATCGTCAACCGTGGTCTTATGCTTCTCGGCATGCATGGTGAGGGCTTTCTTCAAGGTCTCGCCGTAGAACTCGAACTTCTTGGTCTCGGTCTTGAACTTGCCCCAGTTTTTCTTGTAGGCATAGGTCTCGGAGTTGTAGATGCCTTTCTGCTTGAAATCCTCCCAGCCGGAGAGCTGGTCGCCCTTCATCTTTTCCTTGCCGTTCCAGACCTTCTGGCTGGCGATTTTTGCGGCGATTTCAGCGAATTCGGCGGCACTGGCGGGTTTTTTCTTGGTTTCCGGATCTTCAAAGGAGGCATAGTAGTCAAAGAGATTGGCAAAACCCTTGGCCTTCAACTTCTCGGCCAGCAGCCACATCACCTCGGTTTCCTCGGACTTGGCCTCTCCGTAGGGTTTGATCACCGGTTGCTGGATGGACATGTGGCCGTGCAGGTTCGCCATGTTGGTGATGATGGAGAGCTTCTCCGCCGGAGCGAAGGTGGCCGGCAACACGATATCGGCATACTGGGTCATCTCCGAGGCGTTGGTGACCATGTGGACAAAGAACGGGATATTGGCCATCGCCTTTTCCCAGCGTTGGGCGCCGGTGCCGGAGAAGACAAAGTTGCTCCAGGTGCTGAGGAATATCTTGATGGCCCCCGGGTCCTTCAGCAAGCCGTTGGCCACGTTGTTGGTGACCACATTCACCTTCAGGCTCTCGGTGACCTTGCCGTCCTTCTCCTTCTTGTAGATACCGCCCATGATGGCGGGCATGTCCTTGGCCCCGCGGCCGTCTATCTTCTTGCCGTGGCCGTGATGCTCGGCGACCTCGTCAATGAACTTGTCGGGCTTGGGAAATTTCTCGACCGGCACGCTGGAACTCTGCATGACGCCGCCTTCGGTCTCGATCGAACCGAGGAGGCCGTTTAAGGCGTAAACCGCCATGGCCGCATAGGTGCCGCGCGGGGTCATGGCCACGCCGGGGCCCATGTAAACGGCGCAGGAAGAGCCCGCCTTGCCCATGGCGCGGGCCACCTTGACAATCTGTTTTTCCGGGATCAGGGTGCGCTTGGCGGCCCAGGCAGGGGTCTTGTCCTTCAGCTCGATGTTCCACCATTTGACCACGCCGTGGGTATACTTCTCCTCAAAGGCACCCTCGTCCACGGTGGCGCCGCTCTTGAAGAGGTTCTTGCCGTCCTTGAAGTCGCCGACAAACTCCTTGCCCCACATCCCTTCGGTCAGGAGGACATGGGCGATGGCCGCAACCAGGGCGCCGTCCTCGCCGGGCTTGATCGGCAGCCACTCGTTGGCCTTGGCGGCCGAGGCCGAGAGGCGCGGATCAACAACGATGACCGTGCCCCGGTCGAAGATGTCGCCGAATTTATTGATGGCATTGGGAACCTGGCGGTTGGAAGAGAGCGGGTCGCAGCCCCAGATCACCAGGCAGGTGGTCTTGGCCAGGTCGTAATCGCGGTAACCGAAGAAACCCTGGGTATAACCGGGGCCCATCTTCTCGGCCTCGGCGCAGATAGCGCTGTGGGAGAAGTAGTTGGGGGTGCCGTAGATCTTGGGCAGGGTGCCGTAGAGCAGTTCCGTGGAGATGGGGGAATACCGGCCGCGCATGTACATCAGCTTCTCGGGTTCGCCGGCCTTGCGCAGTTCGATCATCTTGTCGGCCACGGTGTCCAGGGCCTCGTCCCAGGTGATGGGGACGAACTTCGGATCTATGCCGCGGCCTTTAGCGGGATTGGTGCGCTTCATCGGCACCTTAACCCGGTCGGGATCGTATGCCTGCTGGAGCATCAGGTGGCCCCTGGGACAGCAATAGCCGTTGTTGGCCTTACTGCGCTGGTTGCCGCGCACCTTGGCAATGCGCCCTTCCTGAACAAAGAACTCTACCGGGCACCAGGCCGTGCAGCCCTGGCAGGTGGAGGGCATCCATTTGCCGGGTTTTTCCCCGCCGATGGCTCCTCGCGGTGCTTCGGCCAAGGCGTTCAAGGTGGTTCCCTGGAAGGCTGCAACCGCCAAACCGGTGGCGGCGCTCAGTTTAAGAAAATCCCTTCTTTTGATCTTCATGCGCTGCGTCTCCTTTGTTTGCTTCAGGCTATGCGATCCTTGTTGCATCCGAAATTTTTTCTATTTCAATGGCAAGACCTGCCTTGACAGCCCCACCGTGGATAACCTTGGTGAAGATCCCCTCCTTGGGCATGATGCAATCCCCGGTGGCCTTCTTGATGGCGCAACCGGCGTTGTGGCATTCCTTGCCGATCTGGGTGACTTCGAGCACCACCTTGCCACCGATCACCAGCCGGTCACCGATGGCAAGCTGCAGTAGGTCCAGACCCCGGCAGACGATGTTCTCGGCAAACACCCCGTGCTTCAGGTGGGGCATCTTTTTCTTCACCGCATCGATGCTTTCTCCGGCCAGCAGGGAAACCTGCCGATGCCAGATCCCGGCATGGGCGTCCCCGGTGATTCCCCAGTTTTCCTCCAGGAGAATCTCGGGCACCTCTTTTTTCACCATGCCTTTTTTTTCGCTGATGCAGACCGCTTCGACCACTCCCATGTGCACCTCTCTTGTGATTGATGGAACTACGACGACCCCTTGGCCAAAAGCAGGGAGTACAAAAAAACCGGAAACACATCCAATTACAGATCAGGATAGGGGAAGCGGGGAAGGAAAACAAGCGGGGTTTTTTTGATTTCTTTGTAGGGATTTTCCCGACAGATATCTGTCGGGGACAGATTATTTAACAGAGCGTTTCTGACGAGAAACAAACTCCACCAACTCAGCCCTGGTCTCCAGGCCAAGCTTGGCCATGGCTCTGGAGCGGTAGGTGGCCACGGTTTTTTCACTCAAGAAATGCTGTTCGGCAATCTCCCTGCTCGTGAACCCCATGGCCACCGCGAGCATGACCTGCTGCTCACGTTTGCTCAGCGAGAGCCAGAGCATCTCCTCGGGGGAGGCCGCTCCTTTATCCTGCTCGGCCAGGATATCCGGCATCATGGCGGGATGGATGTACATCTGCCCCCGCATCACCGAACGGATGGCGTAGAGCAGATCGACATCCAGGCATTTCTTGAGAATAAAGCCCTTGGCGCCCTTGGCCACGGCTTCCTTGAGATACTGATGGTCCTCATGCATGGTCAGCATGAGGACGCGGGTCTGAAGCGCCTGGCGCAGGATCTCCGGCAGGAGCAGGAGCCCACTGGTTCCGGGCAGGGAGATGTCGAGGAGCACGATGTCCGGTTGCAGCTCCTTGGCCAGGGCCAGGGCTTTCGGCCCCGAATCGGCAGTGCCCGCCACCTCCATGTCCGGTTCGGCATTGAGCAGCAGGCTCAAGCCGGAGAGAAGCACCGGATGATCATCAACCACCAGAATCCGAATCCGTTCATTGTTCATGGCAGACTCCCGCCTTGGCAGGCATTTCAAAAACCAGCATGGCGCCCTCGCCCGGACTGCTTTCAATCCGGAAAGCCCCCTGCAGCAACTGAATCCGTTCCCGCATCCCCAGCACCCCGAGCTTGGCCTTGGAATCAACCAATTCCGGCGCAAAACCAATCCCGTTGTCCTCGATCACGCCCCGGATTTTCTCCCCGCGCCATTCCAGGAGCACGCTCACCTCCGTGGCCTGGGCATGCCGCGCCACATTGGAGAGGGCTTCCTGCACGATCCGGTAAACGCAGGTTTCCGTGCAGCCATCCGGCCTTTTCTCGGTAAAACCGATGATGGTCAACTCCACCGGTATCCCGTGGCGGTTGATAAAACCCCGGACCAGCATCTCCACCGCCGGGACTAGGCCGAGATCGTCCAGCACGCTGGGCCGCAACGCCACCGCCAGATCATGGATAGCCTTCATCTCCTCGGTTATGGCCTTTCTCAATCGACCGATACTCTGGCTGGTCTCCGTCTCGTTTTTCGCGTTTTCCAGCATCTTGATATCCACCATAACCGAAGCCAGGGCCTGGCCGGTCTGGTCGTGGAGCTCACGGGCGATACGTTTTCTTTCGCTTTCCTGCCCGGCCATGACCCGGTGCAGAAAATCCTGCTGAAGATGCTCCTTTTCCAGCCGCGCCTTATCCGCACTGGCAAGGGAAAGCACCATGGCGTTGAAGCCCTCCATGAGCCTTCCCAACTCATCCTGGCTTTCCGTCGGGGCCCGCACGGAATAATCCCCCCGCCGCACGGCCCGGGTGGCTTCGAGAAGCCTGGTCACCGGCCGGGTGATAAGCCAGGTCAACCCCAGGGACAAGAGCACCCCGAAGACCGCGACCAGCAGGGTCGTCCGGGCAAGGGACCCGGTGATCACCCCAATCTGGCGACGCAGGCTGTCGCCCTTCACCCCGACCACCACTGCGCCCTCGTTGCCGTTGCTGATGCCTGCCGTCGCCTCCCAGATGCTGCCCTCGTTGGTACGTAGCAGTTTCGGCTCCGATCTCGGCGCCGAAAGGCCAGGAGATCTCCCCAGCAGATCCGCCGGAAACCCACCCTCAAAGGTGTGGGCAACCACCTGCCCTTCGGCATTGCGGACAAAGACATAGCGCAGGTCCGGACGATTCTGCACCGTATTCCTGAGCATCTGGGTCAGACCGTAGACATCGTTGATCAACAGATAATCATGGGACTGATAGGAGAGTTCCGTTGCCACGAAGCGGCTCTCTTCCCGGAGAAAGGCGTCGAAGTTCTCGCTGAGCGCCGCCTGCACCTTGTAAATGATGACCGCGCCAAAGAGAAGGATCAAGGCCAGAGCCAGTCCCAGAATCTTCAGCTTCAGCGGCACACTAAGCAGAACGGACCTGCCCCGACGCGCGGCTTGCCGGAGAAAAGCTATCAAAGCGACAGGCACGGGCACCTCTCCTTAAAATCCATACCGTTTTGGTTCAGGCTCCACGAAACGTTCCACTCCGAGTTCGGCCAGGGCTTTTTCGCCTTCCGCATCCTGATGCAGTCCAAGGAGCAGCTCTTTCAACAAGGCCTTCTTCTCTGGAGAAACGGTGCGCGGCACCACCACCGGGGGGATGCCGAAATCCTGCGATTCCCAGATCACTCGGGTCCGCCGGGCAATTTCTGGGTTGCGCTTACTGGCGAATTCATAGACCAGGCTGTCCACCGAAGCGCCATCCGCGATGCCCTCCATCACCGCAGCCATGGAACGGTCATGGCTGTAAGTGAAAATAGTCCGGCCAAAAAAGGTTTCGGGCTGCTGCCCCATACCCTGCAACAGGGAAAGGGGGTAGAGATAGCCGGTATTGGAGAGCGGATCGGTGAAGGCGAACACCTTGCCGCGCAGGTCTGCAAATTCCCGGACCGGAGAAGCGGCAGGTACGATGATAAAGGCCCGGTAGGTGGTTTTGCCGTTGATCTGCGGGACAACCAGCAGCGAGATCGCCCCGTTCCGGGCACCTTCGACATAGGCTCCGGTGCAGATGAAGCCGAGATCCACCACATTTCTGGCCAGCAGATCGTTCAGCTCCTGATAGGTTTTGCGCTGCACCAGGATTGCCGGTTTACCCATCTTGCGGCCCAGGTAATCAACAAGCGGTTGGTAGGAGAGCGCGGTACCCTGGGGAGAAAGGATGGCTCCCACCCCGATCCGAAGCGTTTGCGAATCAGGCTCGGCCTGGCCGACCGGGAGCTGCTGGAGCTTGTCCAGGCGGACCAGGGGTTCCTGCCCAAGTTTTTCCTGCGGCCCGGCCTCGCACCCGGCCAGCAGAAGAAAAAGAAGCCCCAGAAACATGGATCTGCGCCAATCAGGGCCAGAACGTTTTTTTATCTGCACAGTCATTCCAGAGTATATTGTCTTGCTTTTACGAGGGTTACCCTCCAAATACCATCCTGCGCCTGGCGTCTGCCATCCCGGCTTGTCACTCAAGAATAAACCCGGCTACCGGAAGCCCCTTGCCCCAAGCCCCCCACGCACCGCCGTGGATATCCATGGTCCGAGCAGCGCTGTCGTAGGTGGCCTTGATGTTCGACTCCAGGCTGCACCTGCGGTCATAGTTGGTGTGGGTAAAGGTGAGCCGGTAGATTGTGGCGCTTTGGGCGACAACCTCCTCGACATAAGCGACATGTCCGGTGGGCATTTTTCTCTGGCCATTGGCGGCAAGGATGAGGATGCTGCCAGGTTTGGGTACCAGCGAGGTGTTGCCGTGCAGCTTTTCACAGGTAAACCAGGCCAGAGGGCTATTTTCATGACCAAGGCGACAGCTGGCAATGCCGCTCCGGCAACGGGCAAAGGGAAGGCTCTGGGGTTCGCAGCGTCTCACCTTTGCCCTTTTGTTGTCGGCCGTGCCCTGGGGACGCAGTTGAAAGCACTCCGTTGTGCTGCTCCCCTGCCCCCAAAGGGCGGTGAGAAAATCCTCCGGCAAAGAGAGTTGCTCGGAAAGAGGTGCGCTTGCGGGAGCAACAGAGATTCCCCCCTTCTGATTCTGATTCATGGTGGAAGCCACCGCCACTATCTCGGGCGTCGGTCCCCAGCCCGAAGGGAGGTCTGCCAGAGGTTCGTGCCGGGCGCACCCGGCAACACACAGGACAAAAAGAAAGATTTCTCCGACCACCCGGACTGTGCTTCGCTGCATGAAAACTCCGCTCTACCCTGGTTGCTCTGAGGTGCACTGTGCCCTGATCCTTGCGCATCATAGCAGACACCCCCGCCCTTGACAATGCCAGGGCGGTCCGGCCTTAAGGGGTGCGGCAGAATAGAGTTGCGCCGCCTTGGCCATCATGCTATAAAAGACGTTTTTTCGTGGAGATACCCTACATTATGATACACCTCAGCAACATCAGCAAACAGCATGGCTCGCAGATCCTTTTTGCCAACGCCAGCCTTCAGATACTCCCCGGCCTGCGCACCGGCCTGGTCGGCCCCAACGGCGCAGGCAAGTCCACCGTTTTCCGCCTGATCACCGGCGAGGAAGAGGCCGACAAGGGCGAGATCTCCTGCGCCAAGAAAACGGTAATCGGCTATTTCTCCCAGGAAGTAGGCGAGATGTCCGGTCGCTCGGCCCTGGAAGAGACCATGGCCGCGGTGGGCGAGGTGGTGCGGTTGGGTGAGGAGCTTAAGGAGATGGAGGCGGCCATGGCCCTGCCCATGGAAGACGACGCCATGACCGCGCTCCTTGAAAAATACGGCGACGCCATGGAGGAGTTCGAGCATCGCGGCGGCTACGATCTGGAATCGCGGTCCCAGGCGGTGCTTACCGGACTCGGCATCGGGCCGGAGGATTTCAACCGGCCGGTGGAATCCTTCAGCGGCGGCTGGAAGATGCGCATCGCCCTGGCCCGCATCCTGACCATGAACCCCGATGTTCTGCTGCTGGACGAGCCCACCAACCATCTTGACGTGGAGTCCATCGTCTGGCTGGAGGAGTGGCTGGCCAAGGAGTTCAAGGGCGCGGTGCTCATGACCTGCCATGACCGCGATTTCATGAACCGGTTGGTTTCGCGGATCATCGAGGTGGCCAACAATACCATCACCACCTACAGCGGCAATTACGATTTTTACCTGCGTGAGCGGGAAATCCGGCGGGAACAGCTGGCAGCCAGCTTCCGCCGCCAGCAGGAGATGCTGGCCAAGGAGGAGGATTTCATCGCCCGCTTTGCGGCCCGCGCCTCCCACGCCTCCCAGGTGCAGTCCCGGGTCAAGAAGCTGGAGAAGATCGAGCGCATCGAGCTGCCCCCGGAACAGCGGCTGATCAGTTTCGAGTTCAACGAACCGCCCCGCAGCGGCGACGATGTGGTACGCATGGAGGGGTTAGCCAAGGCGTGGTCCCTGGACGACGGCGGAGAACGCCCGGTGTTTTCCGGCATCTCCGGGGTGATCCAACGGGGAGAAAAGGTGGCGGTGGTCGGGGTCAACGGCGCGGGCAAGTCCACCTTGCTTAAAGTTCTCGCAGGCCAGACCGAGCCCAGCAACGGCTGCGCCACCATCGGGGCCAACGTCAGCCTCGGCTATTTCAGCCAGCATGCCATGGATGTTTTGGCGCCGGAACGGACTGTTTTTGACACCGTGCAGGACGCCCTGCCCCAGGCCAACATCGGCACCATCCGCAATCTCTGCGCCGCCTTTCTCTTCCAGGGCGATACGGTGGACAAGCAGATCAAGCTGCTTTCCGGCGGAGAAAAAAGCCGGGTGGTCCTGGCCACCCTCCTGGCCCGGCCGCTCAATTTCCTGATCCTGGACGAGCCCACCAACCATCTGGACATCCAATCGCGGGAGATATTGCTGGGAGCGCTGCAAAAATTCGCCGGCACCGTGGTGCTGGTCAGCCATGACCGGCATTTTCTCCGCTCCCTGGTGAACCGGGTCATGGAGGTGGACCACGGGGAGCTGCGCTCCTACGGGGGGGATTACGAATACTACCTGCGCAAGGCGGGCTATCAGGGCTAAGCGGCAGAACCTGCGCGGCGATTGTGCCGCGCTTTTTTTGTGTTGCTTATTGAGCCCGTTTTGACCGACAATGGTGTCAAGCTCCGATGGCCGCGTTCCATCCCCCTGGCATTCCCCTCGCTGTTTTTCGCGGCAAACCCGCATCGGGGCTTTTTTGTTCCGAGCATTTCTCCCACCACATGCCTCCCGGGGAAAAGGCTGCAAAATCGGACGGATCGCAGGAGAAGAGGATGGGCCGGAGAGTTGTGACATTTTTCATGGTGGCGCTTCTTTTCGGATCATTCTTCGGCTGCGACCGAAAACCCGAAGTCACGGGGCCGAAATTGGGGCCAAAACCTCAATCCGCCGGGGTCCCCGTCTATCGCTTTGCAGTTCACCCCCTTCATAATCCGGGCAAACTCACTCAGGCGTATCAGCCGCTCATGGATTACCTGAATGACCGGCTGCAAGGCGCGCACCTGGCCCTGGAGGCGTCGCGGGACTACGCCAACTTCGAGGAAAAGTACCAGGCCCGCAAACCCGAGTTTCTCCTCCCCAATCCCTGGCAGACCCTGCAAGCCATGAAGGTCGGCTACCGCGTCATCGCCATGGCCGGAGAGCCACGGGATTTCAAAGGGATTTTCGTAGTGCGCAGGGACAGTGGCCTGACGCACCCCGCCGAACTGAAGGGGAAGCCGGTGAGCTATCCCTCCCCCACGGCCCTGGCGGCCTGCATCATGCCCCAATACTTTCTCCACCACCACGGCCTCAACGTCAATGCCGACCTCGAAAACCGCTATGTCGGCTCCCAGGAGTCTTCCATCATGAATGTCTATATGGGTCAGACTGCGGCGGGCGCGACCTGGCCGCCGCCATGGCGGGCATTCCAAAAGGAGCATCCGCGGGAAGCGACAGAGCTAAAAGTCCTCTGGGAAACGGAATCGCTGGTCAACAACTCCGTCATGGTGCGCAACGACATCCCCGCCCAGATTGGGGAACAGGTTCGCGCACTCCTGCTCGGGCTAGAGGGAAGCACGGAAGGGAAATCGATCCTTGCGGGGATGGAAACGGCACACTTCCTTCCCGCCACGGACGGGGACTACGACGTGGTGCGCCGCTACGTCTCCCGCTTCGAAAACGAGGTTCGGCCTGTGGAGAAGCGATGATGAAGACCCTGTACCTTTTCCTGTTCGGCACGCTTCGCGGTCGTCTCATTATTGGCGTGGCCGTAGTGCATGCCGTAATGATGGCCCTTTTCATCACCGACCTGACCGCACGTCAGCGCGCCATGCTCCTGGACCACCAGATCGCGGAGGCGACCGCGCTGTCCCAGGCCCTCGCCACCTCCGCTGCGGGATGGATCGCCGCTGACGATATCTCGGGCCTACAGGAACTGGTGGAGGCCCAGCGCCGCTATCCGGAGCTCATCTTCGCCATGCTCGCGAACCAAGAGGGACGCGTGCTGGCCGACACCGACAAATCCGGGCAGGAACTCTACATGCTCGACCTGCCCTTTGAAGCGCGCCAGACGGTGCTCGCCAACACTTCTGCGCTGGTTGATGTCATAACGCCCGCCATGATCGGAGGACGTCAGGTCGGCTGGGCCCGTGTCGGCATAGGGCAAAAGAGAGCCGGAGAGAAGCTTACGACAATCACCAGGGACGGTATCGCCTATGCTCTGGCCGCGATTCTCCTCGGCTCGGCTATCGCCTGGTTTCTGGGCCACCGGATCACGCGGAGGCTCTATGCTATCCAGGAAACCATCGCCGCAGTCCACTCCGGCAACCGCCTGGCCCGCTCTGCGCTTGCCGGCACCGACGAGGCGGCCGTCATGGCGCGGGAGTTCAACCAGATGCTGGATGTGATCGTGGAACGGGATACCGAGCTGCGGGAGAAGACGGAGGAACTGGATCATTACTTCACCGATGCCCTGGATCTTTTATGCATTGCCGACACCGACGGCTACTTTCGCCGATTGAACCCGGCATGGGAGGCAACGCTCGGCCTTTCCGTCTCGGAACTCGAAGGGCGGCGCTTCCTGGATTTTGTCCATCCCGACGATATGGAGGCGACCCTACAGGCGGTTTCCAGGCTTACCGACCAGCAAGAGGTGTTGAATTTTACCAACCGTTACCGTAACAACACCGGCGAATACCGCTGGATCGAATGGCGAGCGTTTCCGTCCGGCCAGCGGATTTATGCCGTTGCCCGGGACATCACCGAGCGCCTTTTGGTGGAGAATGCCCTCCGCCAGAGTGAAGAGAATCTCAAATGCGCCCAGGCGGTGGCCCAGACGGGCAGTTGGTATCTAGACGTTCGCCACAACGAGTTGAAGTGGTCGGACGAGACGTACCGCATGTTCGGAATCCCGCAAGGGCACGTGCTCACGCTGGAAATCTTCGCCGCCTGCATTTTCCCGGAGGATCGCGAAAGGGTGCTTCAGGCCTGGGATGCGGCCTTGCGGGGTGATGCCCCGTACGACATTGAACACCGTATCCTCGTTGACAATGAGACAAGATGGGTGCGGGAGCGCGCCGAGGTAAGCTTCGATACGGCGGGAAACGCTCTCAACGGGGTAGGGACCGTGCAGGACATCACCGAGCGCAAGCAAGCGGAACAGAACATCGCGCTCCTGAGCTTCGCTCTGAACAACGTCCACGAGGCCGCCTTCCTGATCGACGAAAACGCGCGCTTCCAGTACGTCAACGAAGAGGCTTGCCGCATCCTGGGATACAGGCGCGACGAACTACTCGGTTTGGGCGTATCGGATGTTGACCCGGACTTTCCATCGGCGCGCTGGCCCGATCACTGGAACGAGCTCAAGACACAACATGCGCTCACTTTCGAAGGTCACCATAAGACCAGGGAGGGGTGCATCTTTCCTGTCGAGATCAACGCCAACTATTTTGAGTATGACGAACAGGGCTATAATCTGGCAATGGTGCGCGACATCACCGAGCGTAAGCGGGCGGAGGAGGCACTGAGGACAAGTGAGGAATTCAAGCGGAATATCTTGGCGACCGTCGATGAGGGCTTCATCGTCGTGGACCGGGAGTACCGGATCCTCTCCGCGAACAAGGCATTCTGCGACATGGCGCAGTCATCCGAGGACCGGATGGTGGGTCGGCTGTGCTATGAGGTCTCACACCACACTGCCCGCCCCTGCTTCGAACAAGAGGGGTGCTGTAGGGAATGCGCGGTCAGACGCACCTTCGAGACCGGTGCACCCCATTTCGCCTCCCATATACACGAGGACGCGTCCGGCGCTAAACATCACGTGGAGTTGCGATCCTTCCCGATCTTCGATGCGTCAGGCACGGTGGTTTCGGCCATCGAGACCATCAACGACGTGACGGAAAAAAGAAAACTTGAAGAACAGTTGCGGCAATCCCAGAAAATGGAGGCGGTCGGTACGCTGGCCGGCGGGGTGGCCCACGACTTCAACAATATGCTGATGGTCATCATCGGCCACGCGGAGTTGGCCCTGCAACAGATTGCCCCGGACCAATCGTTTTTTGCCAACCTGCAGGAAATCCGGAAAGCCGCCGGACGCTCCGCCGACCTGACCCGGCAACTGTTGACCTTTGCCCGCAAGCAGACCGTCATCCCCAAGGTGCTCGACCTGAACGAAACCGTGGAAGGAATGCTCAAGATGCTGCGGCGATTGATCGGCGAGGACATCGATCTCGCCTGGCTGCCGGGGGCAGTGGTGTGGCCGGTCAAGGTGGACCCCTCCCAGATCGACCAGATCCTGGCCAACCTGTGCGTCAATGCCCGCGACGCCATCGCCGGGGTAGGGAAGGTCACCATCGAAACGCGCAATGCAATCATTGATGAGGCCTATTGCGCCGACCATCTGGAGGCGGTCCCCGGCGAATACCTCCTGCTGGCCGTGAGCGACGACGGATGCGGCATGGACAGACAGACCCTCGGCAAGATATTCGAGCCGTTTTTCACCACCAAGGAGCTGGGCAAGGGCACCGGTCTCGGGCTGGCCACGGTCTACGGCATCGCCAAACAGAACAACGGCTTCATCAACGTCTACAGTGAGCCAGGCCAGGGCTCGACTTTCAAGGTCTACCTGCCGCGACACGCGGGCAAGAGCGAGGAGATGCCGGAAGAAAGCCCGGCGACGCCGGTGGCGGGGGGAACCGAAACCATCCTCCTGGCGGAAGACGAGGCCGCAATCCTGGACATGGTGAAACAGATACTTGAGGGTTTCGGGTATAGGGTACTGGCCGCTTCGACGCCGGGCGAGGCCATCCATATGGCCAAGGAATACGCCGGAGATATCCATCTGCTCATAACCGACGTGATCATGCCCGAGATGAACGGCCAAGAACTGGCGAAAACCCTACTCTCTCTCTACCCGAAGCTCCGAAGGTTATACATGTCCGGCTATAGCGGCAACGTCATCGCCCGTCACGGCGTACTTGACGAGGGGGTCAATTTCATTCAAAAACCGTTCTCGATGCAGGCCTTTGCCGTCAAGGTGCGCGAGGCGTTGGATGGCAAATAAAGCACCTACTTTTTAACGAAAATCAACAATCATGACCAACTGTAGGAATCCGGGCGAAAAAGGGCAACGACCAGCTTAGGCGGTGAGCCCCTTCAGGCGGGCGGCCCGTTCGAATTTCAAGATGATTTGGGCCAGTTGCCGCTCATCGGCAGGGGTCGGCGCAAAGCGGATGCCATAGGTCGCCAGCTTCGTTGTGCCGTTGTCGGCTTTCCGGACAATGGTCGCCCACTCGAACCTGACCTGAAAGCTCTCCACTGTTCCCGCAGACGTGAACTCGCTTACAGGCACCGCATGGTTGAGCTGGAGACAGACCGCCTGAATCTCCCAGGGCACAACAACCGGGGTTGCCTGGGGCATACGGACCAGAACCCCGGTGGAGCTCAAGTCTTCAATCCGGCCGGAGAGGATCCATTTGCCCACGGTCTGGAAGATGGCGACACTATCGGCGGTCGGCACCACCCGGTACGCGTGTCTGCGCTGGATGATTGTAATCTGCGCAGGGAGCGCGAGCTCCAGGTAGTCATCCTTCAAGCGAAGAATCCGGCTCTTGCACACGATATTCCGGCCAAGCACACAACGAAACTGAAACTCCACCTCGTCGGTGGTGAAATTCGAGGCTTTATCCCGCTTGGCCAGGATCAACCGCGAGGGCGAGACCTTGACAACCCAGGCATCGCAGCGATGCCCGTGCTGGACAATGCTCAGGGCTTTGCGCCGTTCCAGCATCAACTCGAAGATTCGGCTGACCGCGCCCGGCTCCCGAACAATTTCAATGTCAGAATCTTTCATCCCTTATAAAACTCCTGTGACTCAAGTTCTTTCAAGAAACATAACGAATGCGGCTTTTCAAAAATACCTCTCTTTACCCTTCCGGCCCACAGCAAAAAATCTTTTTTTCACTTGCTTTTCCCTGCCGTTTTCATCGACAATACAAGTACGCCCCGATGGCCGCTTTTCACCCCCCTGAAGTTCCCCACAACTTCTCAGCGGCGAAGCCTCATCGGGGCTTTCTTGTGCCCGCCGCTCAGCTGTGCTCGCGGGTCTTGCGAAAGACAATATCCGGAAACAGTTCCTGCACCCTGCCCAGCCGCCACTCACTTTCCGCCAGATAGGCCAGATGCCCCTCTGCGTCCAGGGCGAGATGGGCCTGATTCTTGCTCTTGAACTCATCGAGCTTGGTGCGATTCTCGCAGTCGATCCAGCGGGCGGTGGCATAATTCACCGGCTCATACACCGCGTCCACCCCGTATTCCGCCTTCAACCGGGACATGGTCACCTCGAACTGCAGCACGCCCACCGCGCCCAGGATGTAGTCACTGCCCATGGTCGGCCGGAAGAGCTGCACCGCGCCTTCCTCGGCCAACTGGACCAGCCCCTTGTTCAGCTGCTTGATCTTAAGCGGATTTTTGATCAGCACCCTGCGGAAATGCTCGGGCGCGAAGTTAGGGATGCCGGTGAACTTGAGCACCTCCTTGTCGGAGAAGGTGTCGCCGATCTTGATCGTCCCGTGGTTGTGGATGCCGATGATGTCGCCGGGCCAGGCCTCCTCCACGTTGGTGCGGTCCTGGGCCATGAAGATGGTGGCGTTGGCCAGGGAGACCTCCTTACCGAGCCGGTGGTGCATGACCTTCATCCCCTTGGTGAACTTGCCGGAGCAGATGCGGAAGAAGGCGATCCGGTCGCGGTGAGCCGGGTTCATGTTGGCCTGGATCTTAAAGGTGAAGCCGGAAAAATCCTCCTCCTCCGGAAAAACCATGCGACTGAGCGCCTGCCGTGGCCCTGGCGCCGGGGCCAGCTCGACAAAGGCGTCCAGCAATTCTTTCACCCCGAAGTTGTTCACGGCGCTGCCGAAGAACACCGGACTCTGGCTGGCCTTGAGATACTCTTTGTGATCAAAGGGGCTGGCTGCCCCGGCCAGGAGTTCGAGGTCCTCGCGGAGCCGGTCTGCCTGGCTGCCCAGCATCTGGTCCAAAAGCGGATCGTCCAGGCTCTTGACCACGATGGAGTCCTGGGGCCGCCGGTCCTTGCTGGGGGTAAAGAGGTTCAGCTCCTGACGCATGATGTTGTAAACCCCCTTGAAGCGCTTGCCCATGCCGATGGGCCAGGAAAGCGGGGTGCACTCGATTTGGAGCTTTTCCTCGATCTCGCTTAAAATGTCCAGGGGCTCAAGGCCCTCGCGATCCAGCTTGTTGATGAAGGTGATCACCGGGGTGTTGCGCATCCGGCAGATCTCCATGAGCTTCTCGGTCTGGGCCTCGACCCCCTTGGCGCTGTCGATGACCATGAGCGCACTGTCCACTGCGGTGAGCACCCGGTAGGTGTCCTCGGAGAAATCCTTATGCCCGGGGGTGTCGAGCAGGTTGACCTCGAAATCCCGATAATTGAACTGCATCACCGAGGTGGTCACCGAAATGCCGCGCTCCTTCTCGATGGCCATCCAGTCGCTGACCGCGTGGTGGTCGGTCTTGCGCGACTTGACTGCCCCGGCCATCTGGATGGCCCCACCGAAGAGCAAGAGCTTTTCGGTGAGGGTGGTCTTACCCGCATCGGGATGGCTGATGATGCCGAAGGTCCGGCGGCGCTTGACTTCTCTTTCCAATATACTGCTCATGTGATCCTTTTTCCTCTCTGCTTTCCGGGCCGGAATCCGGCCCACGGAACGCGTATATACCGCAAAAAACGCATTTTGTCAGCAAGTTCCACAGAGCCAGCCGTACGCAAACTACCCATGCTTCGACCCTCCCCACGCAACCGCAACACAGGCAAGGCCACCTGCTCTCCCTTACGGCCCATGCGCCTTGGGACGAATTTGCTTTATGCATCTCCTGTAGCCGTGTATACTTTTTTTATTTCTTTCCCTTCTTTCCTCTTGGTGACCCCTTGTCTGTAAGCAAAAAAAAGCCAACCCGCCCACGAAGCAGCAGCCCGGACACGCGCTCGACATCCGCTCGCCCTTCGTACGGCAAAAATACCTCCCCGTCAGAAAAGCCCGCAGGCAGAAAGACCCGCAGGCCTGGTGCTGATTCCCCGCCCGGCCGTGCATTTACCGGGAGCAGAAAGCCTCGGCCGGAACGGTTCGAGGAAGAACCCTTCCGCAAACCTGCCTCGGCAACCGATCGCCCGTCCGGCACCAAGAGGAAATCCCCGTCAGAAAGGCCCGCAGGTGGAAAGACCCGTCGGCCTGCGGCTGATTCCCCGCCTGGCCGTGCATTTACCGGCAGCAGAAAACCACGCCCGGAACGATTCGAGGAAGAAACCTTCCGCAAGCCTGCCTCGGCAAGTGAGCGCCCATCCGGCGGCAAAAGAAAATCACCGTCAGAAAGGCCCTTCGACAAAAAACCCCGCAGACCTGGGGCTGCTTCCGCGCCCGGTCGTGGGTTTACCGGCAGCAGAAGGCCACGGCCGGAAAGCTGCGAGTTCGATGAGGAACCCTGCCGGAAGCCTGCCTCGTCACCCGAGCGCCCACCCAGCCGCAAGAGAAAATCAGGGCCAGAAAAAACCTTCGGCCCCAAAACCCGCCGGTCTGCCGCTGATTCCTCTCCCGATCGTGGGTTTAAAAGCGCCAGAGAACCCCAGGAGGAACAATCCGAGGAGCAAAAATTTTGGGCGCCGGCCTCGGCCTCTGATCGCTCCTTTGCCAGCTTTCTCAAGCCGCTCATCCCCTCAACCATTGGCCCGGAAGGCCAGGCCATCCTCTACAGCTCTCCCCTGGCCCATCTCGATTATTCCATGGAGTTGCAGATAAAAGACCAGGGGTTGATGACTTTCTGGAAACAGCACCGGCTGCCCGGCCAGCCGGAATCGGTAATCCGCTCCCCCAAGGCCCGGGGCTACCGCACCACCTCAAAACGCAAGGCCTTCCTCCATAGCTCCACCCTGTATCTGCTGTTGGGAGACAAGGCCGCCCTGCCCAAGAACCGGCAGTATTTCACCGCCTCGCCGTTGGAGCCCAAAGAACACGAGGAGATCTACCGCTTTCTCCAGCAGAAGCTGAGCGAACCGGCCTTCCGGCTGATCGCCGGGCATCTCAACTATCTCATCATCCGCGGCGGCTACACGGAACAGGCGGTGATCTTCAATGTGGACCTGATGAACGGGCCGCTGGTCCGCAAGATGAAACTGATGAGCGAGCATCTCCAGAAGCTTCCTGTTGCAGTCACTGCGGCCTTTGTCTACCTGGACCCCAGTCAGTCCGACTACTATCTGGAAACCAAGCGGCCCGCCGAAACCCTGCATTTCAAGAAGCTCTTCGGCCCAGACCAATTGAGCGCCACCTACGGCGACTGCCGCTACCAATTCCATCCGACCTCGTTTTCCCAGATCAACGAATCCATGGTGGAAACCATGCTGGAGCGGGCCAAGGAGCTGATGGCCCCGGCCTCGGACCAGTCGCTGCTCGACCTGTACTGCGGCTACGGCCTGTTCAGCCACTATCTCGCTCCTGCGTATCGACAGGTACTGGCCGTGGACGGCGAAGGTCCTTCCATCCGGGCCGCCGAGGCCAACAGCCGTTTGAACAAGCACCGGGGCGGCCAGACCAAGTTTCTCGCCCACCGGATCACCGTCGGCTATCTGGAAAAATTGCTCCCCCCACCCATGCCCAATGAGGTGATGCTCCTTGACCCGCCCCGTCAGGGCACGCTGCCAGGGGTGATCGCCTCGCTGGCCCGGAGGAAGCCGAAAAAGGTCCTCCATATCTTCTGCGGGGTGGACCAGATTCCGCCCTCCCTCAAGGAGTGGCAGGCCAACGGCTACCAGGTACGGCGCATCGCCCCTCTGGATATGTTTCCAGGCTCGGCCAATCTCGAGATTCTGGTGCTGCTGGAACCAAAGGCCTAATCCCCAAGGCAGCATAATTCCACGCGAGGACATCCCATGGCGCAGAGTCTGTATATCGTGGCAATCGGACCCCAGAGCGGCAAATCGGTGATCGCTCTGGGCCTCATGGAGCTGCTGTCCCGCCGGCTGCGCCGGGTGGGCTATTTCCGCCCCATCATCCCCTCGCATACGGTGCTGGACAACAACCTGCAATTGATCAAAACCCGCTACCGCCTTGCGTTTGACTACGAAGAGATGTTCGCCATGTCCCACGATGAGGCCCAGCATCTTTCCGCCGAAGGTGGCACCGACCAGATCATCAAGACCATTCTCGACAAGTATAAGCACCTCGAAGCCAAGTGCGATTTTGTCCTCTGCGAGGGCACCGATTTCAGTGGGCTTTCACTACCGTTTGAGTTTGAATTCAACGCCGAGGTGGTCAACAACCTGGGCTGCCCCATCCTGCTGCTCTTAAACTGCCATAACAAATCACCGGATGATATCCTCGACGCCCTGCATGTAGCTCAGGAATCTTTCCTCAAGAAGGGCTGTACCATCCTGGCCAGCGTGGTCAACCGGGTGGACCCCGGGCTGATGGTGACGGTGCGGGAAAAACTCCAGGAATCCGCCTTTGAATGCGGGAAATGCGATGTGGAGTGCGGGCCGGTCTATGTCTTGCCGGAGGAGCCGTTTTTGGGCAAGCCGACAGTAGGGGAAATCGCCAAGGCCCTGAATGCGAAGATCATCATGGGCGACCCTGAGGAGATGAACCGGGGGGTGGCGGACTTCAAGGTCGCGGCCATGAGCCTGCCGCATTTTCTCGACCATCTGGTGGAAGGCGATCTGATCATCGCACCGGGCGACCGCTCGGAGATTATCCTCGGCAGTCTGGCCGCCAACTTCTCCAGCACCTATCCGAGCCTCGCCGGGCTGCTCCTCTCGGGCGGCTTCGTCCCGGACTCTCAGATCGCCCTGCTCCTACAAGGTTTGCGGATGACAATCCCCATCGTCAGCGTGCAAACCGACACCTTTACCACCGCCATCAACGCCAGTGCCGTGCCGCCCATGCTCACCCCGGAAAACGATCGCAAGATCGCCACCGCCCTCGGGCTTTTTGAGGCGCACATCAACCTGCCCGAGCTGGAAAGCCGCATTTCCTTTGTGAAATCCATCCGGGTCACCCCGATGATGTTCGAATACAATCTGGTGGAGATTGCCCAGAGGCACCGGCAGCACATCGTCCTGCCCGAAGGCACGGAGGAACGGGTTCTGCGGGCCAGTGAAATCCTTATCCGGCGTGGAGTCGCGGAGATCACCCTGTTGGGCGACCCGGCGGAGATTCGGGGCGCGGCCAGCAACCTCGGCCTCGACCTTACCGGCATTGAGATTATCGATCCGGTCACCTCCGACTTGCGTCAGGACTTTGCCCAGACCTACTTCGCGCTCCGCCAGCACAAGGGAATCACCGAAAAAACCGCCTTTGACACGGTGGCCGACGTCAACTACTTCGGTACCATGATGATTCACAAGGGCCTTGCCGACGGCATGGTTTCCGGGGCGGTGCACACTACCGGTGACACCATTCGCCCGGCCTTGCAGATCATTCGCACTCAGCCGGGGGTTTCCATTGTTTCCAGCGTCTTCCTGATGTGCCTGGCCGACCGGGTCCTGGTCTACGGCGACTGCGCGGTGAACCCGGACCCCAACGCCCAACAGCTGGCGGAGATCGCCATAAGCTCGGCACAAACCGCCAAACTCTACGGCATTGAACCCCTGGTCGCCATGTGCTCCTATGCCACCGGCGCCTCGGGCAAGGGCGCGGACGTGGACAAGGTGCGCGAAGCAACCCGGATCGCGAAAGAACTCCGACCCGACCTCAAGATCGAGGGGCCGATCCAGTACGACGCCGCAGTGGATGCCGGGGTGGCGAAAACAAAGCTGCCGGACAGCCAGGTGGCCGGCAAGGCCACGGTATTTATCTTCCCGGACCTGAACACCGGCAATAATCTGTATAAGGCCGTGCAGCGCTCGGCCAATGCCGTGGCCATCGGCCCGGTTCTTCAGGGGTTGAACAAGCCGGTCAACGACCTGAGCCGGGGCTGTACCGTGCCGGACATCGTCAACACCGTGGCCATCACCGCCATCCAGGCCCAGGCTGCCCGAACAAACGAAGGAAACAACCCATGAAGGTTCTGGTGCTCAACTCGGGCAGCTCGTCCATCAAGTACCAGCTGTTCAACATGCAGGACAAATCGGTGCTGGCAGCAGGAAGCGTCGAACAAATCGGCGAACCGGGCAGCCACCTCAGCCATTCTCTCCACACGGGCCCGGGAGGGATGAACAAAACGGTCCGAACGCTGCCCATCCCCGATCACCGCCAGGGCTTTGAGCTCATCGCCTCAGTCCTGCGGGAAACCGGAGCCCTTGCCGACACCGGCGAACTCAAAGGCATCGGCCATCGGGTGGTGCACGGCGGCGAAAAATTTAAGGAACCCGTTCGGGTTACCCCCGAGGTCTTGGCCGCGATCCGGGCCTTGATCCCCCTGGCGCCGTTGCACAACCCGGCCAACCTTCTCGGCATGGAGGTGGCCTTGGAAAGTGCTCCTGCCGTGCCTCAGGTTGCCGTGTTCGACACCGCCTTCCACCAATCCATTCCGAGCCATGCCTACCGATACGCCATCCCTAAAAAGCTCTATGAGGCGTATCAAATACGCCGCTATGGCTTCCACGGCACCTCACACCGCTATGTGGCGAAAAAGGCGGCGGAGTTTCTGGAAAAACCGCTCACTTCCCTTAATCTGATCAGCCTGCATCTCGGCAACGGGGCCAGCGCCGCCGCCATCCAGCAGGGGAGATGCATCGACACCTCCATGGGTCTCACCCCCCTGGAAGGATTGATTATGGGCACCCGTTGCGGCGATCTCGACCCGGCGATCATCTTTTACCTGGTGCGGGAAACCGGGCTTACCTCCGGGGAGATTGAATCGATACTCAACAAGGAAAGCGGCCTCAAGGGGATCTGCGGGGCCAATGACATGCGCACGGTGGGGGAACTGGCAGCAGGCGGCGATCCGGAAGCGCAGCTTGCCATCTCCATGTACTGCTACCGGATCAAGAAATACATCGGCGCCTACCATGCGGTGCTGGTGGGGGGGCTGAACGTCCTGATCTTCACCGGCGGTATCGGGGAACATGCCGATTTTATCCGGGCGGGATGCTGCGAAGGCCTTGCCCATCTGGGCCTGGAAATGGATGCTGGAAAAAACAGTCGCGACAGAGCGGAATGTGTCGCTCTGGAAAGCATGGCCAGCCGGGTGAAAATCCTGGTTATCCCCACCAATGAAGAGCTGGAAATTGCCGAACAGACGGTCGCCTGTCTGGGGGCGGACTAGCCAGGGAGCGCACTATGTCTATCAAAATAATGAAAACAAAGATCCTGACCGTGTTGTGCGGTTGCTTGCTGCTGAGCCTCGCCGCCTGTAGCCTGAATGACAGAAGCGTCCGGCCCTCTTGGGAAAGCGGGGTGCTGCGGGTGGGGGTGACGCCGAATTATCCCGGCCTTATCCATAAAGCAGCAGGAACCTGCCTGATTTCCGGATTTGAAGCCGAATGCGCCGCCCTACTTGCAAAACAGTTGCACAGCCAACTCCAGTTTGTTGAGCTGAAGTGGGAAGAGCAAATTCCTGCCCTGGAACGCAAGGAGGTTGACATCATCATGTCTGCCATGTCCATCACCGAGATGCGCAAGCTCCAGGTGGCCTTTAGTGAACCATACCTCACCATCCGCCAGATGGCCCTGACCACCAAAGTCGGGAAAGAGAAGTTCCCCTCGGTCCAGGCGATTCTTGCCACCGACAACGCCATCGGCGTGGAAAAGGGGACCACCGGGGATATCTTTGTCCAGCGTTATTGCCCGGCGGCCGAATCGGTTTTTTTCTCGTCTCCGGATGCGGCTGTGCAAGCGCTCCGTGACAAACGCATCGACCTCTTTATCCACGATGGTCCGGTGCTCGGGTTCTATGCCTCCCCAAACGAGCCAGACGGACTGATCCTGCTCCAGACCCCATTGACCAGCGAGGAGCTTGCCTGGGCGGTGCGCCGCGATGATCCCGCCTTGCTCAAGACGGTGAACGCCGCCTTGGCTATCTGGAAAAGGGATGGCACCCTAGAAAGGCTCCTCAAGAAATGGTTGCCGCAATGACCGCCTTGCCAGACTTCATGCCTGCTGAGCCTTACGCCATCCAGCAGCCTTGAGACGCCCGACGCGATCGATATTCCAGCTCTGGATTGCTTGAAGATACTGCCGCTGATCCTCGCGCTGGAGGGCCATGATCTTTTCCTTCTCTTCTCGGATATCCTCCCGTTCGCCGGGATACATCTCCAGCCAGCAGGCATAGCCCTGATCAAAGAGGAATTCCGGGCAAATCGCATCGGGGTCCGCCTGCAATTTTGCTGTGAGCAGCATGGTGGCAAGAATCATATCGTATTCAACCACCCAACCGTTGTCGTTGAGCATGGAGCGTGCGTCAAACGGAGCATCTCCGGGGCAATTCGGGCAGAATAACCGTTGGATAACGTCTGATTGCAGCAGGTTGTCGCGTAAATGAAACTGAACGGTTCTAGCGCCGCACTCACAGGTTTTTCGCACATCAATGCACATATGTTATCCTTCTTTGTCTCGTCTTTTTCTCGGAGCCCAGAATGGCCGCGCAGCCAAGAAGGCCTGGGTCGTCAGAATTTTCTCGGCAGTAGGGAAGATTCTTTGCGGCCGTCAATCATTTTCTGGAGTTGCATACGTTCTGCTCGCGCATCCTGTAGCTCGCATTGGATCGCTGTCTCCTCCTCCGGAGTCGCGGAAAGCAGAAGCCTTTCCAGCCGCTCAACCTGTTGCTGCGCCCGATAGAGTTCCCGTGCCAAATCCCGTAAAGACATGCGGTTACCTATGTGCCTGGTATTTCTGTAATGCCTGAAAGGCGGTCAGGGCCGCGCCATTGAGACCGGCCCTGTCTGTCGTGATAATCTTGACCGGGATGGAGGAAAGTATTCCAGCCATGCGCCCTTTGCCGACAAAGTGCGCCATGAATTTTTTGGGATCAAAGGCGGAAAGGAGGCGGGGAAGCATGCCGCCGCCTAGATAGAGCCCTCCGGTGGAGAGAAACTTGAGCGCCATGTTCCCGGCCTCCGCCGCCAGGACAGAGAAAAAGATCTCCAGGGTCAGGCGGGCGACGTCGCCCTCGTTTTCCAGGGCCTGCCCCATGAGAACCGGAGTAATATCCGGGGACGCATCCAGCGCCTCCTGTAACCGAGAAGCAACCTTCATCCCTGCCTCCTGGGTCAGGTACCGATAAATATTCGGGATTCCTTTGCCGGAGCAGACCAACTCGTAGCTCACATGGCCGTGTTGCGCCCGCAAAAAAGAAAGCAGCGCCTGTTCCCTCTCCGAGGTTGGCGCAAAATCGGTATGCCCTCCTTCGGAGGGAAATGCCGCATAGCCCGTGCCATTCCAGCAGAGATAAGCTTCGCCCAGCCCTGTCCCCGGGGCAAGAACCGCCATGCTCCCTTGGGGAACAGGCGTCCCGGCATTAACCACCAAAAGGTCTTCCGGCTGTAAAATTGACACCGACTGGGCCACCACCACCAAGTCGTTTAGCAAAAAAACCTTGGTAAGTTGAAACTGTTCCCGCAAGGCCTCCTGATCAATGAGCCAACCCAGGTTGGTCATCCGAACCCTCCCGTCGACAACCGGCCCGGCCACACCAAAGACGGCTATTTGGGGATGTTCTTCATGGGCGTCCAGAAAATCAGCAATTATTCCGGAGAAATCGTCATAGTCGCCACAGGCAAAACGCTGTTCCCGGACCAGGGCATACCCCGGCTCTGTTGTGACGTACAAGGCCAGGATGGCTTTTGTTCCGCCCAGATCTCCTGCCAGAAAATAGCCCATTTGTCTCTCCCAAAAGGGGGGTGAGGGAACCAGTTGTGGCCAGGAACGGCTTGGCCTTAGAAGAAGAGGCCGCCCCCTTGGCAGGGATGCGGCCTCTTCACAAACTTTCAAGCTCAAGGGATTTCGGGCAAGGCAAGCGCCCACCCCAATTCCTTCTTTTAATCCGTTTTCCCCTCAACCAGCCGGATAAGATGCCCGATATTGTCTCGGAGCATCATGGTCTGGGAGGTCACCGCCTCGGAGGCCGCAGCCAACTCCTCGGCATTGGCCGCCATTTGCTGCGTGCCGGTGTCCATCTCGGTTACTGCCTTGTTGATCTGAATAACCCCCTGGGTCTGTTCATGGGAAGCGGTGGAAATTTCTTCCACCAGAATAGCCACCTTCCGCGAACCGTTCACCACATCCGTGGATTCAGCCACAACTTCATTCACCTTTTGCAGCCCTTCATTGACATTGCTTATGGCCCGTTCAATTAGATCACTGGAATTTCTGGCCGATTGGGCAGTCCGTTGCGCAAGATTGCGGACCTCATCGGCAACCACGGCAAAGCCCGCACCCTGTTCCCCAGCTCTGGCCGCTTCCACCGCCGCATTCAAGGCGAGAAGATTGGTCTGGAAGGCGATGGCCTCGATCTCCCGAATGATTGTGGCGATGGCGTCACTGTCCTTTTTGATGTTCTGCATGGAAACCTGCATGGCCGCTACATTGGCGTTTGCCCGGGAGCCAATCGCCTCATTCTGCTTCATCCCGGAATTGGCCTCACCGGAGTTGGCGTCGTTTTGCTGGACCATGGCGGTGATCTCTTCAAGGGAAGCGCTCGTCTCCTCCAGCGATGCCGCCATCTCCGAAGCCATTTCCGCCACCATCTGGGAAGTGCTGGCCGTGGCCTGAGCCTCTTCAGAAATACGGTCTGCACTCTCGTCCAGCTCACTGACAATGGTGTTGATGGATCGGACCAGCATCTGCACGACAAAAAAAGCGAACAGGCCAACGGCCAGAAGCGAGATAGCCCCACCAACGATAAAGAACAAGCCGAACATTTTCACGTCGGCCATGGCTTTTTTCTTGGTCAACTCCTGGCCCCCGCGCAGCTCGTCAACTGCAGCCTTAGTGCTTGCCATCAGGCTGTAATATTTTTCAAAAAATTCCCCGTCGAAAGCCTCCAAAGCGCTGGCCTTATCCCCTTTTTCCAGGGACGGTAGAATCTTTTTATTGATGACCTCTTCCATTTTTGGCCAAGAGGCGGCCAGCTCGTCATAGGAAGCCATAACCCCCTGGGCCTGTTCCACCGCATGGCATGAGCCACAATACAGTTTTTTACCTCCGGGCTTGACAAGACTTTCCCGCATTTCGGCAATGGCCTCGTCAAATTTCTTGCTGGTTGTTTTCAGGCCGCTCAAGGATTCCGGATCGTACTCCATGATCTGGCCCTTGATGATGCTGTTGAGGAGGTTGAGATTAAGCCGGATCCGGGCGAGCTTGTCGACATAGTCCATCTTGAGTTCAATCCCGGTGTACATCTCACCCCCGATTTGCACCCGCTGGATGATGAATTGGGCGATCGCAACGCTTGAAACCATGGACAAGGCAACAAAACCAACAAGAAGGAAAAGCTTTACCCGCAGACTCAAGCTGTCAAACCATTCTTTCATAGCGACTCCTTATGCGTGTATCATTAAATCTACGTCCATCGATTTTTTCATTATATCGTACACTCTTGCTTTTTTTACCACTATTTTTCTTAATATTCTCGTTGGTTGTCGGAAATATTGAAGCAAGGATGCCAACAAAAAAAATAATCAGACGGGCTCTTTTTATTAAACGCCCCAATGGGCCAAAATTTTACTCCCATTACTGGTAAGCAAGTGCTCAGAGGGGTTCCGTTATACGCAACTGATATTTTGCTCCGGCAAGGTATAATTTCTTGTACCATCTTTTGGTAAAATACCCACCAATCCCGAGGATAACTCGGGTCTCCTAGCCATTCCTTCGAAAGGAATATTTTTTGATGCTGGTACAAAAAAACTTGCATCCCATACAACATGCTAAAACTACATGATAAAATAAAAAAATACTCCTTTTGTCCGGCCAGAGGCGTTCAAAATTTTGTACCTCGGCTGTTTTTTAACTCCAGCGACCATCCCCAGAAAAACCCATGGCCCCTGCAAAAACGCAAAATAAATTAAACACTAAAATAGTGGCACGGTTATTGCTTTTACACAAGAACAGTAAAACAACTCTTATCTCCTTTCTCCTTAAAAGAAGATCGACTTTCCCGCAAAGTCGATCTTCTTTTTTTTTGCTGTTTGCACTCTGCACCAAAGCCAGATATATTGCGACCCCTGTGGCCGTCGGCGCCTTGCCCACCATAAAGACCCCGCAGCCAACCCCCCCGAACCCGGCAAGGGGGTTCGGTTTACCCCGCCGCCTGTCCGTCATGCTCAACAAGGATGGTGGCTGCGGATGCGACTGCCCATCTCCCTCCCGAGTGTATTATCTCTCTTGCGAGACCATCATGCACCCTGAGCCTGCAATGATTTTTTCCCTTGGACAACTCCCCGTGAAATCCCCCTTTATTTTGGCGCCCATGGCCGGGTGCACCGACCTGCCCTTCCGTCTGCTTTGTAGAGAGTATGGGGCGGGCCTCTGCTATTCCGAGATGATCGACTGCCATGGCCTGGTGGCGCATCAGCAAGACTGCCTGGAGCTACTCCTTACCGACGTCGCAGAACAGCCGGTAATCATGCAGCTTTATGGCAGCGATCCCGGAACCATGGGAGAAGCTGCGACAATCCTTGCCGAATATCCCATTGCCGGGATCGATATCAACATGGGCTGCCCCATGGAAAAAATTATCCAGAAAGGTGCCGGAGCGGCATTGATGAAAAATCCGCGCCTGGCTGAAAAAATCATCTCCTCGGTTTGCCGTAAATCAACAAAACCGGTAACTGTCAAGATCCGTTCGGGCTGGAATCAGCACACAATTACCGCGCCGGAGATTGCCAAAATAGCAGAAGGTGCAGGAGCACAAGCCATCGCCATCCATGCCCGCACCTGGAGCGACGGATTCACCGGCCCCATTGACCAGAGGGTAATATTGCAAGTCATGAAAAGCGTTGCCATACCGGTTATTGCAAACGGCGATATAACCTCCCATGAACAGGGCCTAGCCATGCTTAAAAAAATCGGCTGCGCCGCAGTAATGATTGGCAGGGCTGCCCTGGGCGCACCCTGGATCTTTTCAGGCGGCGTGAACCAGCATCCATCCATGGCGTACAGAATCAAAGCCCTTCTGCGCCACCTTGAACTCGCCGAGTGCCACCTTGCTTCGGAGCCAACTCTCTCCAAGATCAGAAACCAGGCCTGGAAATACTTTCGCGGCACCACCAATGGCCCAGCCCTCCGTAAACAGATTGACGCCAACACCACCTACCCTGAGCTGAGGACTTTCGTTCACAACCTCGCCAAGCGGGTGTTGCAGGCGTGACCGGCCTGAACGACTGCGGGAGAACGCAGATTACAAGGAACCAGCAGGAGAAGGAGAAAATTGAAGAATTCAGTTCAAAAAAAGAAAACCCGACAAGCAATATAACTTGTCGGGTTTATTAAGTTTTTAATGGTGCGCCCGGAGGGATTCGAACCCCCGACTCCCGGCTTCGAAGGCCGATGCTCTATCCAGCTGAGCTACAGGCGCACAAGCACTCTTCTTGCAAACAGACCAGCCTACCATCCCGCAATATTCTGCTGGTCGGAAAGCACCTGCCAGGCCTGTTCCGTTATTTCGTCTATCTCGGCCAGGGTTACGGAAAGCGGCAGCCAAAGATAGATAACATTGCCAATAGGTCGCAGCAACAGACCCTGCTCAAGCCCGGCCAGATAGATCGGCCAGCCGACTCGTTCCTGCAAATCATAGGGGGCCTTGGTCTCTCTGTCCTTAACCAACTCCAGGGCGCTGATCATCCCGATCTGCCGGAGGTCGCCTACCCAGGGCAAATCGGCAAAGCGGCGCATCCGC
>JBAZCG010000001.1:0-45028 GCA_041671085.1 Desulfurivibrionaceae bacterium | reverse complement strand
CGCCTGAAGATGGCTGATCTTGGCCGGCAGCCCGGCCATGGTCTGTTCTTCGGCAAAGACCTGCAGCGAGCCAAGGGCCGCCGCAGCTGCCAGGGGGTTGCCGCTGAAGGTATGGCCGTGGAAAAAAGTTTTTCCTGCACCATAGTCGGCATAAAAGGCCTGAAAAACCTCCTCGCTGGTCAGCGTCGCAGCCATTGGCAGCATACCAGCAGTCAACCCTTTTGACAAACAGAGAAAATCAGGGGTAACCCCGGCCTTCTCCAGGGCAAACATGGTCCCGGTGCGGCCAAACCCGGTGGCCACCTCGTCAAAAATCAGATGCACCCCGTATTCCTTGGTTAAACCAGCCAGCTTTTGCAAATACTTCGCGGGATAGACGATCATGCCGCCAGCTGCCTGGATAAGCGGCTCAATGATCAGGGCGGCAATTTGTGCGCCTTGCTCGGTCAGGAGTTCGGCCAACGGCTGTAGACACTGGCAGGCACAGGTCTCTTGCTTCAGGCTGACCGGGCATCGGTAACAATAAGGGGATGGCAGTCGATGGGAGTGAAAAAGCAGCGGAGCAAAGGGGCCATGGAATTCCGGTACTCCACCCAGACTCATGGTACCGATGGTGTCGCCATGGTAGCCACGCTCTATCCCCACCAGCTGGCAGCGGTTTGGTTGCCCAACCTGCCGCCAATACTGGAGCGACATCTTGATCGCGATCTCGCAGGCCGTGGAGCCATTATCGGAATAAAACACCCGGGAAAGTTCTGGCGGCGTAAGGCGCACCAGCTGTTCCGCCAAGAGGATTGCCCCCTCATGGCTGGTGCCGGCAAGCAGGACTTGGTCGAGTCGCGCCAGCTGCAAACGAATTTTTTCGGTTATGGTTGGATGGCTATGCCCATGGACAATGCACCACCAGGAAGAAATGGTATCGAAATAACTTTTCCCCTGCTGGTCGAACAGGCAAATGCCTTCCGCCTTGTCGATAAGAAGCAAATCGCGCTGGGCATAATCTTGCATCTGGGTGTACGGATGCCAGAGGAACCGTTTATCTTTCTCCTGTAAGCTCGACACAAGGCTCACACGCCGCTGATAATCTTGTAGATTGCCGGGTAGTGGCGGTGCTGTTCTGCATGGTCAAGACCATAGCCAACCAGAAATCCCTCTGTCACCACAAAACCCGCATAATCCACCGTGACCTCAACCGCGCGTCTTTCTTGTTTGTCGATCAGGGCACAAATCCGTACGGATTTCGCTTTTCTGGCAGCAAGGATTGCTTTGAGGCAGGCAAGGGTTCTCCCGCTATCAACAATATCCTCCACCAGTAGGACATCCCTCCCTGCCAAATCCAGCTCGGTATCCTTGGTGCAGTGGATGGTACCGGAGGAGCAGGTGCCGGAGCCATAACTCGACACTCGAATAAAATCTATCTCAAGGGGGAGCTCTATTTCCCGGACCAGATCGGCCAAAAAAATGAAGGCTCCGTTTAAAATGCCGAGCATAACCACCTGGCTCCCCCCGGAATAATCCCGGGTAATCGCCTGCCCAAGCTCTTTGACCCTTTTGGCGATATCGATTCTGGAAAAAACCTCTTCCTTCTCAATCATCTATTCCTCTCCTTCTGTTCCCATATAAAAAAGCTTCATCCCGAAGGTAAAGGCCCACTCTCGATAATAATTATTGACGTTGGCCAAAGGGAGCACCTATAAATAATGGATGCAGTCTTTTGTCCGGCAGATTTCCCCATACAGCCTCATGCTTGCTAAAATAAAAAAGGAGCCCCGCCATGAAACGCTATGAATGTTCGGTCTGTGGTTATATTTATGATCCGACGGATGGGGATCCGGAATCAGGCATCGCCCCGGGCACCTCTTTTGAGGATCTGCCAGACAGCTGGGCCTGTCCTATCTGCGGAGCCAGCAAGGATCAGTTTATCCCCATCGACTGAGCGCTATAGCAAAATATCCCCGGTGATGCTGGCCCATGTTTTGTCAAGTTCTGCGGAAAACGAATTGATAAACTGTGGCACATTAACCTCCTGAAACGGACGATGGTGTTCTTGGATCAGCGCCCAGGAAAAAGAATGTAAGGCATCCTGCATTGTCACCCGAGGCTGTCCCAGGCAGGCGCCCTTCATGGAGGCGAAAATATTCGCTAGATTTACCAGGGCCACCGGTACAGGGTTAGTCGTAGCTTTTTCCGGCAGATGATGGAAGTGCATCACATCCAGATAGGGTTGCGGCAGGCCAATGCCTTCGGCAAGCCAGACACCAGCTTGCCCATGATCCGCGCCGATATATTCCTTTTCCGCCTTGACTATATCCTGCATCTCAGCCGAAGGCTGGACGCACTGCGGGTAAAAATTCGGCGACATGCCGTCCAGCACCAGCATGCCCAGATCATGCAGAAGGCCGCATAAATAAAGATCCGCAGCGGTGTTTATCCGAATTACCTCCCGCAGCATCTCGGCAATTCTGCCAACCACCACCGCATGTTGCCAGAAATCCCTGGCGACTGAGGAAAAACCGCTGAAGGCCTGGGCTGACTTGGCCGCTCTGATAGTATCGATGAGCACCTCTTGGACCTGCTTGACCCCGACAATAACCATGGCGAGGGGAACTGTGCCCACCATGTTGGCCCTTCTGTAGAATGGCGAATTGGCTGTTTGGATAACCCGGCAACTCAGCACAGGGTCAAGGGAGATCAAATCGGCCAGCCGTCGGGTATTGTCAATGGCTGCGCCGCCTTTCATCATAGCGCTCAATTCGGCTGCAACAGCGGGATTCACCGGCAGAACAGCCTCGGGATGTACCCGATGATGCAGCTTCCCGGGGGTCTGTCGCTGATCCTTGTCGGGCATGGGAGGAAGAGTGATGGTTGGCTTGACTTTTTCTGGCTTCTCGGGGTGTTCGATGCCCGACTTGACGGGAGGTTTGCTCGGCTTTTCGTCGGATTCATGCGGAGCTCCATCGGAACGCACTTTCTGCAAAATAGAAGGATTTGCCTCTTCGTCTCCATCGCGCCCGGCAACTTTTTTATTGGCCAGATCAAGCCTGGCGACCAGCCGCTCACAGAACCGCTTATAAAATTTTAGCTGTAGAAAAACATTTGAGGTGCTGACAATCTCGGGTTCAACCCGCAAAATAAAGGACTCTGTGCTTGCCACCACATCGGCGGTCCGTTTTATTTCCGTGACCAGGGCCATTTCCCCGAAACAATCCCCGGTGGTAAGGGTGGTGAGTTGAATGGGCTTTGTTTTTTCCGGTAACCGTTTTTCAACCCGGACCTCGCCCCTTACCAGAATATAAAAAGCCCGTTCGGTTGTGTTTTCCTTGATGATCACAGTATTGGGAGGAACCCGGAGCCATTTGCTTACCTGGAGAAATTGCTTGAGTTCATGATCATCAAACCCATGAAAAAAAATCACCTTTTTCAGGAATTCAATCTGTTCATCAATATCGATCTCTTTGTGTTTTTTCCCCGAGGCCATGACTTTTCCTTCGCCGTTGCACTACTGCTCTAAGGTTATGTCCGCTATTTGCCGAGACAAAACTCCGCAAAAATCATATCCAGTACATCGTCCGTGGTTGTTTCTCCGATAATGTCGCCAAGAAAAGCCAGGGCGGCTTGAAGATCAATGGCCAGAAGGTCCGGTGGCAGATCTGCGGCCAGCCCTCCCCCTACCTGCTGCACCGCCACAAGGGCTCGCTGCAAGGCTACCGCATGCCGTACATTCGGTGCGGCAATCCACGGATCCTGAAGGCCCTGTCCTCCGGTGGCGGACTCGTACACTGCATCCTCAAGGCTGTGGATGCCCTCGCCGGTTGTGGCGGAGATGGCGACAACCGGTGTCCCGGAGAAATTGGCTGCATATAGGCCAAGATCTAGGGATGGCGCTCGGTCGATCTTATTGACCACCACCACGACCTTTTTGTCCGCAGTCACCTCAAACAGGGTGCGGTCTTCAACCTGCAACCCTTCTACACCGTCAAGAACCAGCAAGACCAGGTCTGCCTCTTCCAGTTTTTTCCGGGCCCGGCGAATGCCGATTTCTTCTACCGCTTCAACGGTTTCCCGGATGCCAGCGGTATCGATAATGCGCACCGGCACCCCTTTGATGTCCAGACACTCCTCAATGGTGTCCCGGGTTGTACCGGGAAGATCCGTGACTATGGCCCGTTCTTCCCTAAGAAGACAGTTGAGCAGGCTGGATTTACCGACATTGGGCCTGCCGAGAATGACCACGGAGACCCCCTCCCTGATGATTTTTCCCCCGTCGGCCCTGGCCAATAATCGGGCCAGGGGTTCTTCGGCCTCCCGTGCCAGTCTGGCCTTCAGCACAGGGGTGTCGAGGATATCCACCTCTTCATCGGGGAAATCAATGGCTACCTCAATGATAGCACGAACCGCGACCAGCGCGTCACGAATTTTCCAGATCTCCCCATGCAATCCCCCGCGGAGCTGACTCACCGCAAGGTTGGCGCCCTCTCTCGTTTTGGCGCCCAGTAGTTCGGCAACCGCCTCCGCCTGGGTCAGATCGATCCGGCCATTGAGAAAGGCCCGCTTGGTGAATTCCCCGGGGTCTGCCAGGCGGGTGGCCGAGAAGGTCACGATCAGGGCAAGGATCTCCTGCAGCAGCAGATAACTGCCGTGTCCGTGGATTTCCACCACATCTTCCCTGGTGTAGGTTTGGGGCGCCCGCATGTATACGGCCAGCACCTCGTCAATGACCAGCCGGGTTTTCGGATGAACAATGGCGCCCAAATAGAGCCTGTGGCTTATGAATTTTTGCGGGGGGGTTTTCGGTTGAAAAATCTGGCGAAGAATTGCGTGGGACTGGGGGCCGCTCACCCGGATGATGCCGATGCCACCGGCGCCGGGCGGCGTCGCTATGGCGGCAATGGTCGCCTCGTTGAAATCCGAGAAATCACGCATGCCACATGTTCCTTGCCTTGTGAAATCCGGCGACACCACCGGCCAGCATCATATCTGACTGAACCGGTGAACTGCTTTTGATGAAATCGTTGCTAAGCGCAGACTGCAACAAGCCACACTCACACAGGTTGTTGCTCTGCTGGTTGCCTGGTACAAACCTGCGTCTTCTCACTCTTTTCCAGGACTATTACTCCGGGCTCTTTTCTCCGCTCTTCTTTTTTCGGGGAGAACGCCGCCGCCCTTTCCCTGGCAGGTAGATGAGCACTTTTTTAAACAACCCTTCTCCCACGCTGCGGCTCCGGATATCGGTGTCATCCTGCAAGGCCATGTGCACCATGCGTCTTTCCGCCGGGTTAATGGCGGGGATGGTTCGGGTTTTGCCGGTTTCCTTGACTTCCTGGGCCAAGCGCACAGCCCGCTCTTGGAGTTCTCCCATCCGGTTCTCCCGAAACCCTGCGGCATCAAGGGAAAAAAGAACCTTCTGCGGGAATTTTCTGGTGATGATCTTGCGCAACACATACTGAAGACCGTCAAGGGTCTGCCCCTCCGGCCCGACAAGGATCTCAACAAACTCTCCGGTGATCTTGGCATGGACCTTGTTGTTCTGATCCTGCTCCATGCTGATTTCCGAAGGGCAGCCCATGAGTTCCAGAATCTTGGCGATATCCGCTCGGATTGCCTCCATCTCCTCTGGGGTGACAGGATCTCCCACCACCTCCTCCGCCGGCTCATCGCTGTCAACAGACCGTTCCACTCTGGCCCTCGGCGCACTCGGTTTTCTTTCCGAAGCGGGCTTTTCAGACCTGGCCCTTGGCGTACTCGCTTTTTTCTCCGGAGCCGATCGCCTCTGCTCGTGCCCACCCTCTTTTTTGAGAGTCACCTGCACCGCCGCTTTTTTCCGGCCCAAGCCGAAAATCCCGGTGGAACCGGTGGAGATTATGCGGATATCAAGCTCTTCCCGGGGCACATTCAACGCCGCGCAGGCATTGCCGATCGCCTCTTCCACCGCCGTTCCCTTATATTCCATCTTGGCAGACATCGTGTGACTCCTCCATCTCAGGCCGTTCTCTGGCAGCCCGGCATATTCTCTTGGCAACTGTGGCCCAGGGGCAGCCCCTTGCGCGCTACTTAACTCAACCCTTTACGCGGCCTCATGCCGGTTAACGAGGTACTGCTGACCAATGGACAGCAGATTGTTTACAAACCAGTACAAAACCAACCCTGAAGCAAAATTGAGGAACATGAAGGTAAAGATCACCGGCATGAACATCATGACCTTCTGCTGGGTAGGGTCCCCGGTGGCCGGGGTCATCTTCTGCTGCAAAAACATGGTTGCCCCCATCAGCAGGGTCAACACCGGGATTCCCCCGACAAACGGGAGGTCAAAGCCGATAAACAACCGATCCGGCGCGGACAGATCCATGATCCAGAGAAAGAAAGGCGCATGCCGCAGCTCAATGGTTTGGAGCAGCACCTTATACAGGGCAAAAAATACCGGAATCTGGATGACCATGGGCAGACAGCCACCCACCGGATTTACCTTATAGGTTTGGTACAGCTTAATCATTTCCTGCTGCTGTAGTTGCTTGTCGTCCTTGTATTTCTCCCGCAGCTTGGCCATCTTGGGCTGTAGCTTCTGCATGGTCTTCATGGACTTCATGCCTTTTTGGGAAACCGGCCAGAAAAGCAACTTGATCAGCACGGTCACCAAAATGATGGCCAGCCCGTAGTTGCCCACATAGCCATGGAGAAATTTGAGCATATAGAGGGTCGGCTTGGCCATCACGTCAAACCAGCCGAAATTGATGCTGCGTTCCAGTTCGTGACCGACCGATTTGAGCGCCTCCATGGTCTTGGGTCCGAAGTACACCGAATAGGTGTATTGCTGCCGCTGACCGGGCGGGATGACATCACTGGCCCCGGCCAGCACCGTGGTCACCCGGTTTTCCTCCTGGAGGGAAAAATGGGCCGTGTGCTGTTCGCCGGTGCGCGGGACAATGCCGCACAGGAAATAATTATCCTCGTAGGCTGCCCAACCGATCTTGCCGGTGAAGCTTCTGCCACCCTTTTTCAAATCGTCGGCCTTGATTTCCTCCAGCACCCCATCGTGCAAAACAGCGGGGCCGACAAAAACCATCTGTTTTTCATGGGAAAACGGCCGGTTATCAAGGGTCAGATACGGGGCGCCCTGGAGGGGGGTGGTCGTGTGATTGACCACATCGATGGTCAGCTCCACCAGATACTGCTGGTCAAGGAAGCGCATGGTGCGAACGATCTCAAGCCCCGAGGGCAACTTGCCCCGCATGGTCAGGACCGCGCCATCTTGCTCCTCCTTAACGGGAGCAGCCTCATACACCACCGGAGGGATGCTGCCCGGCTCAACCCCCCAGGAAAAATTCAGGGGCAGATTGTCGCCACCCTTTGGCTGGAGAAGCTCTTTATTGCCGGAATCCTTGGCCAGGGCCTCCCGGTAATCCTTCAATTGAAAACTTTTCACCATGCCGCCCGACTCCGTCACCACCGCCGAGTACAGGCTGGTTGTCACCGGAATCTCGCGCCCTTGCTTGATGGTAGCACCGGCAGGCAAGGCAGCCGACAGGCTTGCCGCAGTAACGGGAGCGGGCGCGTTAGCGACACCCTTCTCCTCGGCCGTATCGTTTTTTGGGGAAGATGCGACAGTGCTTTCCGTGACCGGAGGGGGAGTGGGAACAAAAAAATACTGGTACCCAAGCAAGATGGCCAAAGAAAGAAAAATGGCCAAAAAAATTCTCTGTGTTTCCATGAAATCGATCCTTGTCAGGCTCTATATAGTTAGGTGCAGACCTGAAGCACCCGGAGACTACGCCAGCTACTGTTGCCTCAAAAAGATTTGTCCACAGGATCAAGCCCGCCGGGATGAAAAGGATGGCATCGAAGAATACGACGCAGGGAAAGATACAGGCCCCGAACCGTTCCGTGGTGGGCAAGGGCCTCTATGGCATACTGTGAGCAGGTGGGAGAAAAACGGCAGGCCGGCGCGAAAAGCGGAGAGATACACAGCTGGTAGCACCGTATCAGGGCAATAAAAAATTTTTTCACATCAATCCCTTTTCTGAAGGGGGGAGAGACCTTCTTCCCCCACCAGAAACATGGCGACCATAAAAATATCACGAAACCTTCAATGCCTCTTCGCCCGGACCTGTTCCCTTTCCACCAACCATACGCCTGGCAAGAAGAGCACCGACAGCCGACGCTACCTCCCGAGGGGAGTCTGGAACAAACCCAGGCCGCACGGCAAAAACCACGTCGGAAAAAGGCTCAATAAATGCTTGATTGTGGCGAAAAAATTCCCGGATAATCCTTTTGAGCCTGTTCCGCTGCACCGCCTGCCGTACTCCGTGGATACTGATTCCCAGCCGGTTGCCTGCGGTGCTGTTCGATAAATAGATCAGGCTGAAGTTGTGACCACGCACCCTTTTCCCCTGCTCGTAAACCAACTTGTACTGCCAGGGCTTGACCAGCAACCTGGCCTTGGGAAGGGACTGGGCTTTCATGCTGCGCGCGGGAACTCTCGTCCGAGCCGGACTAGACAGTCAACCGCTTCCGGCCCTTGGCCCGACGACGGTTGATGACGGCCCGTCCGTTTTTTGTCTGCATTCTGGCCCTGAAGCCATGGGTGCGGTGCCTTTTGAGGTTACTGGGCTGAAAAGTTCTCTTGCTCATGATCGTCTTCCTTTTTCTCTTCTATTACGGCCTCTGGTTGGCCGACCTCACATTTTTGCTGTCTTGCAGCAGCTGGAGCCTTGCGTCACGCACCCTTACGAAGCAAACGCCGAAATCGCAAAAAAATCCGCCCAGCAACAAAGCTCGCTATATTACTCAGAGCCATGCGACATGTCAAACATTTTCCCAAGGCGGTTACTGATCCGAAGATTCCTTGTCAAGGCCGAACAACTGCCGGACAAAAGCCAGCTTGAGCTGTGGATCGTCGTGGGGGGCGTTGTTTTTCAGGAAAACCATGGGTTCATGCAGCAACTTGTTGACAATGGCGTTGGCCAGCATCTCCACCGACCGCCGCTCGTTTTCCGAAAGAGATTTCAGGGTCGCCAGGGTCTTGGCGACTTCAGCCTCGCGGATGGTGTTGGCCTTTTGCCGGATGGCCGTGATGATGGGGGCCAGATCCATGCCTTCCAACCACTGCCCGAACTTGACCACCTCCTCGGCGACAATGCCTTCCGCCCGCAGCGCCTCCTTTTCCCGCTCAGCCTTGTTCACATCGACCACGTTTTTCAGGTCGTCGATGTCATAGAGGTAAACATTGTCCAAATCATTGAGTTCCGGGTCAAGGTCGCGCGGCACCGCGATATCAATCAGAAAGAGCGGCCTGTTTTTCCGCTGCCGCATGAGCGGCTTCACCTGATCCTTGGTAAGAATCAGGTCGGTAGCCCCGGTGGAGCTGACCAGGATATCAACCTCCGCCAGTTGGGTGGTCAATTCGGCCAAGCCCACGGCGGTGCCGTTAAACCGTTGGGCCAGCTTGACCGCCCGCTCCAAGGTCCGGTTGGCCACGATGACCCGGCCGATCCCCTGCCGAACCAGATGCTCGGCGGCCAGCTCGGCCATCTCCCCGGCCCCCACCAGGAGCACAGACTTGTCCTGTAGGTTCCCAAGAATCTTTTTTGCCAACTGCACCGCCGCATAGCTGATGGAAACCGCGCTGCCGCCGATATTCGTTTCAGTGCGCACCCTTTTTGCCACGGAAAATGATTTATGCAGCAGCCGGTTGAGGATGACGCCGGTGGTTTTCTGCTCCAACGCTTCGCGGTAAGCCTGCTTCAATTGCCCAAGAATCTGGGGTTCCCCCACCACCATGGAATCAAGGCTGGTCGCCACATGGTACAGATGATCAACCGCATCCATGCCCTGATACAGATAGCTGTACTGCTGGGCTTCGGCATCGGCAAGACCGCTCTTGGCAAAAAGAAAGCCGCGCACGGCCACCGCTGCCGCGGCCGGGTCGCTGGCCACAAAGAGAACCTCCACCCGGTTGCAGGTGGAGAGAAAACAACACTCCTGGCAACCTTCGATGTTCATCAACGTCAGCAGCGGCCCGGCGCAATCCCCGGAAAAGGCCAGCTTCTCCCGCACCGCCACCGGAGCGGTCTTATGATTGACGCCGATGATGACGATACTCTCAGCCAACATAGGAATGCACGCCTCCCAAGAGATAGGTCACACCCCAGAGGGTGAAAAGGACTGCGGCAAACCCGGCAATGGCCATGATCGCCGCCCGCCTCCGCCGCCAACCCATGGTGAGCCGCTGGTGCAGAATGGCCGCATAGATGAGCCAGGTGATCAGCGACCAGGTTTCCTTGGGGTCCCATTGCCAGTATGCCCCCCAGGCCTGCTTTGCCCAGACGGAACCGGTAATGATCCCCAGGGTCAAGAGGAGAAAACCCAGGGCCAGGCAATGCTGGTTGAGATTATCAAGCGCCTCCAGGGAGGGCAACCGGCCATGAAATATCCCGAATTTCTTCTTCTTGATCTCCCGCTCCTGGAGCAGGTACATGACCCCGCCGCAGAAAGCCAGGGCCAGAAAACCGTTGGCCATGATGGCGATGCTGGCATGCACCGGAAGCCAGTTGCTTCTCAGGGCCGGGGGCAACGGCGCCATCTCCTGGGAGGAAAAAGCGGCGATCAGCATCAAAAGAGAAATGAGCGGCGAAACAAAGACGCCAAAGTTTTTCACCCGATACCGCCACCAGAAGGACAAAAAAGCCCAGGTTATGGACCAGGCAAAAAAGGAAACCGCTTCATGGCTGCTGGTCAGGGGGGTATGCCCGGCGGCAATATACCGGACAACGAAATACACGGTATGCAGGATGCCGCCTGCGAAAAGAATCGCCCTGGCAACGGCCCGCACCTGTTTGTGCTGGGAGAGAAAATGGACCACATACACTGCGGTGGCCAGAAGGTACAGATACAGGGTGAGTTGAAAAAACAGGGTCATCGCGTCGCTCCTGAAAGTTGCTGGTATTCCTGCCGGGCCGCCTCCAAGCAGTCAAGGGGAACATCCGGGCCCAAGACTTCCTGAATATGGGCGGCAAGCTTTTGCCAGAGGCCGTCTTTAATCCAGGCCGCCATCTCGGGGTCGGCCAGCCGGGCAAAAATCGCCTTGTTTTCCGCGTGCGGCCTGCCGCTGGCCAGGACAGTGTCCCGCAGCGCCCCGAGGATATTCACCAATGCCCCATATTCCGGGCCAAACTGGACCTCCAGCGCCTGGCGCAGAGTGCTGGCCAGAGCCGGGCTTTTCCCTGCGGTGGAAACGGAAATGGACAAATCTCCCCGCCGCGCCGTGGCCGGGAGAATAAAATTACACCATTTCGGAACATCCGCCACATTGAGCAGGATGTTCCGCTCTTGGGCCTCGGCATGAATCCGCTCCTGCACCGCAGGGTCATCGGTGCAGGCAATGACCAGAAAAAAACCGGCCAAATCCCCGTCCTGATACAGGCGGGGAAGCCAGGCAATGGTTCCGACCTGTTGCAAGGCGGAAAGCGTCTCGCTCAACTCGGGACTGATCACCGTGACCACCGCGCCATGGGACAACAGCCCTTGCACCTTGCGCTCGCCAACCCGTCCGCCGCCGATGACCAGGCATTGCCGCCCGGCGATCTTGAGACAGACCGGAAAATATTGAGGATTATCCGCGGCCAAGGATTTCCACCCGTATCCGTCCGGAAAGCGCTGCGGCAAAACGATCCGCATCATCGCTTGTCCCGACACTGGAAGCATAGTGCATGGGCACTGCGATCTTAGGGCCAATAAGGATGGCCGCCTGCGCCGCTTCCTCGGCAGTCATCACATAGGTGCCGGAAACAGGCAGCAGGGCGATATCAGCCCGGATATTCTTCATTTCAGGAATATAATCGGTGTCACCCGCGTGGTACACCCGCACGCCGTCAACGGTGAGAATAAACCCCAGCCAGCCGTTGGCCTGGGGATGAAACTGCTTGTTGGTGTTATAGGCGGGAACCGTCTCGATGGTGATCCCATCGACCTCGCACCGCTCGCCCAGGGCAAGGGTGATGATCTTCCCCTTCAGTTTTGTCGCAGCCTCTGTTTCGGTAACAATGAGGGTGGAGGGCTGCTGGATCGCAAGCACATCTGCGGGGGAACAATGGTCGTAATGCGCATGGGAAATACAGATTATATCGGCGGGTGGCAGCCCCGGACCAAGCTGGAAGGGATCGAAATAGATAATCTTGCCCCCTGCCCGCAACAAAAAAGCATCATGGCCGAGCCAGTGAAGATTTTCTAAAACTTTTTCTATCATAGCCCCCCTTCCATATTTATACCCAATCAGCTCTATAATCAATTTGACACGTTCCGCAATCTATTATAGTCATAACCGTACAGTTTTCTTGCAAAACTTAGGGTATTCCCCCCATCATTTCAGCCCAGGAGATCTTCCATGCCAGCAGGTTCCTTTGCTGTTTCCACCTCGAAGACCATGCAGTTTGCCGACATCACCGCTCCGGTGCAAAAAGCCGTAACCGCAAGCGGTATTCAGGAAGGCGTTTGCCATGTATACAACCCTCATACCACTGCCGGGCTGACCATCAACGAAGGGGCAGATCCTGCGGTCCAGACCGATATCCTTACCGCCCTGCAAAAAATTGTGCCGATGATTCAGTATCAGCATCTGGAGGGCAATTCTCCGGCCCATGTCATGGCCTTGCTGGTCGGCAGCTCGATAACGGTCTTTATTGACAATGGCCGGTTGCAGCTTGGCACCTGGCAAAAAATCTTCTTCTGCGAATTTGACGGGCCCCGCTCCCGCAAAGTTTTGTGGCGCATCGTTTAACCTTTCCCCCCAGGTTGCCTGGGGGAATCAAGAGATCCCTTTGCGCAACATCTCCCGCTCCCGCAGGCGCACATACTGGAGAAGCGTTTCCTCTTCGCCCTTGGTGAGGTCAAAAAGGATACCGTAACAATATTTTTTGTTGTCTCCCCTGGTTGCCCGCATTACCTTTGCCTTGCTGATGTTCATATAGGTGCCTGCGCTCAGTCCGGTTCCAGCACCAGGAAAAAATACCGCCAGATCAAGAAGAATATCCCCTGGCTCAAGGGGCGCGAACTTGTCCGTGCAGACGAAAATGCCGTTGGCGCTGACGTCAAGGACCTGGAACCCCTGACACATTTCATTTTTATGCATGAACATGACTGTGCTGCCGTTGGGCACGCCAACGCGATAGTTGGCACGACGCTGCAAACGGTACAGAGTCGAGGGAAAATCGGTAAAGATGCTGCTTTCGGTGGTGCGTGTCACCTGGACCCGCACTTTGTTCCAGACCATGGTTTCGTCTTTGAACAGGAGATGGATAACCTCCTGGGTTCCGGGCCAGTCGATGGGCTTGTCAATTTCAAGCATCCGATCATCGTAGTTGACGATAACCGTTTTGGGAGACTGATAGCCTTTATGCACCAGGGAAACGAGCTCCCTTTTTTCACGCAGCCGGTCAAGGAATATCCGGATCAGATCATGAGACTCGGTAGATTGCGTCCCGTTTTCCAGGGTTATCCACTCCCCTGACATTTTTTCATCACTGCTTTTAAAAGCGATCATTTTTTAACCCAAAATTACCGGAAGCCACCATGAACAGCCAAAAAACACACCCCACGCCCCTGAAAGCAGCAAATATCTGCTTTGGCCTGAACCGGGAAACCGATGAGCGTTCCCTGGCGGCATTTCTGCAGCGATTCGCCGAGCCAGCCTTCCTACAGACCTTTATCCCCCGTCTGGAAGAAAGCGAAATTTCCTCGCTCCTTGATTTTCTTTCTTGCCTGATGCATAAGCATTGTAGCGAAAATGAATATCACCACCTGTTTCTCAAGGATTGATGGCGTCGAGAAAATTTCGAGCTTCTATTTCGTGGTCATGAGCCGGGCTCGAATCCATCCAGAATTAACCCATCATCACATACTCACAAAATAGCATATCATCAAGGAGAGCGCAAAGGTGAGCCAGAATATTATCAGAGATCTCCGGGCCTTTCTCGAAATCCTACGCCGGGAAGATTCTCTGCTTGAGGTTTCCGCCCCGGTTGACCCGCATCTGGAGATCGCCGAAATCCACCGCAGGGTGATCGCCCAGGGCGGCCCTGCCCTGCTGTTCACCAATGTCAAGGGCAGCAGCTTTCCGGTGGTCACCAACCTCTTCGGCACTGCCCGCAGGCTGGAGCTGGCCTTTGGCAAACGCCCCCAACAATTCGTGGCCGATCTGGTCCGGGCGGCGGAGACCCTGATGCCCCCCAGCCTGGGAAAGATCTGGAAAATGCGCTCCCTGCTCAGCCAAGCCACCAAGGTGGGCTTAAAAAAGGTCCCGGCGGACAGGGCGCCCATCCTGGAAGTCTGCCAGACCCCAGCCCGGCTGAGCGAGCTGCCCATGCTCACCTCCTGGGCCACGGACGGCGGCGCCTTTGTCACCCTGCCCCTGGTCTACACCGAACACCCGGACGGCCGGGGCCACAACCTGGGCATGTACCGCATCCAGCGCTTTGATGACCGCACCACAGGCATCCACTGGCAGATCCACAAGGGCGGCGGCTACCATTACCATGCCGCGGAGAGCCGCAACGAATCCCTACCCATGACCCTGTTCATCGGAGGGCCGCCTGCCCTGATGCTGGCCGCCATTGCCCCCCTGCCGGAAAACATCCCGGAGCTGATGCTGGCCTCCCTGTTGCTCGGGGAAAAGCTGCCCATGACCCGCGATCCGGCCGGCGGCCATCCCTTGGTTGCCCACGCCGAATTCGCGGCCAAGGGCTTTGTCCCGCCCCATATGCGGCGGCCCGAAGGTCCCTTTGGCGACCATTACGGCTACAACTCGCTCACCCACGACTACCCTGTTTTCCACGTGGAACGGCTCTACCATCGCCGCGACGCCATCTATCCGGCCACGGTGGTGGGACGCCCCAGGCAGGAGGATTTTTACATCGGCGACTATCTCCAGGATCTCTTGTCTCCGCTCTTCCCCCTGGTGATGAACGGAGTGCGCCAGCTCAAGACCTTCGGCGAGACCGGCTTCCACTGCCTGGCCGCGGCCAAGGTCACCAACCGCTACCCCCGCGAGGCCTTTGCCTCGGGCCTCCGCATCCTGGGCGAGGGTCAGCTCTCGCTCACCAAATTCCTGATCCTCACCGACGGCGACATCGAGGTCACGGACTTCAAACAGCTGTGGATCCATGTGCTGGAACGAATCAACTGGCAGACCGATCTTTTCGTTTTTGCCAATGTCTCCCAGGACACCCTGGATTACACCGGCCCCTCGGTGAACAACGGCTCCAAGGCCATGATGATGGGGCTTGGCAAGGAACCCCGTCGCATCCTGCCCGAATCATTCCACGGCGAACTGCCCCAGGGCTGCGACCGAGCAGAGGTCTTTCTCCCCGGCACCTTGGTGGTTCAGGGGGAGAGCTTTGCCGGGCAGCAGGATCTTCCCGCCCGTCTGGCCCACTGCCCGGCGCTGGCCGACTGGCAGGTGGTCGTACTGGTTGACGATGCCCAGGCGACCACGGAAAATCTCCAGGAGTTTCTCTGGACCGTTTTCACCCGCTTCGAACCGGCCGCAGATATCCATGCGGCCGCAACCGAACTCCGCCGCTTCCACCCCGGCCTGACCCCGCCCATCATCTTTGACTGCCGCCTGAAGCCCTGGTACCCGGAGGTTCTTGCGGTGGACGAAAAAACCCGTCGCCTGGTGGACGAAAAAATTAACGATATCCTGCCGCCCCGCTTTCGCTGAGCAAAGAATTTTTTCCCGTTTTTCTCTTAAAGATTGACGATCCTTCTGCCGAATAGCTATGGTGTAAGCAGAGTAAATCAATAACACATGGGGGTGTCCATGAAGATCACCGCGATTACTCCTGGCCAGCAGGATGTTTCAACCATCGGCAAGGGCTCCGCTCCGGCCACGGGGGCCTCTTTTCAGGATATCCTCGCACAGGAATTGGCCGCAGCCAAGAGGCCGGCCGCCACCACAGCCATAGCTGCCACTTCCGTCGCCGCTGCAATCCCTGCAGCCCTCAGACTGGATGGCCTTACCCTGACGGAAGACACCATCAACACACTGGAGAAATTCAGCGCCGCCCTGGGCAATCCCGCTTTTTCCGCCCAGGATCTTGAACCCTTTGCCGCGGCCCTTGAAGATGAAACAGCAGCCCTGGTCAGTCTGAAAAACCAACTCCCAGAGAACAATCCCCTCTCCTCCCTGCTTGAACGGGTGGCCACCGCCTCGTATGTCGAAGCCGCCAAGTTGCGACGCGGCGACTATCATGCCTGAATCCCGACTACCACCATACACTGAACATCCCCCCCTTAAGGGCCTGTTTTTCTGCTACACCTCTGCCGCGTATTCACGCGCCTGATCCCCAAAGCACATTTCCATGCCCCAAGAAAGGCTGCAAAAAATTCTGGCTAAGGCCGGTATCGCCTCCCGGCGCAATGCCGAGGAATTGATCCGTCAAGGAAAAGTTACGGTGGACGGCAAGGTCGTCACTGAAATGGGCTGCAAGGTTGACCCGGACAAACAGCTTGTCGCCTTTGAAGGCCGCCCCCTGGGTCTTGAGGAAGAAAAGATATATCTCCTGCTCAACAAACCACGGGGCTATGTCACCACCCTCAGCGATCCGCAGGGCCGGCCCATTGTCTCCTCCCTGCTCACCGGTATCACCAGTCGGGTTTTTCCTGTAGGCCGCCTTGATTTTGACACCGAAGGCGCACTCATCCTGACCAATGACGGCAATTTTGCTGAACGCATTCTCCACCCCCGTTTTGAAATAGAACGAACATACCAGGCAGAAGTGCGCGGCTTGCCAACTCCTGAAAAAATCCGCCTGCTCGAGGAGGGTTTTGAGCTTGAGGGAAAAAAAACCTGGCCGGCAAAGGTCCGCATCATTGCCACGGAAGCAGCGACAACCACCTTGGAAATAACTATCCACGAAGGGCGGAAACGGCAGGTCCGCAAGATGTTCGAGGCCATTGGTCACCGGGTTCTAGCGCTCACGCGTATCGCTTACGGAGGCCTACAGCTTGGCGCTTTGCCGACCGGGAAATACCGGCGACTCAGCTCTGCGGATCTCGCCCTTATTGTCTCTCAAAAAAAATCCTCTTTACAATTGGATACTTAGCTGTTTAAGATGTTTTATCTTGCTGTATTTAATCTTGTTTTTTAACGGCAGCACATCGGAGAAGGACGATGAACAAATCGGAGTTGATAGAAGCACTTGCGGAAGAGATGCATGTTCCCTTGCGGGATGCGAGTTCAGCCGTGACTACCATCCTTGACGCCATGGGCGATGCCCTGGCAAATGGCGAGAGCATAGAAATCCGTGGCTTTGGCAGTTTTGTGGTCAAGGAGTACGACTCGTATTTCGGTCGCAATCCCAAAACCGGCGAAAAAATCAAGGTTAAGCCCAAAAAACTTCCATTCTTCAAGGTCGGCAAGGAATTGAAGGAACGGGTCAACGAGTCGGCTGATTAGGCGCCGTTAGAGAACATGATCTCTGTTCTTCGCCCCTTTTCCTACGGCTCCTCATGCCGTTCTTACCATGAAAAACAGCATGGTTGCCCTCTCATAACGGCTTAATCGTTGCTCCCGCCCTGCCCAGACTCGATAATCTCACCGACAAGATCATAGGGGTGGGCCTCGGTGATTCGAACCTCCACAATATCACCGGGACTCGCTACCCCAGCATTGATATAGACACAGCCATCTATTTCCGGGGCCTGAAAACGGGTCCTCCCTTCCAGCAGGAGATCGGTTTCCCGGCTCCAGCCTTCGACCAGCACCTTTTCCACCCTGCCCACCATTGCCTGATTTTTGGCGAGGGATATCCCGCTCTGCAGCTCCATGAGTCGCTGCCGGCGGTCGCTTTTCTCCACTTCGCTGCATTGTCCGGGCAGATTGTAGGCAGCGCACCCCTCTTCATTCGAGTAGCCGAAGATCCCGACATGCGCCAGCTGCTGCTCCTGCATGAACTCGACGAGTTGCTCCACATCCCCCTCGGTCTCGCCCGGAAATCCCACCATGAAGGTGGTTCGAATGGCAGCTTGGGGCAGAATCGTTCTTATCTTCCCCAGTAGCGATTCAATCTGCTGGCGGCCGTAGGGCCGGGTCATCCCCTTCAGCACGGAATCCGACACATGCTGGAGCGGGATATCAAGATAGGGGACAATCCTGGGATTGGCAGCCATGAACTCAAGCAGTTCCGTGTTGACCCGGGTGGGATAGAGATAGAGCAACCGAAACCAGGGGATATCGCAGGCCGCAAGCATTGCGCGGAGCATCCCCACCAACCGAGGAGCGCCGGGGCCGAGATCAAGGCCGTAAGCGGTAAGATCCTGGGCCACAAAGGTCAGCTCGCGCACCCCGTTTTCCGCCAGCATCCCCGCCTCGTTCACCAAGTCGGCAAGGTTTCGACTGCGCAGATCGCCGCGCAGGGAGGGAATCAGGCAATAGGCGCACCGGTTGGAGCACCCCTCGGTCACTTTCATATAGGCCCGATGCGAAGGGGAAGAAAGCTTTCGCGGCCAGGTGGAGTCCAGCAAAAAGGTGGGTGGGGCCAGATGCACCAGCGGCTTATCCTCCTGACCAAGCTCCTGCAATCGGCGGACGATCTCCTGGGTTCCCTCGGTACCGATGAAGAGATCGACCTCGGGAAGTTCCTTGGCAAGATCGGCGCCATAGCGTTGCACCATGCAGCCGACCACCGCCAGTTTTTTTTCAGGGAAGCGCTCTTTAACCTCCACCAGGGTAAGGATCTCCTCGATCCCCTCTTCCACGGCGGACTGGATAAAGCCGCAGGTATTAACCAGCAGCAGGTCAGCCTCTTCCGCCTCCTCGCAGGGCGCGTATCCCGCCTCGACCAGCAACCCCAGCATGAGCTCCGTATCCACTAGGTTTTTGGGACAGCCAAGACTGACAGTAAAAACAGTACGCATCATCGCCTCATTTTTTTTATACGGCGGCCAGAGTGCCGACACAGCGCACAAGCTCTGCCACCAACCCCTGGGAACGGGCACGAAACTCCTTGCCCTGAAAAGCAGGCTGCCATGGGTCCTGCCATAAGAGATCGGAAACCATCAGAAGCGCAGCCAGCTCAACCTTACGAAACGCCGCGACCCGTAGGAGCGCGGAACACTCCATGTCCACACCAAGAATACCCTCTTGGCCGTAGCGGTCAACCTTCTCCCTGGTTTCACGGTACAGGGCATCGGTGGTCCAGATCGGTCCCTCCCTGAGCTCTTTACCGGTGTCGGCAAAAAAATCCTTCAGCCCCTTGCGCAACCGGGGAGAGGATTCGCATTTGCCCTCAACGGGGTAATGGCCGGAGGTTCCCTCCTCGCTGAGACCCCAGGTCGGCAGCACCAGTTCGCCCACGCCAAGATCCGGCTGGAGCGAGCCGCACCAACCGCAGACGATGATCCGTTTGGCCCCGAGAGCGATGAGCTTTTCCAGACAGATCGCCGCCATGGGCGCGCCAACAGCAGGACCCGCCCAAAACATGGGGGGCGATTCGGAGAGATGGAGGTTGCTGTGAAAAAGAAAATGCCGGGTCCAACCTGCCTGGCCTGAAATCTGCGTTGCCTGCCGGGTCTCGGAGGGATTCACCAACAAAATCCCGCAGGCAGGGAGGTGCGGCTCGTTTTTGCTACGACAGGGCTGGACAACGACTTCACTCATGACCGGAGGCCCCCAGAAAACGGAAAAGGCCGCAGGGGAAACCCCTGCGGCCTTACGCACCTAAAATATCGTAAAAAACTTACTTCAGCAGCGGATTGGCGAACAACAGGATCAGGGAGATAACCAGACCGTAAATGGTCAGAGACTCGATCAGAGCCAGACCGATGATCATGGTAACGGTGATCTTGCCAGAAGCCTCGGGGTTACGAGCGATACCGGAGCATGCGCCGCCGATACCAGCACCCATGCCGATACCACAACCGAGAGCAGCAACGCCAACGGAGAGAGCTGCAGCAAGGCAGATCAGGGCAAGGTTTGCAGCGGGAGCTACAGCCTCTGCACCAGCCTCGGAAGCCATGGCAACGGTGGCCAGAGCCAAAACCATCAATACGGACAAAATTCCTGCTTTCTTCATCGTACTTCCTCCAAAAAATTTTTTATAATTGGCCTTCTTCATTAGTTCACAAGGAACCGGATACACTTAATTAATGGGCATGCTCCATGGCGGCTGAAAAATAGAGAATCGAGAGCAGCAGAAAAACCAGGGCCTGCACGATGGAAACAAACACGCCGAGACACAGAATCGGCAGCGGGGCAAAGTAAGCGCCCGCCAGCATGAACAGGATGCCCAGCAGGGTCTCCTTGGCCATGATGTTACCGAACAGACGAATGGAGAGAGACAAAATACGGGCAAAATGGCTGATCAGCTCGATGGGGAGCATAAGGGGAATCAGCCAGGGAATGGGTCCAAGGAAATGCTTGATATAGCCGATACCATGAAACTTGATGCCCAGAATGTGGGTGGTAAAGAAGACAATCAGGGTACAGGCCAGGGTGATATTGAGGTTGGAGGTCGGAGACATGAAGCCCGGCATCAGGCCGATCATGTTCGCCACCAGGATATAGAGGGCAAAGGTGGCAAGCATGGGGAACATCATCCGAGCCCCTTCCTTGCCCATGTTGTCCGCCATGAAGCCCTCAAGACCGCCGATGACGACCTCCCAGAAATTCTGGCCCTTACCCGGCACCAGGGACATCTTGCCCAGGGTCAGCTTCGGAACGATGATCAGAAAGAGCATGACCAGCCAGGTGTAGGTCATGTGCGGAGAAACCAGCTTGGCCAGCAGGGTGTCGCCAACCGGACCATGGGGAACAGGCATCCCCAGACTTTGCAGAATCAACGAGATAAACAGTATTGGATGTTCCATGGACCGTACGAGCCTCCTTAACCTTGTGCTACTTTGTCGAATAAATACTTCTTGCTGCGACCATGACGGCAAGCCCGATGCCCAAGAGCACGGTGGACAGGCCTACCAGCAGAGCGGGGATGTGAACCTTTTGGAATCTCACCAAAAGGAAGAGCACTCCCACGACCACAAACAGACGCAGATAATATCGCATGAAAAACAACGACTTGACCGCCTCAAGCGGTCCAGCCAGCAACTTGAGCAGATCCCTTTTCAAAAACAGGAAGCTCACGTTGGCAATCGCTCCGCCGATAAAAACGGAGCGGGCATGAAAACCTGAATACCCCAACCAGGCCAATCCGGTGAGCAGTCCCAGCAACAGCCAACTCCAGACCATGACCTTGGTGAGCGACATCTCTCCCGGTGATGCAGGAGAACCACTGGCCGCCATCAGAGATCCTTGCGGCTGGCCATGTCATAGAGGTTTTTGAACGCCGCCGCCACCCCGAACCCAAGAAAAATCAGGGTCAACCAGGGCGAGGTTCTGCCGTCAAACACCTTATGATCGAGGTAATAACCGATACCGACTCCGATAAAGATTGAGAAGGCAACGGACATGCCAACGGTGCTGAACTGGGCCAGCAACCGCAGTGTATCCTTTCGGTTATTGGACATCTTCATCCCCTGTGCCGCTGTTCGGACAAAGGATCCATCGATTTACGACCGATAGGATTACTATCATTGCCTCCCCCCAAAGTCAACGGCTTTTTTCTCATTTGGCCAACTTTTTGAATGAGCATTCAGTTTTCTCCAGCGCCATGGCCAGCTCGGCTTCGCTCTGGGCCGCGGAGATGAAAAGGGCCTCGAACTGGGAGGGCGCCAGCCAGATTCCCTGGGCCTGCATCTGGCGAAAATGCTGGCCATATCGGGCCGTATCCGCCTGCATGGCAGAGTCGAAATCCACCACCGGCCCGGGGGTGAAGAAAGCGGTCATCATGGAGCCCACCCGATTCAGGGTGGTCTGGCCGGGCAGGTATTTTTCCGCCAGCGTCGTCAACCCCAGGGCAAAGCGGGCCGACTTCTCCTCCAGCGCGGCATAAAAGCCGGGCTGGGCCAACTGCCGCATGGTGGCGGCGCCCGCCGCCATGGCCAGGGGATTGCCGGACAGGGTTCCGGCCTGATATACCGGGCCAACCGGGGAAACCGTATCCATAATTTCTTTTTTGCCGCCATAGGCCCCAACCGGCAGGCCGCCGCCGATGATCTTGCCAAGGCAGGTGAGGTCCGGCATGACGCCAAAGTATTCCTGCGCTCCGCCCAGGGCCAGACGCAAGCCGGTGATGACCTCGTCGAAGATAAGAACGATGCCCAGTTCGGTGGTCAGAGCGCGCAGCTTTTGCAAAAATCCGGGCTGCGGGGCGACAACCCCCATATTTCCTGCCACCGCCTCGATGATCACGCAGGCAATATCCAGTTTTTCATCCCGCAGGGTCTGTTCCAGAATCTCCAGGTTATTATAAGGAATGGACACCGTGTTCTTAACAATATCCTCGGGCACCCCAGGGCTGCCGGGGATGCCGAGGGTAATCACCCCGGAGCCCGCCTTGACCAAAAAACTATCGGCATGGCCGTGGTAGCAACCGTCAAACTTCACCACCACATTGCGGCCGGTGTAGCCCCTGGCCAGCCGAATGGCGCTCATGGTCGCCTCGGTGCCGGAACTGACAAAGCGCACTTTTTCCACCGAGGGCAGGGCCTTGATCACCAACTCGGCCAGTTCAATCTCCAGGGGGCAGGGCGCGCCGAAGCTGGTACCGTCTTGCAGGGTTTTTTCAATGGCCTCGACCACGGCCGGATGATTATGCCCAAGGATCATCGGCCCCCAAGAGCAAACAAAATCAAGAAACTCATTGCCATCCACATCAAAGATTTTGGAACCAGCGGCTCTTTTGACAAAGAGAGGCTCGCAGCCCACGGATTTACAGGCCCGTACGGGGCTGTTCACTCCGCCGGGGATAAGCTGCTGCGCCTTCACAAACAAGGTATGCGATAGGTCGGTCTTCATGCTCCTGGCCTCCTTGACTTCACAATGGTTGATGGTCCCGTCAAAAAAAACGAGGACACAGGTCAATGACAATGATGCAACGCCTGCGACATGCGCTACCTGTCTCCGGCGAGCGGAAAATATAGCAGGCTGCCGTCACGCTGTCAAAATTCTTTCAAGGACAAAAAAATGCCGCTCCTGAAAACCCTGTGCATTTCAGCATCCTTTCCCTTGACACGACAAAGCGGTTCATAGCAATATGAGCGCAGGAGCAAGCAATCCTACGGATTATTCTACCAAGCAGAACCATGCCCGGAGGCGCCATGGAAATACATGACCCGAATCTTCATCTGAAACTTATGGAAATGTGCGACTGTTATCTTGGCACAGACTATGCCGCCACCATTCAGAAGGTGGCGGATGCCCCTTCCAGCGACACCCAGGAGGACGCCCTCCGTTATCTGGCCCTTGCCCTTCTTTTTACCCTGACCGAAGAGGCCCGACAGCTTTCCCTTAAAAGAAAAAACGACAAGATTACCGTCACCATCAAGCACGATGATGAGAAAACAGCCCTCCGTCCGCCCTCCCGGCCTGTCTTTGAAAGGATCATCGCCATTATGCGCACCATCCTCCACCTGGGAGAAGACAAGGGGGGGATGCCGTTGACCCTTGGTCTTAAAAATGACCAAATCGAGGTCCAGGTAAAGATCGAGCGCACTGCGGACAAGGAAACCCTCAAGGTGAAATTTCCCGAGTTGGGCTGAGCGCTTCGGCCCGCAGGTCTTGTCTTGGCGCAACAACTGAGTTGTTTTGCCTTGACAATCTTGGTTGGGTCAATCAAACAATCAAACATCTCCTGCATATTCGTACGTCTTTGGGCGCAGGCTTTTTTGCCTCCCCCTCCGCACATGACCATTAAGGAGCCGGTAATGACCAAGAAGGAACGCGGGACCGAAGAAATAGCGCCCTGGGAGCTTACTGATTTGCCTATCCCCCTAGCTGGGAGCAGCCCTGCGGATGCCGATCTTCAAAAAATCATCCGCAAGAACTATCGCGAACCCATTCTGGACGATGATCCGGTCCGCGCCGAGATCGATGGCCTTGCCCACCGCGTCTGCGATATCGGCAGTCGCGGCTTGGGTCTCATCGTCCCCTCCCTTGATAGTTTTCTGGCTGGCACCGTCTACAGCATCACGCTGCATATCGGCGACAACACCATCACCCTTCGGGGAAAAATTACTCATACCTCTCCTAGCGAAACCTCCGGCGAGTGCCACTGCGGGATAGAGTTTATCGACCTGAGCCAAAAGGACGAGCACGCTCTGCAGCATTTTCTGACCGCCCACCACGCCAGGCTCTTTGGCGCAATAAGCCGCCTTGCCGATCTTGGCCGGGATTGAACCGTAACTTCATTATGGACCAAGGGAAGAATGGCGGCAAAGAATAAAAACGACATCATGGATGACCTTCTTAAAGGCGTATCGGAGGACGTGGGGGATGAGGGCTCTTCCCTTACTAAGCTGATTCATCGCGCTGGAGAAGCGGCAAGCGCCCAGCATCCTGCCGGAAGCCCATCATGCTCGCCCCCCCCAAAAACTTCTGGTGGTGACAGCAAGAAAAAATCCACGCACTATCTCTCCGGAGAGATTTTTTCTGATCTGGATGAGGCGAGGGATAAAATAAACGACCTTGTGCATCAGCGCCTGAAATCCAGGGTTTCAAAGTCACAGATTGTCGATCAAGCGCTCAGGATGATCCTCAAAGAATTTGAGGAAAAGGGCGAAAAAAGCCATCTGATCAAAGAGATTTTAAAGGGTATTCATCGGAAATAACAAGAAGTTGGCCACAGCCGGCCCGGAGACTTCACAATGATAATTACTTGCCCTCATTGCAAAAAACAGCACAATATCGATGAAAAAAGAATTCCGCCCAATGTCAAGATGGCTCGCTGTCAAGGCTGCGGGCAACAGTTTCCTCTCGATATTCCGCGTCAAGAAGTCCCTCCCCCCCCATCACAGCCCCCGACAATTGAGACCGTGCCTCCGGCTCCCGGCCCCGTAACTCCTTCAAATCAGGAGACCAGAAGGATAGGCGTCTCCCTAAGCAAGGGGGGGGTCGGCAAGACCACAACCTCGGTGAATCTCGCGGCCGGGCTTGCCTTGGCGGGCAAAAGGGTTCTCCTGGTTGACACCGACACCCAGGGACAATCGAGCTTCATGTTGGGCGTAAAACCCAAAGGCGGCCTTACCGAGCTGGTAACCGGCGAACTTCCCCCCGAGGAGGCAATCATTCAGGCCCGCAAAAACTTGTGGATCCTGGCCGGCGGCAAATCCCTGGCAGGCCTGAAGCGCCTCATCGACCGCAAGGACTACGGCGGCGAGCTGACCATTGCCCAGGCGCTGACTCCGCTGGAAAAAGACTACGATTACGTGGTGGTGGACACCTCTCCGGGCTGGGATCCGCTCACCGTCAATGTTCTCTTTTATGTCAACGAGCTGATGACCCCTGTTTCGCTGGAGGTTATGTCCATCCAGGGGTTTGGCGAATTTCTGAAAAGTATCGCCTCCATCCAAAAATTCCGCAAGGAGGTCGAACTCCGCTACATTCTGCCCACCTTCCGCGACATGCGGGTAAAACGGGGAACCGAATTTTTGGAGGAGATTGAAAAAATTTACGGAGAGAAGGTTTGCTCCCCGATCCGCTACAACGTCCGGTTGTCCGAGGCTCCGGCCTATGGCCAAACAATTTTCGAGTTTGCCCCTGGATCCAACGGCGCCCAGGATTACCGCGATCTTGTCCGCAAGGTCACTGGCGAACCGGATCTTTTCACGTAAATAATTAGCAGCACCACATCTGCTTCGCAGTCTCGCGATGCTCGCTTAGCTGTCATCGGCCTGCTCATGTGCAATAGCACACTTCGCAGACCTCTTCCGCGCATCTGCGGCAGCAGCGAAGCGGCGCTGCTAATTATTTACGTTTTCACTTGATTTCAACAAATACCCTGCCTGTGCATCCGTGCAGGACAGGGGAGGATTTACCCATGACCTTTGAGAGCAAGTTGATTCCCATTTTGCGAGAGGGGGTCGAGATCGTGAAGATGATCTCTTTTAAAAGATTGAAAGAAGCCCTGGCGAAGAAATATCCCGACCGCGAGGCCGCCTTCACCGCCAAGATTGCCGGAGCGCTGATCAATACGATCTTCGGCGCTCCACCCCATGAGGAGCCCTTTGCCGTGTTCGCCCGAAACCACGCGAACCTCATTGCCCACGAACAGGCCAAGGTCGGGGTCATGCTTGAGGAGCTGCGGATTCCCCTCACCGACGCCCTCCGCATCCAGTCCCTGTGCGACCACCAGGAGGGCCAGGACAGCACCGCCACCCTCCAGCAAGCGCAAGCCCTGGGCATTCTCCTGACTGACCGCGACCTGCCCCTGCCCCACAGCTTCATCGAGCTGGTCCGCAGGCTGGGCAACGGATTTGGCCTGCTGCTGCCGCCCGTGCCCGACACCGACGGGACAACTCCGAACTAACGACTTGTTAAACCGCTTATCTCTCAGCCCTCAAGCTCGTATTTCTTGATCTTGCGCCAGAGTGAGACCCGGTCAATGCCCAGCGTCTGGGCGGCCAGGCTCTTGTTGTCCCCATGTTCCTTTAACACCCATTCGATATAGGCCCGTTCCTGATCGGCCAGGCTCGGAATACCACCGCTTTTCCGGCGGAAGGTCTGGAAACAGGCGCCGCGCAGGTCTTCCGGTAGGTGTCCGACCTCAATGGTGTCGCCACTGGCCAGGGCCACCCCACGTTCGATGATGTTTTCCAGCTCCCGGACATTGCCTGGAAAATCGTAGCGCAACAGAATATCCACCACCTCCGGCTCGATGTTCCGCACTTCCTTGTGCATCAAGACCCCGTATTTCCTGATAAAATGCTGAACCAAGAGTGGCAGGTCATCCTTGCGCTCGGCCAGGGGCGGGATTTGGAGCGCTACCACGTTGATGCGAAAGAACAGATCCTGCCGGAAATTCCCCAGCTTCACCTCTTCTTGCAGGTTTCGATTGGTGGCCGCGAGAAAACGAACATTGACCTTGATCGGTGCAACCCCGCCCAGATGCATGACCTCTTTTTCTTGAATCACCCGGAGGAGTTTTACTTGCATGGAGGGTGACATCTCCGTGATCTCATCGAGAAAAAGGGTGCCGCCATCGGCCATCTCCACCAACCCCTTTTTCATCTCCACCGCCCCGGTAAAGGCCCCTTTCTCGTGGCCAAAAAGCTCATTGGCCAGCAAATCCTCTTGAAAGGCCCCGCAATTCACGGACAACATGGGGCCGTTTCGCCGGTTGCTACAGGCATGAACAAATCGAGCCAGCAGTTCTTTGCCCGTGCCCGACTCCCCGCAGATCACGACATTGCTGTCCGAGGTGGCAACCTGGCTGGCCGTAGCCAGCAGCTTTTTCATCCCCGGATTATCGGTGATGATCCGGGCCTCTCCCTGAAAGGCCTTGAGATGCTCCCGCAACCGACTGTTTTCCCGTTTGAGCCTGGTTTTCTCCAACGCTTCCCGCACCACCTTGCGAACCTCATCGAGCTTGTACGGCTTGGCGATGTAATGATAGGCCCCACCTTTCATGGCCTCGATGGCGGAATCAACCGTGGCGTAACCGGTGATCATGATCACCTCGGTGTCGGGATACAACTCCCTCGTGCGCTTCAGAATCTGCATGCCGCCGACTTTTTCCATCTTCAGGTCGGTCAGGACAAGGTCGAAAATATTCTCCTCCAGCAGATGCAGGGCCCGGGGGCCGCTCTGGGAGGCGGTGACCTCATAACCTTCTTTTTTCAAAACATGCTTGAGGTTATTTAAGGCAATCTCTTCGTCGTCAACGACCAAGATCCTTGCGGGTTCGTCATTCATAACCATGTTCCTGTTGCTCTCCCGGGAGCCAAATGATGAAAGTTGTACCAAGGCCTGGGCGACTGTCCACAGTGATGGTGCCGCCATGCCACTCGATAATGTCATGCACTATAAACAGCCCGAGGCCGGAGCCCTTGCCCACGTCCTTGGTGGTGAAAAACGGATCGAAGATCCTCTTGACATGCTCGGCATCAATCCCAGGCCCGTCATCCTCAACGAGGATCTCCACCTCCGCAAGTCCGGTGGCCAGGCCGATCCCCCGGGCTGAAACCCAGATATGGCCGTCGGCTTTCACCGCGTCTATGCCGTTTTTGATCAGGTTGAGGAGAACCTGCTGCATCCGCTGCTTGTCGGCAATGACAAAAAGATCTTCCGGGATATCCACGGCAATAACCACCTCGCTGGGCGCGTGTCCGCGGATGAGCAGGATGGTTTCCTCCACCAGGGTTTTCAGGGGCAGCTTTTCCTTCCTGACCTCCTTAATCCGGGAGAATTCCAACAGGGTTCGCACAATGTCCCGGGCCTTGTCCGACTGGACCTCTATCTGGCCAATAAGACTCTTTTTGAACTCGATATTGTCTTCTTCGATCTCCTCGCCCAAAATCTGGGCCGAGGTGGAGATGTTGGACAGGGGGTTGTTCAGCTCATGGGCCACCCCGGACAACAGGGTTCCCAGCGCCGCCAGTTTTTCCGACTGCACCAACTGATGCTGCCGCATCTGCAGTTCCTTGGTCATCCGGTTAAAAGCGGTGAGCAGGGACCGGATTTCCGGTTCACCTTCTCCCACAGCGATCTCCACAAACTCCCCGTGAGAAATTCTTTTAGTGTATCCCTCAAGCGCCTTGAGGGAAGTCACCACCTTCCTCCCCAAAAGAGCGGCAATGGTCAGGGCGGAAACAAACAAACAGACCATGGAGGCAAGAAGAATATTCTGGGTCGTTTTCAGAAGGGTTTTGATCTTGTTCTTCACCGCCCCCCGGGTTCTTTCGCCAAACTCGGTAAGTTCCTTACCCGAGGAGCGGAGTTGATCCTCGAGTTTTTCCTGGTGGCGGCCCATGCCGGGGAAATCAGCACCCTTTGCCACCTCCAGATAATAGGCATGGAGTTGGCTCATGTGCCCATTGTAGGCCTCGATCACCCGTCCCAACTGCTCCAACTCCAAGGCGGAAACCACCAACCGCAGAGCCGCCGTGTTATTTTCAAAAAGATCCCTGATTTTCGCCCAGTAGAGCTGATTTTCCTGAAAATCCTTTTCCTGACGGTAGAGAAAATAATTCTTCTCGAACCGACGCACCTCCAAAATCGTATTGAAAAAATCCTCGACAACCTCGCCGAAGGCAACCTGATCTTCCACCCGCTTGACAATGCCATAGGTCAAAACAGCTGACCCCACCATGAGGATGAGCAGCAGGTAGAAGCCGAAGGTGATCTTCTTGCGTATGCCGAGATGGAACATGATCTGCCTTCCTTAATTCCGCGAGGGTGCCGATTTCCCTGCCGGTTTTCTATTCAAATGCACAATACCCCCACTGAAAAACAAAGTCCAGAGGTTGCATTTGGCAACACCACCTTTCCCATTGCAACACTAGCTTATCTCTTTGATATTATTAAATATTATTTTTTTACCAGAGCAAGCGTTGCAATACTGAAACACCACCACCAATTAGCAACAACAACAGTAACCATATGAAACAACACAACAAAACAAAATTACCATGGCATGGCACGCTTGTTGCTCAATGACATAGCAACAGCAACAAAGCATTCAACCTGTTCGAGCAACATACACATACAAAGGAGAAACGCCATGAACACCATCCTGAACCGAATCGACCGCCTGATGATGGCCATTACCTTTGCCGAGGCCAACGAACCCGAACTAGCACAAGAATGCCTCGGCAACAGGAAACCGACGATGGGCAAACAGCCAAAGCAGACGACAAAGATGTCTAGCGGCCAAGTCGTGGCACACCACACCGCCCATTGAACCGAACACTCTTACCATTGGAACGGCCCATGAGCGCCCTGACGACGATGTTCAAAAAACTTGAAGAAGCCATGACTGCGGCGACCTTTGCCGAGGCCGGCGAGTTCGAGATGGCTCGCCAGCTCCTCAAGACGAACAAAAATGCACGCAAACGGGTGCTCCTGGGAACCGACAAACCAGAAATCGCTGCTAGAACCATCAACTACGCCTTGCATCTCTGCCAACGCCTCGGCGGCGGCCTGGAAATTTTTCATATGCTGCACCTGCTGGAAAACGAAACAGCTTCCGGGCTGAACCAGAATGACGAACCCCTTGCCGCCCTGAACTTCTCTCTGCAAGAAAAGGGCGTTATCTATCAACCGGTTAGTAGGCCGGGCTGCCTGGCGGACGAGATGCTCAAACATGCGGGTACCCGGAGGGACATCCTCTGCGTTGTCTTCGATGTGCTGGAGCCGAACGGCACCAACTGCCGCAAGGCAAAAGAAAACATGATCGCTAAATTTCAGGCCCTGCACTGCCCTGTCGTGATGTACGCAGGATCATCTGTCAGAGCCTGATTTCTATAACTAAATTTATACCAAATAAGGGAGAAAAAATGACCATCACCACCTTTGACAAAAACATGTCGGCTGTCGCCTTTGCCGAGGCAGGCGAACACGACACCGCCCGCCAGATTCTGGGCGCAAACGCCACAAAACAGTCCGGGAAATCCCCGGCTCCCGCGGTAAAACGCAGGCCCTACCTGAAGACCATTATCTTCGGGGCGATGTCGCTTTCCGCCTACTATATGCTCTTCACCAACGAAAAACTGGTCACCGAGATTTTCACCATGGGTGGATGGCGTTGGGTGTACCCGGTTGGGGCGGCCTTCTTCTTTTCCTTCATCCACGGGGCCTTTGCCAGCAACCTGCTGAGCGCCATTGGCCTTGAAGCAAAAAAATAAATCCGCCGCACCGGCTTATCTAAAGGAGATCTACCCACAATGAAGAAGTTACTGATTATACTCATGTTCGCCCTTGTCCCCCTGTCCCTGCTCGCCCAGTCGGCCCTTGCCGCTGGAGACGGGCCGTCCAAGGATATGCTTAAAGGCATTATTACCCAAGTGAATGCCGCAGAGCGCACCATTGTCTTCCAGAAGGATGACACCAAGGAACTCCTGACCCTGACCCTGGGCGAGAAGATGCAGCCCGAGGACATGAAAATGAACCAGAAGGTGCTGATCAATCTGGACAAACATGCCGCCGGTGACAAGGTGATGAAGGATATCTCCATCATGTTCATCGATATGAGCGCCAGCAAGCTCATAGCTCTGCTCGTTATCGGCGCGGTGGGCGGATTACTCTCCGGCTTCATCGGTTCCGGCGGCGCCTTTGTCATGACTCCGGCCATGATGTCCTTGGGTGTGCCGGGCGCAGTGGCGGTAGCCAGCAACATGTGCCACAAGTTCCCCAAGGCCATGGTCGGCGCCTACAAGCGCTGGAAATACGGACAGGCGGACATCAAGCTCGGCCTGGTCATGGCCTCCACCGCGGTCATCGGCGTGCAGATCGGGATCAAGATCCAGAAATACATCCTGAACCAATTCGGCGGCGCAGGCTCCAACCTCTATATCAGCGCGGTTTTCATGGTTGTCCTCGTGTTCGTCGGCGGCTATGTGTTCTATGATGCTTGGAAACTCGCCAAGGGCGGCGGCAAAGAGACCGTGAGCAAGTTGGCCATTGCCATGCAGAAGATTCAGCTCGCGCCCATGATCCACTTCAAAACCGCCAACGTGACTATCTCCGCCTGGATCACCATCCCGGTCGGCCTGCTCACCGGCATGCTCGCCGCCACCATCGCCGTGGGCGGCTTCGTCGGCGTTCCCGGCATGATCTATGTAATCGGCGCCTCCGCCGTGGTGGCCAGCGCCACCGAGCTCATCATCGCCTTTGTCATGGGCGCCTGGGGTTCCGTGCAGTGGGGTCTCTCCGGTCTTATCGATATCCGCCTCGCCCTGCTGCTCCTGGCCACCTCCCTCATCGGCGTGCAGCTCGGCGCCTTGGGCACCACCTATGTCAAGGACTACATCATCAAGGTGGTCATGGCCACCACCATGCTCATCGTCGCAATCAGCCGTGGCGTCAAGATTCCCGGCTATCTCATCGATCTTGACCTGATGAGCCCCATTGATCCGGGCACTATCGCCCTGCTCGAAGGCATCAGCTTCTGGTCCCTGGTGCTCGCCCTTGGCTCTGCCGCTCTCATCATCATCGTGGCCATGGTCAAGGGAATGACTGCTGACCGTCACAGCAAAAGAGCCCTTGCCGGAGTAAACAATGGCTAAGTACCGAAAGATTCTCGTTGCCTACGACGGTTCCTCTTCGGCCCAGAACGCCCTCTCCCTGGCAAGCCAGCTTGCCAGGGAGGACAAGAGCTGGATCAAGGTTCTAGCCGTTGTTCCCCCCTACCAGGGGGATTTGGAGCTCATCGGAATTTCGGATATCAAAGAGGCCATCATCGGACCCGGCCAGAAGTTGCTGGCCGAGGCCCGGCAATTGGCGGACCAAGAAGGGGTTCACATCCTGACCAACCTGGAGCAGGGTGAACCTTATGAGCAGATCGTCCATGTTGCCGAGGAGGAGAACTGCGATCTCATCGTCATGGGCCGCCGGGGCAAGGGCAAGATGGAGCGGGCGCTGATCGGCAGCGTCACCGCCCGGGTTATCGGGCATACCGGCAAGGATGTCCTGGTTATTCCGGAAACCAGCAGACTCTCTTGGAAGAATATTCTGCTGGCCACGGATGGCTCCACCTGCTGCGACAACGCCCTGGCCCGAGCCTTGGAGATAGCCCAGGAACGGAAAGCAAAGCTCTCCGCCGTTTCTGTGGTCTATACCAACGACGAGTTTTATGCTGTTGGCCAGGAAGTGATGAAGGAACTGTATCAGGCAGCGGATAAGGTTCTGGACAAGGTCCGAAAATGGGCCGGGGATCTTGGGGTGCAGACGGAACTGTTCGTGCGGGATGGGGAGCCCCACCAGGCCATCAGCGCCATGGCGGCGGAAATCTCCGCCAGCCTCATCGTCATGGGTTCCCATGGCCGGAAAGGCTTGACCCGCCTCCTCATGGGCAGCGTCACCGAACGGGTTATCGGCTATGCCGACTGCCCGGTCCTAGTCTGCCACCTGTAAGCGCAAGCTTTACTCCACAAATAGGCTGTTTCCTGCGGGCGCTCATCTCCTAATTATGCAATTTTAGACAACAATTCAACAACATCCCCCGATTTTTCGCGCCCCGCCTTGACATCGGGCGGGGCGACCTCAAACCGCCGCGAGGCCGGGGCCTTGCCTTTGGCAATGGCCCTGGCTTCTTTCAGGCTTTGCACCAGATCAGCAAACAGTGTTTTTTCCATTTTGCGCTTTCTTTATCAGGCCGCTTTCAGCTTTATCTCTACATGCAGCCCCAAACGGGCAAGCATGGTAATCAGCATGTCAATGGTGAAACGGTCGATCTTGCCGTTCACCAAATCGCTCACCCTGGGTTGAGTCACCCCCATCTTCTTGGCCGCCTGGGCCTGGGTGATTCCCATGCTTTTGATATGCTGTTCGATGTCGAGCATCATCCTGCTTTTTATCTTCAGGCTTTCCCGTACCGCCGGGTCATCCTCCAGCGCGTCCCATACATTTTTAAATGTCTCGCTCATGGCTGCCTCCTTATTTCATGGTACTTCTTTCGGGCTGCGCATCAGGATGTGCTCTTTTCTGCCTCACCTCACGGAGAGATCGCTTGAAATCCTTTAGGTTCTTTGTGGCGAACATCTGGCTGCGCCCCACCCGATGCACTGGGGTAAGCTTGCCGCCACGCACATATCGTCGGAAGGTGGCGATAGAGACCTCCAGGTATTCCGCCGCCTCCTGGGCCGTAAACTCGTCCCCGGCAAGGTGACCGAATACCTGCTCATGGGTAAGGGTGTCGTTCTGGAAAAGCTGTGCCCCCAGCAGGGTGAAAAAACGGCTTCGCTCAGCCACGGGCATCGTCTTCATTTCGGCCAACAATTCTTCCGCGGTTATCGCATGCCCCATGTCACTCCTCCCTCAGGTAGCGTTTCAATGTGTCGTAGAAATTCTCGTGGGAACCAACCAGATAGACGTCGATGACCGGGAACGCAACATCTTCATTCTGTCCGTGCTCCATCTTCGCTGGCGGTCGATAGGCCACCAAATACTCCTGCCGGTTGAAACGAAACTTGTAAACCCGTATGCCGACAAAATCGCCACTTTTCGCTTCTCCCAATTCCGGAGGGTTACAATCAACTCCCATTTCCTGGCCTGCAATGGCGATATTCCGGGCTCAAAAGCAGTTCACGCATGGCGATCATCATTGAACTCACAAATGGGAAAATGGGCATTGCCCCAAAAGGCCTCCTGTGTTATAGTGAAAACCAGGAGGACACCAGCCATGTTGCTACAAACAGACGCCAGACGCCGCATCACCCTGCCCCCGTCCCTGGGCATCCAGCCCGGAGACGCCATTGACCTGGAAATCCTGGAGGATGGCCGGATCATGTTGATCCCGGTGGAAGCAGTCCCCAAGCACCAGATGTGGGCATGGACCACAGAAAGCAAGGAGGCCATCGCCGCATCGCTTTCCGACCCCCGTCCATCCGTCACGGTGGAGACGCCGGAACAGGCGGATGCGCTCGCCAAACGGTGGACCAGTGCGGATTGAGGTCCGCCCCGCCTTCGACGAGGCAGTCATGGCCGCCGAGTTGCCTGTCCGCAAGGCAGCCACCAAGATGCTCCAACTTCTGCACTCCCTCGACCTGCCACAACTCTGGAGCCACCCCGGCCTTAATTTCGAAAAACTGCATGGCATGATCGAACCCGCCTCCGGCGAACAACTCTACTCCCTGCGACTCGGAAGCGCGGCGCGGGCCATTGCCTGCCTGCGCCAGGGGCCAACCCTGGTGCTGGTCAGCCTGCATGTTCAGCACGACAAGGCATACCGGAAGTGATGGCTCGATAGCCCTCACCCGTAATACCATGGCGAGTTAGTCAACTAATCAACAACGTCCCCTTCTTTTGCTCCCTTATCATCTCCCTCAAGATCAAGCAGAAAACGCCACGCCGGAACGATGGCGACCTTCCCTGCCTCGAGTTCTACCTGTCCCTCCTCGCCACGCGTCACAATGATCCCTGTGGCCAGCTTGAGTTCCGCCATGGCCTCGGCCAGGGCCGCGAGCTCCCGTTTTCGGGTTTGCGGGTCGGCCAGGGATTCGCACACCTGCACGAGCATCCGGGAGCGGTCCTCCAGCCGGGCGATGAAATCCACCTCCCGGCCGGAGCGGGTCTTCACATAGCAAATATCCGGGGTGATCCGGCGCAAGGCCGTGAACACCAGATTTTCCAGCAGATGGCCTGAGTTGACCAGAATCCCCGAGGAGACCGAGGTCACCAGCGAGTGGTCGATGCAGTAGACCTTCTTGGGATTGGCGTTGGCCCTGGACAGGGAGGCGTCAAAAATCCGCACGGTGAAGAGAAAATAGGCGTCCTCGAACCAGGCAAGATACTCCGAGACCGTTGCCTTGGGCGCCTTGTGCCCCATCGATTTCAGATACCCGGTAAGGCTGTTGACCGTGTAGAGCGAGGCGATGTTGTCCACCAACCGGTGGGCCAGATCGGTGATCGCCTTGGGGTGGGAAACGTCGTGGCGCTCCACCAGGTCGCGGAACAGCACCGCGTTGAAATATTCCTGATGGGTCTTGATCCGCAGACGGCGGTCGAGATCGGCAACCTCGGGAAAGCCGCCCCGCTCCCAGAAATCCTCAAACCCCTTTTGCACCAGCAGCCGGGCCTTGGCGGAAAAAGGAGGGGCGCTGGCAATCTTCTGGGAATCGAGAAATTCCTTAAACGAGAAGGGAAACATCTCCCAGGAAAGCGCCCGGCCCCGCATCTGGGTGGCAATCTCCCGCGAGAGCATGTGCGCCGAGGAGCCGGTGATATAGACCTCGCACTTCTCGGTGCGCATCAACCGTTCTACAAAGGGCTCCCAGCCAGGGACGACCTGGATTTCGTCGAAAAAGCAGTAGACCGTTTCGGTATTTTTCTTTTCCGGGTAGAGGGAGTAATACGCCTCAAGGATACGATCCAGGGTTTCACGCCGCAGGGTGTGCAGACGGTCGTCGAAAAAGTTCAGGTAGAGGATGTTCTGGCGGGCCACCCCGCTCGCCAGCAACCGTTCCATGATCTGGAACATGTAGGTCGATTTCCCGCCGCGCCGCACCCCGATGCAAACCGAGGCCTTGCCCGGTACCGGCGTCAGCCCCATGCGGCGCGGCACCCCCGTGGCCAGGGGCGCTTCCTGGAAGTCCAGAAGTATTTCCTTAAGAATGTCGATCATGCTTCACCTGTCCTGGTCCGACGTGCTCCCGAAGGAGCACTCATCTGGAAATAAATATAGCCGCAAAGCGACAGGATTGGCAATTTATTTTTCCACCTCATGGGTATTTTGCGGACAGAGACAAAGAAACAAGATCATCGCGGTGTAACTGGGCCAGCTCCCATGCTGAGAGCGAACGAGGGCGGGATATGGGATGCACTGGTGGGCATAAAAACTCTGTATCGCCTTTTTTTGACCTACCGGCACACTTCACGCCGGTGGCCGATCCGGACAACCAGCACCATCAGCTGGCCCTCCCGCACCTCATACACTATCCGGTAGTTCCCGACCCGGATGCGGCGCAGCCAGAAAAACTCCCCCTTCAGGACGCTGCCCGCCATGGGATTTACCGCAAGTTGATCGATCACCACAATGATCCGTCGCCGGTCCTCCGCCGCCACCTTCTCCAGTGCCTTGACCGCGCTTTGCGTAATGGTGACCGAATAGGCCACGCCGAACCTCTTCCCAGTCCATCACCGGATCGGCGGGATCGCGCAACGTCTCGATGGCGCTGGCTATGTCCTCAAAATCATCCAGGTAATACTCCACCGCCTGTCGCACCACCTCGACGCGCGGGTGCGGCGTAGCCGACCGGCGGCCGCATCCAGCAAGTTCACCAGCCCATCCGGTAGCCTTGCGGTAATCTGGCTCAGATCTCCCTCCCACCATATTAAAGTCAACGACATTCACCCCCTACGACCTAAACTCGACCACGCCCACGGCCTCATCGTCCCTAGCCCCCGCCTCAAGCGAGCGCTGAAAACTTTCGAAGTTGGCATCGGACGCCACGTTAAATTTTGCACGATACAGCCGACACAGGTCCAATGCATAGTCCGTCGGGCCATAGGCCGCTATCTGAATCATGGACTGCTGACCAGCCTCAATACCAGGTGGCTTGTGGTGCAGGTAATGAGGTCCGGAAAGGTGATCTAGCCGAACGGGTTCAGTTGTTTCGAACTGGGTCAGCGACTTCTGGAGCAGCCGTCGATCAACCAGGTCGGCAACAATGTGTGCAAGATTTCCGGTCCTCCCATCATCCTGTTTCACAGCAAACTCGTTCTGTTCTTCCGGATCGAGTATAACCAGCGGCTTGCCGTCGATGTGGACGGCACAATCGCAAAAGAATGCAAGCATGCCAAAATCATCCGCCTCCAACATGCCGATTTCCCACAAAGCTTTCAGGCGAACGGCACCGGGCTCCGTTTCGTTCGCCGCTAGGGATTTTGCCAGCAAATCGATACGCCAGTCCTCGTTCGGGCGCTTGGCAAAGTCCTCGAACGTGCTCCACCAGGACAGATCGCGCTCTTTGGCACGCCCATGCTCACTGCCGGAAGCGGCATCTTCCGGCAGATACGCCAAGGACCGCTTGACGGTCGCCAGCAAGCGAACTTCACCCTCTGCTTGCTCCAGCAGAGTGGACAGGGCGAGATTCGGGGCGCCCTGTGTGGAGTTGGCGTATTCATTCGACAGCTTGGCGTAATTATCCAGCACCGCCTTACAGCATTGGTTGAAGAGTTCTTCCTGCATCTTGAGCTGCGCCAGCCGCAATCGGCCATTGACAACCCAATGAACAGCCCCCTGGGGACCGAATGCATAGAGTAGCTTCAACAGTTTTCCCGGCTTGTCGTTAACGAGATCGGCCGCAAAACTGAGCGCCGCCTCGGCCGATTTTGCCGCCGCTTTGGCAGCCAATGCGTTCTCAACAACCATATTTCTCTTTCTCCCCTGAAACCTTTCTCCGGCAACTACACGCCACATACCTCGTCATGCTTTTTGGTTTCATCAATAATGGTAGGTCGGGTTAGCGCAGCGTAACCCGACAAAAAACTAGACCCACGCCTATCACACCTCTCAAGAACATACAAGAACTTATAATCTGAAGAACGTCCCCAATCGCTTGCGATACCTGTGCACCGGGAAAAAGCAAGCGCGTGGTTCCCGTAGGCGAGGTTAGTTTATTTTGTTCTGGGCAGGGATGGTGTACATGGCATGCCCGCCCCTTTGGCCGTTGACATGCTGCCGTTTTTTCTCTCTGGCGTGCAACTCGCTGGGAATCAACGAAATGGAACCGACATGATTAGGGCTGTGATGCCAGCACAAACGGGCTCTCGTCCCATCAGCCCGGATGATGAAAGGATTTTTATCGCGAAAGACTATAAACTCTTCATCGGCGGCAATGTGGTTGCGCCGGATTTCAGCTTGAAGGACGTTATTCCTAAACAGCACCCCATTGGCTTTGCGGCGATAACTCCTGGCCATGGGGAGACGGTTTGAGATTTTGACCATCGCAATCAGGTTTGACCCCTTGGGGCCGGCAATCCCGTGCCGCTGGCGATCAAGCATGAGCTGGCGGTAGGGGTCTTCCTGGCCGCAAAGTACCAGGGCGAGATAGCTATCCCGCACCTTCCGAAGCGCTTCATTGCGTTGCCGCATCCTTTCCTGCGGATCAATCACGGGCGTTTCCATGGGATGCTCCTGTATCCGCCTTTTTCATCCCCGCGCCACTACCGCCTTGGGAATACAGAACACCCAGTTGGCCGCCACTGTCCCGAGAAAACACGAATAGCCAACCATCCCCTCAGGCCCGGCCATCAACGCATAGATCAGCAGAATGAGCAGGAAATCAAGCCGAAACCGGTAAAAAAGGGCGTGGGCCGCATGACCGATGGTGGGCGGGTGGTTCTTGAGCCAGTGAGACAGGGCATGGGCCGTGCAGATGGCCAAGGCTGCGGCAGTGTCCATGCGGTAATCGCTGTTCAGGGCAAAGCAGAGGATGATAATCAGGCACACGGCATGGTAGTGGTGGTCCCAGGTGAGCTTCCAGGTCCAGAAGAAAACCAAGCCCATGAAGCCGGTCATCAGCACCGGGGAGCGGGTCATCACATAGCCCCACAGCAGCCCGCCCAGGGAGGCAAAAAAGAGGCCCGCGCCGGGGAAGAAATCGAGGCCGTGTTCGATATGGCCGTCGCCGAGCTTGCCGACGAACCCGGCCAGGAAAATTAGCAGAAAGAGAAGCCAGAGCGGTTCCGTGGCGCTCATTTGCCGAAGTTCCTTTGCGCGCTACTGTAGGCGAGAAGCGCCTGGTCGAGATCAGCCTTTCCGAACTCCGGCCACAGCTTGGCGGAGAAATGGTATTCCGCGTATTCGGCGCCGTAGAGCAGGAACCCGCTGGAGCGCTGGTGCCCGCCGGTGCGGATGATGAGGTCCGGCGGCGGCAAGGGGGAACTGTCGAGGAAGCGGGCAAAGGTCTGTTCGCTGAGTTGAGCCGCATCCTGACCAGAGCGGCAGAAAGCCTGCACCCCGCGCACGATTTCATCCTGGCCGCCGTAGCCGAGGCAAAGCAGCACCGCCGGGGCCGGGGCTGGGTCGCCGGTGGCGTGACCGGCGAGGGAGACAAAGACCTCCCGGACCTCGGGCGGCAGCAGGGCAAGGTTGCCAGCCAAGCGGACCGCAAGCCCGTGCTCGGCGGCATAGGCGGCCAGCCTTGGGGCGAAATCCTCGACCAGCAGGGCATAGAGATCGCGCAACTCCTCCGGGGAGCGCCCTTCGATGTTCCTTTTCGCCAGCAGGAAGAGGGAGACATACTCGACCCCGCGATGCAAGCAAGCATCCAGCATGGTCAGCGCTTGGGCGTAACCGCGCTGGTGGCCCTCCCTGCGGCTCAGCCCTTCGCGTTGTGCCCAGCGGCGGTTACCATCCATGATCAAGCCAAGATGCATTATCCTGCTTCCTCCTCAAACACATGGCCGTGCCGGGCAAGCACCTCGTTGAGGGGGGTCAGATCCCGCGTCTCGCGGGCCAGTTCCGCTGCCCGCGTGATGGTTGACTGCTCTTTGGCCTTGATGGTGTGAAAGTAAAATGGCGGCAACCCCTCCCGGATGGCCAGCAGATCGGCGAGGATGCAGGCAATCCGGCTGTTGGCATCACCAAAGGGATGGATGTCAAAAAAATCGAGAATGAAAAAGAGGATGGCGTCCCGTTTGGCAGTGGCGCCAGCAGCGGCGGGCAACTCGTAGTTCAGCCGGGCCACCAGCCGCACCATGGCCTGCGGCACCTCTGCCGGGGCAACAAAAACAGTGATACGGCCCGGATGCAGAATACTCTCTCCCTGGTTGTTGATCCGCTTGAACTCGCCGGGCTCCATCCAGACCACCTCCCGGCCGCTGGCATCGGTCACGGTTTTCCGGTAACCCATCGGGAAAAACGCCTTGTGCAAGCCGCGAATAAAATCCACCGTGAGCGTGCCTGCCTCTTGATAGCTGGCCAGACAATAGTCGGTAAGCGCCGCCATATGCGTATCAAATAGCCCTTCAAGATGGGGATGTTCTTCCGCCGCCGACCGCGCCAGCAAATCCCGCAGGTAGGGCTGGCAGGCATCACGGATTGCGCCCAGAAGCAGATCATTCATGGCTGGCGGCATTTATTTTTTTAGAATCGGTCATGTGCCCGCCCGATTGAATCTGCGCCGCCAGTGCCATCCGCACCGGCATGACGAGAGCAAACCATTGTTGGATAAGAAAGATCAAACCGGCCCAGAGAGCCATTTTATAGAGGTATGTCCACGGGGGGAGCATAAAATGGCTGGCCAGCATGGTCAACAGAACAAAAACAATACCCAGCAGCCCGAAAAGGAAAACGGCTTGCAGTAAATTGGGTTGTATCCAAAAATACCGTAGCATGAAGGGGTTTTTCATAAAGACGTTGCCAATCACATGGGTTTCCCAAACCAGCAGTTTTTCCTTGGCAAGCCGGTTGATGTTTTTTTCTATCTCTTCGCTTCGCAGGCCATTCAGGAAAATCATATGGAGGGTGTCCATGGCGGAAGCCAGCAGGTAGTAGGCAAGCAGCGGCACGGCAATAACCAGAAGGACAACAAAGGTCGCTGCGGTCGAGGTCGAGCCCCCGGCAGCCGCTGGCGACGATGTTCCCATCTCCAAAAAGAATTTCCCCATGACGATGATCGCGGAACTTAAGGAAACCACGGACATCACCAGACGGCTGTATCGTTGAGACAGGAAGAGTATTTCATCCCTCCTCGCGGTGTATTCGGCAAGGAGAATGGTAATTTCGATCTCCTTTTTCTCCTTCTCTTCCATCAGCATCCCTCTCCTTTTGGGAGCAGCACACAATCGCCATTGCCCCTTGCGCGGCGGCCTACCTCAAGACACAAGTCGGTGCGTCAGATCAATCACCGAACATCTTCCAGAGCAGGCTGTCTTTCTTTTCCTTGAGCAGGGCGCGATTCTCGGCAAGGCGGCGCTCCTCTCTACTAATGGTGGCCACCTCGGCCTCGCATTCCGATTTTTTTCTGGCCGGGCCATTGGCCCAGGCATCGTATCGGTCGTAGAATGTTTTTGTCTTCTGATCAGAGCATTCCAGGAATGTGGCGAATTTAGTTATCTCTACGCTTGCCTTGACGATCCCCCACAAAAATCCCCCAAACCCACCCTTTTCAGAACCGGATGTAGCCGCAGCATCAATCGCGCCAAGCACCGCTCGATCCGCCGTGTAGCGTTCGCCTTGCATTTCCGCGAGTGCGGCTTCGCATGCCTGACTGGCCAGGAATTTTTTGGAGGTGGAGTTAAGCTGATTACCTGCGGCGTTCAGGGCCAGGTCACATCCCTTGTAGGAAATAGCGCACAGCGCCAAGGCATAGTTTCTGGCCTCCTCCCTGGTGGTGCATTGAGGGCTCGGTTGCGGCCCCCTGGCGAGAAGAACACATTGTTGATTCCGGTATACATCGGGGTTGGTGCGCAGATATACCTTGGCTGCTTCCAGGCGCCTTCCGCTCTGACTGATGTCGGATTCCAATTGATGGACATCTTGCTTCAGCGAAGTAGCACAACCGGATAGCAGAAACACACAACAGACAAGCACAACTCTGTATACTATTGACATCGCCTCATTCTCCATTACAGCGCAAAGTTTTCCCGCCACCTGCCAAGCCGGAACTTGGAACATAGTGGCATATGTTAGCCATCAGTTCAGGGTAATATCGTCTTGCGCCGGGGTCGCCTGGACATTGCCCGAGGCATCCTTCACATAGACATAGACGGTCTTCAGCCCGGCACCGGCGCTGAGAGTATAGGTTGTCGGCTTGATGCCAACCCAGCCTGCGTCGCCTGCGGCAGGTGCGGAAGAGGATTCCGAGACAAACCAGCCGGCCAGATCGGCGTCGGGCGGGGTGGTGAGGCCATCCAGGCTAACGGTAAGGTCCGGGTCGGTGGTGCTGGCCGCGCCGTTATCCAGCAACAGTCCGGCGGGCGCGGCAGGCGGGGTGATGTCGGCGGCAGTCGTGGTGGTAAAGATATCACTCACTCCGCCTATCGTGAGCGTCGTGTTGATTGCGGTGGAATTGCTGCCCGAACTCGTATGTCGTACCTTGACGGTATCGTTGTTATTCACCGTCCCGGCAACGGCTGTCCATGCCCCACCGTTTATCTGGTACTCCCCGCCAACCACGGAAATCGAGGCGGCGGCGTTTATACCGGCCATCGTGATCGCCGCTGATTCGGTGAGGGTGGAGAGCGCGACATTGTTTTGATCTACAAAGGTGAAGGCATTTGGCGTAGTGTCCGCCGCAGCGTTGGTGGTCACCGCCACGGAGCCCACTGCTGCCTGGATGTTGCCAGCAGTGTCCTTGGCCACGAAGTAGACCTTGTAGGCAGTGGAGGCGACAAGTCCGCTGATATTGGCCGTGGCCTGCACATTGGCGGTCATGGCGAAGCTATGATTGGCGGCGATCACCGTGGCTGCGTCGGGCGCTGCCGCTGCCGCCGCTTGCACCAGATAGTAGCCGGTGCCATTCTCGTTGACCGTAGCCGCCAGGGCGGTGGCGCTATCTGTGGTGCCGGAGGCGGAGGCTGCCGCCGTGGTAGCTGGGGCGGTGGTGTCCACGGTGATAGTAAGCCCGGCTGAGGCCACGCCGGTGTTGCTGGCCGCATCCGTGGCCTTGGCGGTGAGGATGTGCGCTCCGGCGGCCAAATTCACGTCGATACTGAACACGCCGCCGGTGGCGGTGCCGGTGCCAAGCAGAGTGGTGCCATCGGTGTCGTAAAGTTTGACCGTACTGTCTGCCTCGGCCGCGCCGCTGATGGTGAGGTTGGTGGTGTTTTGGGTGAGGTTGTCGCCGTTCGAGCTGCCGGAGTCATCAGCTGCGGCCAGATCCAACCCGGTGGGGGCATTGGGCGCGGTGGCATCGGCAGGCGGGGGAGCGGGAGTCGGGTCAGGAGTAGGTGTCACCGGCGGGGCAATGGGCAGATCGATAGGGGTGTCTGTAGCACCGTCATTATTCACATCGCCGATGGGCGCCAGATTAACCAGGGCGCGGAAAACGTTGCCGGTATAATCGGCAACCACCGAGGTCAGCGTGCCTCCCGCGACAAGGGTCTCTCCCAAATCTCCGCTGGCGCTTCCCTGGGAGATGGTGGCGATCTGCATGATCCAGCTCAGCAGACTATCGGCGGAGGCGTTGGCTGAAAGCCCCATCACTTCGATGATGGTATCGTTGTGGTCAGCGACGAGACGGGCGGTATCGCTGATACGGGAACTGCTCAGGCTGACGTGGCTGGAGTCGGCGGCATCGCTGAACACCCCCCGGATCAGGGTGCTGCCGGACAAATCAAGCTGGCCGGTGGCGGTGTTGACCCGCTGGGCCAGGGCTGCAACCACCTGACCGAAGGCGGCATTCAGGTCAAGGATATTGCTTGCCCCATCCAGGGCCGAGGCGCCAAGGGTAACGAGGTTGTTGACCTGTACCGCTGCGGCCAGCACCTGCCGGGCCTCAGTGCCATGGAGGCCGGAGAGCTCGGCGATGGGGTCGAAGCTGGTGAGATCGACCTCCGGCAGGCCAAGGCTGGTTCGCACCAGGTTCTGGGCCTCGGCTTGGGTATGCCCCTGATTCATCAGGCTGGCCATGAGGGTGGTGAGGGGGTTGACCACGGTGGAGCCGACAGGAGCGGTGAAGCTGCCCTGGAAGACAAGATCGGTGGCAATGTCCGTGCCGCCGGTGGCGACAATCTGGCCATTCACCCCGGCGGGCAGGATAAAATTGCCGGCTGTATCCGAGATGGTGGCAAACTCGCCGTGGTCCAGTACGCCGTTGTGGTTGGCATCAATAAAGACCTGCGCCCCGGAGAGATAGCCGTCCTGGGCTGCCCCGTGGTCCGGATTAAGCATGTTGTGGATGGCAGTGCCAATACCGGCTTGGGCACTGGCCAGAGTCAAGGGATTGTAGTTCACCTCTGCCAGCCAGGCTGCCACCGTAGCTCGGCCAGCGGCAGTGCCGTAGGCGGTGATTTCGCCTGTCGTGTCCATGAGACTGGAAAAACTTGCTGCCGCTATGGCCCGGTTCTCAAGGGTGACTCCGTACTCGTTGTCGAGTCCCCCGCAGAAAGAGAAAATCTTGGACCAAGAGTCCATACCGTTACCAACCAGCCACTGGGTTATATCAACCGCCTGGCTATTGTTAAGGGTGATACCCAGTCCGTTTTCGATGACCTCCCCGACCAATCCGTAAACATCATCAGGGAAAGTGGCGATCCGGCTGTTCATGTAATTATTCATCACCGTGTCCACCACGGTGAAATTTCCACAAGAACCGTACAAGCCGTTAAGCCCGTCCATCAGTTCCGGCGTGGCCGGAACACCCAGGGCCATGATGACATACTCGTGCAGAGTGGTGGTGATGGAGTCGGACATGGTGGGGCTCCCCTTCTTATGGCTTGCAAGTGATCAGGATGGTGGTTCCGGATTGGCGGATTTTCCCGCAAGGTAGCGAAAAAACGCAAAAAATCCTTTGATAGATACCACCCCCCCCCCCCCCCCCCCCC